>DWZA01000058.1 GCA_019118365.1 Candidatus Lachnoclostridium stercoravium | reverse complement strand
ACAGTTCAGGACGGCACATCTTCTTGCCCTGCCAAGGCCGGGCAAGAAGCATCGGATGTCCGTCCGATGTGAAAACAGGGGCAAAAGCATGCTTATAAGCAAGCTTAATGCCTGTTTTTACCCCTGTTTTCCCGCCGTCCCGAACTGTTACCATATATCCTGGCGCACGGCTGAACTGTTACGTAAATTCTTTGTTCTGTATATCAAAAGGAGGACTTCATGAATTACGGTAAATATGCGACAGAACAGAAGATCAAGTCCATACAGTCCAGAGGAAGGAAATATTCTTCCAAACTCTGTTTTTCACTTATCAAGACGCTGTTCGTGCTCTGCCTGTTCGCCTGCCTTACCTGCGCCGGCATAGGCTTCGGGATGATCCGGGGGATCATCGACGATGCTCCTGAGATCAATATGGAAAGCATTGTCCCCAGCGGCTACGCCACTACGGTCTACGACAGCGCCGGAAACCTGACCGACACCCTTGTAAAGGCGGGTTCCAACCGGGAAGAAGCCACTTATGACGAGCTTCCTGAGGATCTGATCAACGCCTTCGTGGCTATTGAGGATTCCAGGTTCTGGACTCACAACGGCATTGACCTTCGTTCCATCACCCGCGCCGCAGTAGGCTTGATCTCCGGCAATTACAGCGGCGGCGGAAGCACCATCACTCAGCAGCTGATCAAGAACAACGTGCTGAAAGGCGGAAGTGAAAAGACCTGGGGAGCCAGGATCGAGAGAAAGCTCCAGGAGCAATATCTGGCGGTCCAGCTGACCAAATCCATGGACCGGAAGCTGATCCTGACTAATTACCTGAATACCATCAACCTGGGTAACAATACTCTGGGCGTAAAGGTTGCGGCCCGTCGTTATTTTAATAAGGACGTCTCTGAGCTGAACCTTTCCGAATGCGCCGTTATCGCCGGCATCACCCAGAACCCTGCAAAGCTGAACCCTATCAGCGGCCGGGAGGAAAATGAAAAGAGACGGAAAGTCATCCTCCAGTGTATGGTGGACCAGGGCTACATCACCAAAGAAGAACAGGAAGAAGCCCTGGCGGACAACGTTTACGACCGTATCCAGACTGTAGATCTGGCCACCAGGGAAAGCTCCACGCCTTACAGCTATTTTACAGATGAGCTTACCAAGCAGGTTACAGAAGCCCTGAAAGAAAAGCTGGGATATTCGGAAACCCAGGCATATAATCTCTTATACAGCGGCGGCCTGCAGATCTACACCACCCAGGATCCCCAGATCCAGGCGATCGTAGACGAGGAAGTGAACAACCCGGAAAATTACGCGACTGTTGAGTATTCCATGGAATACCGCCTTTCCATCACCCACGCCGACGGCACGACGGAGCATTTTTCTCAGGAAAATATCAAAGCTTACCATAAAAATGAGCTGGGAGATACCGGATACGACGGCCTGTACGACAGCACGGACGCGATCCAGGCCGATGTAGACGCATATAAGGCCTGGCTGTTAAAAGAGGGGGACGAGATCATCGGCGAGAGCCTGGAAACTGTCCTTCAGCCTCAGGTTTCCTTTGTGATCATGGATCAGGCTACCGGAGAGGTCAAGGCCATCAGCGGCGGGCGAGGAGAAAAGACCGCCAGCCTGACGTTAAACCGCGCCTGCGATACCCTTCGTCAGCCAGGTTCTGCATTTAAGGTGATCACCGCCTTCGCTCCCGCTCTGGACGCCTGCGGCGCCACTCTGGGCACTGTCTATTACGATGCGCCTTACACCGTAGGCACAAAGACCTTTTCCAACTGGTACAGCCGTCAGGGCTTCCTTGGCTATTCCAGCATCCGTGAAGGCATCATCTATTCCATGAACATCGTAGCCGTCCGCTGCTTTATGGAGACGGTCACGCCGCAGCTTGGCATTGAATATGCCCAGAACTTCGGGATCACCACTCTGGTGCCGGAGGACGTTACCCCTGCGGCTGTTCTGGGCGGCCTTACAAAGGGCGTTACCAACCTGGAGCTGACCTCTGCTTTCGCGTCGATCGCCAACGGAGGCGTTTACACGAAGCCAGTCTTCTTCACAAAGATCCTGGATCACAACGGCAAGGTCCTGATCAGCAACGAGCCTGAGACGAAGCGGGTATTAAAGGATTCCACAGCGTTCCTTTTAACCGACGCCATGGCGGAATCCATGCAGAGCAACCGGAAATTCGCAAGATCCGGCGTCTCAGTCAATTCCACCAGCACCCGGTCCGCTCTCTCCAATATGTCCGCAGCCGGAAAGAGCGGCACCACGACGGCTAATAACGACATATGGTTCGTGGGCTATACGCCTTACTATACAGCCGGCGTATGGGGCGGCTATGACAATAACCAGAAGCTGACCAATACATCCTTCCACAAGGATATCTGGCGGAAGATCATGACCAGGGTTCACGAAGGCATGTCCGATCCAGGCTTTGCTGTCCCGGACAGCATCGAGACTGCCCAGATCTGCCGCAAATCCGGCAAGCTGGCTGTTTCCGGAGTCTGCTCCGCCGACCCAAGGGGCAACGCCGTCTATACGGAATACTTCGCCAAGGGCACGGCTCCTACAGACGTATGCAGCACTCACGTAAGGGCGACGATCTGCGCGGAGTCCGGCATGCTTCCTACTCCGTTCTGCACAGAAAAGACTACTGGCATCTTTATCAACATTCCTTCGGGAGAAACTGCGGCTACAGACGACTCTGTATTTGCCCTTCCAGGCACCTGTACGGTCCACTCCGCTACCGGAACGATCATTGATTCCGAAAGCCCCGGCAGCTCTATCTCCCCTACCGGGCCTGGATATGTGTCCGGGGACGCCCCTACTTCTTCCAGCGGCGGATCTTCCGGAAACACCGTGGCTCCGAAGCCTGACTCATCCTTCCATTCCTATGGGGATACGGAAAGTTCTGAAGATATCGGGGCTCCTGTCCCGGAAGAGACCGATAAAAACAGCCAGGCGGCAGAGACTTTGCCGTCTGGCTCAGAAGAAACCCAGCCTTCCACGCCGGAAACTCCCCGTCCGTCCAGGCCGGAGGGAACGAGGCCTCCAGCCTCCTATCCAGACTGGTACTGGGAATATCTTAAAAACTTTTTTAATCAGTAGTTTCTTTTTCTACCCATATCCAGCCTCTGAACCACAGCCGGATCTCCATCCAGCCCTGGTCCTTGGCTCTTATACTGCAGGTTCCTGCCTTTGCTAAAAGCTGGAGAAGATCCTGATCAAAATCCGGAAGGATCAGGATCTTTTTCAGCTTAATTGTTACATTGATCCCATCCTCATCCGTCGTATAGGAGATCACCGCTCCGTCCCCTCCCCGCTGCTTCAGAAATTCCAGTCCATCTTCTTCAAACCACCGAAACATTTCCTCATCCCGTTTCTTTTCCTGCGGGATCACCATCCGTCTTCTCTCTGCCATTTTCATTTTCTCCTTTTTTGCTCATTTAAGCAAATCATACCATATTATCCAGTTCCGATAAAGCCGTTCTAAGCTGTTATGATAATTTTATCATCTGCATATTTTTTCTGCAAAGAGGCATAATAGTAATTGCAGCCGGCGGATATCCATCCGGCAGCATGAACACGATCGACCAGGAGGTACGCGATTATGATGACAAACGGAAAAAACACAAGTATTGAATGTTCCATACGCAACTGCGTCCACCACGCGCAGGCGGAGGAGTACTGTACGCTGGACCGGATCAAAGTGGGGACTCATGAAGCCAACCCTACAAAGAAAGAGTGCACAGACTGCGAATCCTTTGTCAACAAGGCCTGACAGGGTCTTCGCTGGCAGCCGCTAAAAAGCCGCTGCCAGTACATAGTTATTTTATATCTTTTAGACTTTCTTTATGTTTTGTCCATACTTTCATCATAAATGTGCTGTATATTATTATCATAAACAAGGCAGACAGCCTTTTCAAATAGATTCTCACTTTTCTCCTATGTATGGTCCGGCGTTTTCCCGCCGGACTTTTTCGTTGCGCAGGAAATCGCTCCCAAAATCTGATCTTGGGAGACGGCGTCCTGATTTTTCTTCCCTTGCTTTTTTCCCTTTTCCATAATAAAATGGTAGCAGCAACAGAAAACGACTTTGGGAGGTTTTACTATGGCCTGGTTTCAAAAAAGAAAACAATCCGCTTCATTATCATCCGAAGAAGAAGCGGATCGCAAGACATCCTATGAGGACGGATATACGGACAGCCCTTCCCGCAGCCTGCCCAGCAGGGAAGACGGTTTCCGCCAGCTCCAGCAGACACTGGACCGGCAGGGAAACCAGTCAAAAGGCATGATCCTGAAACTATATATTGAGAATTTCCGGCAGCTGAACGAGACGTTTGGATATGATTACTGCGAAGCGCTTCTTGATCAGATCATCTCCTACCTGGAACAGGTATCCCATAATACTGTATACCGTTACATCGGCGTGGAATTTTTCATTATCCTGAAGGACTATTCCACCGGACAGGCTACGGTGCTGGCCGAAAAGATCCTGGATCAGTTCGGGCATGTATGGAAGGTAAGCGGCACGGATTGTCTCTGTTCCGTACAGATCGGCATGTGCCCTTATCCTGGATATACGTTTTCCGCTTCTGAGATGATGAAATTCCTGGATATGGCTCTTTCCGAAGCTGCTGAAAGCGGACCGAACCAGTACGCAGTCTATGACAGCGAGATGCAGGCAAGCTTTTCCAGAAGGCAGGCCATCGCCCGCTACCTTCAGACCGCCCTGGACAATGACGAGATCGACGTTACTTTCTGGCCGGCTTACAATATCCAGGAAGAAAAGTTTACTATGGCGAAATATTACATGAAGATTTTTATCAAAGGGATCGGCATGGTGGGAGCCGGAGAATTTCTCCCTATAGCGGAGGATTCCGGACAGATCCGCAGCGTGGAGTATTATGCTCTGAACCGGATCGGCCAGTGCATCCGCCGTCTGCTGGACGAAGGAAAGGAATTTGACTTTATCTCCCTTCCTATCTCCTCTGTTCTCTTTTTGCAGGAAGATTTTCTGGATAAGATCCAGGAGATCATAGATATGTACGATATCCCCAGGGGCAAACTGGCGATCGAGCTAAAGGACAGCGTATTTACTACCGCTTACTTAAACATCAGCGTTCTTCTTCAGGAGCTTTCCCAGATGGGCGTAGAACTGGTCCTTGGCAGCTATGGTTCCGGCATGGCCAGCCTGTCCGCTATTCTGGATCTTCCGGTCAGCTCTTTAAAGCTGGACCGTATGTTCCTGTGGCAGATGGAAAATGACCCGCGGGCCGAGATCGTCATCACTGATCTGGTAGACATCGCCAAGAAGCTGAGTCTCCATGTGATCGCGGAAGGCGTTGAAACGGAAAAACAGGTGTCCGCCCTTTCAAAGGCCGGCTGTATCTATCAGGCTGGCTTCTACTACTCTTCTACAGTGAAGGAGCACACCCTGATCCGGCTCATAGGCGAAAACAGGGAAACCGGCCTGCGCCTCTGCGCGGAAGAACAGCATCAGGCCTGATATCCCAGGTTTTTTGCTTTGCCTGTTACTTTTTTGTCAGTTTATCATAAATACTGACCTGATATTTTTTTATTTTTGTGCACACTTATTTTTAGGTTTATGCTATTATAATGGACGTAAACCCCCCAATACATTATATATAGTTTTTGCTACACCCCATAAAACGAAATACCTTCTCCTTGAGACGGCCGGTTCCCCTAACCGGCCGTTTTTCATGCTGTTTTTCATTGAAACCGCCGCATTGATTTTTTCGGTTTCATATGTTAAACTTAAAAAGCACGTATTATATTTGTGCGCGCATGCCATACTCACTTTTGACAGGAGGGTTTATCATTGAAAATACAGGAATCTGCTGAAAACTATCTGGAAACGATCCTGATCCTCAGCCGGCGCAAACCTCACGTCCGTTCCATCGATATCGCCCTTGAACTGGATTTTTCCAAGCCCAGCGTCAGCGTAGCCATGAAAAATCTCCGGGAAAACGGTTTTATCGTCATCGACGGCAATGGTTTTATCACCCTGACCGACGCCGGACGAAAGATCGCGGAAACCATATATGAACGCCATACGACCCTGTCCCAGTGGCTCATGTTCCTGGGCGTGGACGAAAAGACTGCTGTGGAAGACGCCTGCCGCATCGAGCATGTGGTCAGCTCCACCAGTTTTCAGGCGATCAAGGAACATATTGAAAAAAGCAGAGAATTTTTACCCAAAGATACGGATGCTTAAAAGCGGGGACCTCAGATCCCCGCTTTTTGCCGCTTTCCGGCTGGATCGCCGCATATTTCTCTTTTTATCAGTCGTAGATGCTTTCCACATCCCATTCTACGACTCTGCCGTCTCTTCCGTCTACTTCAAATTCATACTCCATTTCATTATAGAAGAATTTTCCTTCGTATAAGATACGTCCGTCGTCATAGTCCTTTTCTATCCGTCCCCAGCGCACCTGGCTGTCTTCCAGTCCGACCTGCTTTAATGCCGCCGCTTTAGCTTCCTCTGCTGTGATCAGATCGTCCGTCTGCGCGGATCCTTCTCTGCGGCTCCTGTCCTCTCTCCTGTCTCTAAGCTCATATTCCGCGTCATAATCCATTTCAAGGATAGTTCCATTTTCCGCGTCGATCTCATAATCGTACTCTTTGTAGTCCTTTGTAAAGAATTCTACATCGTAGATTTTTCTGCCGTGGTCATAGTCCACTTCTGTCCAGATAAAGGAAACGTCCTCCTGGCTTACTTTTGCGTTCTCCAGCGCGATCTCTTTCGCCCTGTCCTCTGTGATCCCTGCCGCGAACACGGTCATCGCCATTACCATGCAGATCGCTCCTGTTACCATTCCTGTTCCTAATACCGCTAATCTCTTCTTCATATATTTTTCCATCCTTTCTTTTGATCTGGCTTTGTTTTTTGTTTGTACCGTCATATTAAAGGATAAATATTAAAGAATCATTAGAATTTTTAAAAAGTTAAAATTTTTATAGGAAAATGGCTTCTTCCTTATTCCGCTCTTTCGGAGTATAATAATATAGATGTTTCACATATTCTGTATTTTATGGGAGGTACTGACAATGAGGATCCTGATCGCAGAAGACGAGGAGGATATGAACCGTCTGATCAAAAAATCTCTGGAAAAAGAGGGGTATGGCGTCGACGCCTGCTTTGACGGAAAAGAGGCGCTCTACTACCTGGAACATACGGATTACGACGCCGCCATTCTGGATATCATGATGCCGGAAGCGGATGGCCTTACGGTACTAAAGGCGATCCGGAAAAAGGGGCTGGATCTGCCAGTGATGTTTCTGACCGCAAAGGACAGTATCCCGGACCGGGTGCTGGGCCTGGATTCCGGAGCGGACGATTACCTGATAAAACCTTTTGATTTTGACGAGCTTCTGGCCCGCGTCCGGTCCATGACCCGCAAACGCACGCCCCATACTTCCAGCGCGATCACCATCGGCGACCTGACTCTGGATACGGGAAGCCATACAGTTACCAGAGCCGGAAAAACCATCGATCTTTCCTCCAGGGAATACTCGATCCTGGAATATATGTGCATGAATCCCGGCATCGTCTTATCAAGGGAAAAGATCGAAGATCATATATGGAATTACGATTACAGCGGCGGTTCCAATGTTGTGGACGTTTATATCAGCTATCTCAGGAAAAAGATCGACGGCGGCCAGCCCCATAAGCTGATCCGCACCGTATGGGGAGCCGGCTGGATGATAAAGGAGGATCAATGAAACGGACCCTTTCCACCAAATTTAAGCTGACGCTCTGGTTCACCGGCTTCCTGGCCGTTCTGGCAGCCGTCTGCTTAGGGCTGATCCTGGTGATCAACAGCCACGTGGCCCGCACAGAGGCTTTTAACATCCTCTCCCTTACGGTCCGGGGCAATATCCCAAATGTCAGCGCCAATCAGGACAGGCTGGTCCTGAAGCCTGAATTTGAATTTTATTCCAATAATGTATATATGCTTATTTACAATAAAAATAAGGCCCTGATCTCCGGCCAGGCCCCGCCTTCTTTTCCAGTTGATGCGGCCCTGGAAAACGGGGTCACAAAATTTGTCCCTGACGGTGAAAGCGGCTTTTATGTGCTGGACTTCTGGATCCCTTCCGGATGGGACGACGGTTTCTGGCTGAGAGGCGTTTTAAACAGCCCGGACGGCAGCCAGGCGATCCATACGATCCTGGCGATTTTTTCCTTTATCCTACCCTTCTTTATCCTTACCGCCGCTATCGGAGGCTATCTGATCGTAAAGAAGGCGCTGGCTCCAATCTCCTATATTACAGAGACAGCGGAAAGTATCGGCGAAGGCAGGGATCTGACCAGACGGATCGGGATCCCAAAGGGGAGCGATCTGGAAGTCGTCCGCTTATCCAGCGCCTTTGACCACATGTTTGAACGGCTGGAGCAGGCTTTTGAAGCGGAAAAGCAGTTTACTTCCGACGCTTCCCATGAGCTCAGGACACCTACGGCCGTTATCCTGGCTCAGTGCAGCTATGCGAAAAAGCACGGAGACACTATAGAGGATTATCAGGAAGCTATCGAGGTGATCGACCGGCAGGCAAAAAAAATGTCTTTCCTCATCGAACGTCTGTTAGATCTGACACGGCTGGACCTTGGCACCCAGAAAGTCTCCAGAGAGGCTTTTGACCTCAGCGCGATGACCGCCGAACTGTGCGAAGAGCAGGATCAGGGCGGCCGCGGGATCTCCCTGGCCGCTGATATTGAACCTGGGATCGTTCTGGAGGGAGATCCTTTCCTCATATCAAGAGTGATCGTCAATCTCCTGGAAAACGCCAGAAAATACGGCAAAGAAAACGGCCATATATGGGCGCGCCTTTCCGCAGAAGGCGGCTATGCTGTCCTGGAAGTAAAAGACGACGGGATCGGGATCGATCCAGAGCATATTGATAAGATCTGGCAGCGTTTTTACCAGGTAAATCCGTCCCGGAAAGGAAATTCCGGGCTTGGACTTGGGCTTTCCATGGTCTGGCAGATCGTGTCCCTGCATAAAGGTACGGTGAAGGTAAAAAGCGAGCCGGGAAAGGGCAGCTGCTTTACCGTCTCGCTTCCTCTTCATTCCGCCTCATAATAAATCAGTTTTCTAATAAAATTTTAATATTTCCTGTTTATAATACAGCTATCAAAAGTCAAGGGAGGATTTATTTTATGATAAAAAGAAATAATTTAAGAAATGGACTTCTCATTGTTTTATCCGCCGCTGTGCTTTCCGCCTGCGGCAATGGTTCTCAGGCCTCGACCGCCGATTACATCGGGATCGACGCCGCCAAGGAGGCCGCTTTGAAGGACGCGGGGCTTACTTCCCAGGAAGCAGATTTCTCCGCAGCCGGCCTTGACAGTAAAAACGGCACGTTTTACTATCAGGTGATCTTTACCGCAAACGGCGAGGAACAAGAATATGATATCGACGCTGTAACCGGCGTGGTTATTGAAAAAAAGACGCTTTCCGGAGCCGAGAACGCCCAGGAGACTACTGCTGCTTTAGCAGCTTCTTCCGCACAGGATCCGTCTTCCAGTGAAGCCGGCCAGGAAGCAGCCGCAGGATCGGCTGCGGCGGAAGCTGCGGAAACTGCAGAAGCTGCGCCGGAAGCAGCCGCAGCTGCCTCTTCTTCCGCTCAGACGCCTTCTGCAGAAGCCTCTTTACCTTCCTCTGAAATCGAACCTCTGTTTATTGCCCTGGCCCACGCGGGATTGACCCAGGATCAGGTGTCCCGCTCCAGGATCGAAGAGGATTTTGACGACGGCCTGCATATTTATGAAGTAGAATTTTTTTCTGCAGACGGAGTAGAATACAGCTACGACATCAAAGCGGACGATGGAACGATCCTCAGCTTTGACCAGGATGCGGAATACCTGCTTCCACCTTCTTCCCAGGACGCCGGAATGGTTTCTGAGGACCAGGCAAAACAATCTGTGATCGAGCGTGTTCCCGGAGCCGCTGCAGAAGACGTATCCGTACTTCTCAAAAGAGACGACGGACGGATGGAATACGAAGGCCGCCTCATTTACGACAACATGCTGTATGAATTCAAGATCGACGCCTACAGCGGCCTGATCGTAGAGTGGGAAGCAGAAAACCTGAATTTCTACAGATAAGAGTTTAGAAAAGGGGAATAGCCCGTTCCAGGCTTCTGGGAGGCAAACACGGCGATCGGAGCGGCTTTGCTGCGCCGCCTATTACAGGCCGAATCATTTGCCCCCCAGAAGCCTGGAACGGGTCTTCATTTTTCTGCAAAATTCCCCTTATACTCCACGAAATTTTATATCCCATATACTTGCAAAATTTTTTTATGTTATCTCCGGCTTGCATCCCTGGGAAGGCTTTGATGATTGCGGCAAACATAGAATATCCTGCCGCTTTGGAAACGATTCGGCAGGATCCGGGCAGTTTTGCGAGCATAGTTTAGGGCCAAATCCCTTGTCCGAAGCTCCGTAAGGAGCAAGTTTGGGATTTGGCCCTAAAATAAACGGCGCAGCAAAAGCTGCACGGATCGCCGTGTTTCCAAAGCGGCAGGGATATTCTTTGTTTTCGCTGTCTCTAACCGCACCGCTTCTCTAAGATCTCCATCAGCGCCGTGCCGCTGCTGGTGTGGCATCGCACGATATCCGTTCTCTTCTCGTCCACTTCTTCCAGCGCGCATCGTATCATCTTGTGGGAGACGGTGCTGGTAAACAATACCAGGATGTCCGGACTTCCGATCTGTTTGTCCATGCTTGCGCTCATCTGGGTAAATACCTTCGCCTTACATCGATAGGATCTGCAGATCTTCTTATACTGGCTGACCATACGGTCGTGTCCTCCGATAATCACTACGCTCATTAGCTGTACCTCCTGTCTTCGTTTTGTATCTGATCTCTTTTATATAGCTTTTTCACGATAGTTAGTTATAACTAACTTTGTAATGATTATACCTTTTCACACTGGTTTTGTCTATATGATTTATTGATAATATTTATTAAATCAGACGCTTTTTTCCTCCACCCGGTACACCGTATAACCTGCGGATCTTACCGCAGATCTCAATTCGTCGTCAGGGATCTCTTCCTTCATATATACGTCGGCTTCGCCTTTTTCCAGGTTCACCCGCGCCCACACTCCATCCAGGCGGTTCAGGGAATTTTCCACGTTGGTCGCGCAGTTTCCGCACACCATCCCGTCTACCTTTAAAAGCTTTCGTACCGGATAGTGGCTGGGATCTCTGTCGCTTACCCTGATCTTTTTAGGCGCTTTTCCAGAAGACACGCCGCAGCAGCCGGAGGTAAGCTTTTTCATATAGCTTTTCACTCCGATCACAGCGATCACAACCAGGATCAGACATATAATTGCTGTTGACATGTCTCTTCCTCCTTATCTGAAGGCGGAAATGAGTAATGATAGCTGCGGCTGATAACGCCCATCTCTTCCAAGGTGGCCATCATCCGGTAAACCGTAGCCAGCCCGATCGACGGATCTCTCTTCGATGCCTCATAGTAAATCTCTTTGCAGGAGCTCCAGCCGCCTTCCAGGATCACATCTAAAAGGACTTTCCGCTGCTCCGTTATCCTTTTTCCCCTTTTTTGAAGCTCCTTAATGATCTGTTCCTTCTGCTGCATATCATCATCCCTCGCTTATATCGCTTTACCGGCCCCCTGTTTTACTGTGGGAATGGCAGCTTCCGCCGCAGCCGCTGCAGTTTCCGCCGCAGCCGCCGCATGTCTTGCCGTTTTTCTTATCGTTGATCATCACACGTATTACAAACGCGACGACTGCCACTAACGCCAATAAAATGATCAGTGTCGGTAAATTCATAAAATCCTCCTGTTCCTATCCTTTACGGGCCCGGCAGATCTGCCGGGCCGGATATCAGGTTCTCAGGCTTTTGCCTTTGCCGTTTTTACATTTACGTTTAATGTTTCACTTTCTTTATAAGGCCTTACGAGAAGGTAGATAAATCCAGCGATGATCGCAAGAGCTACCACTACGCCGATGCCAAAAGTACCGGTTGTGATAAAGGTTCCGATCTGGTAGATACAAAGGGATACGCAGTATGCCAGACCTGTCTGGTAGCCGATGGCAAACCATGTCCATTTCCCATTGTTCATCTCTCTCTTGATGGCGCCGATAGCCGCGAAGCAGGGAGCGCACAGAAGGTTAAATACCAGGAAGGAATATGCGCTTACGGCTGTAAAGTTCTGAGACATAGTACCCCAGAATTCCTGTCCGTCTTCTGCTACTTCCGCAAATCCGTAAAGAATGCCAAAGGTTCCTACAACGTTTTCTTTTGCTACAAGGCCTGTAACGGCTGCCACTGCCGCTTTCCAGTCTCCCCATCCTAACGGAGCGAAGATCCATGCTACAGCCTGGCCGATATTAGAAAGGATACCCTGGGAAAGATCTTCAACCATGCCAAATTTTCCATCTACAAATCCAAAGCTGGAACCAAACCAGATCACGATGGTAGATAAAAGGATAACTGTACCGGCCTTCTTGATGAAGGACCAGCCTCTTTCCCACATGCTTCTTAATACATTTCCTACTGTCGGCATATGGTATGCCGGAAGTTCCATTACAAAGGGAGCAGGGTCGCCTGCGAACATCTTTGTCTTTTTCAGGATGATACCAGAGCAGATGATCGCTGCGATACCTACAAAATACGCGCTGGGAGCTACCCAGGACTGCCCCTGGAAGATCGCGCCTGCGATCAGGGCGATGATCGGAAGCTTTGCGCCGCAGGGGATAAATGTGGTTGTCATAACAGTCATCTTTCTGTCTCTGTCGTTTTCGATGGTACGGGAAGCCATAACGCCTGGCACGCCGCAGCCGGTCCCAATGAGCATTGGGATAAAGGATTTTCCGGAAAGACCGAATTTACGGAAGATCCTGTCCATGATAAACGCCACTCTGGCCATATAGCCGCAGGCTTCCAAAAATCCCAGGAAGATGAAGAGCACCAGCATCTGAGGAACGAATCCGAGCACAGCGCCAACGCCGGCAACGATACCGTCCAGGATCAGTCCCTGCAGCCAGTCCGCGCAGCCTACGCTTACCAGGAAGCCTTCTACAGCCGGCGGAACGATCTCTCCAAAGAGAACGTCGTTGGTCCAGTCTGTTACGAACGTACCCACCGTCGAAACAGATACATAATAAACAATATACATGATAACCGCGAAAATTGGAAGAGCCAGCCAGCGGTTTGTAACGATCCGGTCAATTTTATCAGAAACAGTCAGCTGCCCCTCGTTTTTCTTTTTATAGCTGCCTTTGATGATGGAAGCGATATAATTGTAACGCTCGTTGGTGATGATGCTCTCTGCATCATCGTCCAGAGAATCTTCCACGCTTTTGATGATATTTTCTACATGAGGAACTTCCTTTAACTGCGCCGCGATCTTGTCGTCTCTCTCAAACAGTTTGATCGCGAAGAACCTCTTCTGCTCTTCCGGAACGCTGCTTCCCAGATAAGTTTCGATCTCCTCCAGGGCGTTCTCAACTTCCTTCGCAAATTTATGTACGATCGCCGTATCCTTCTTTGCCTGCGCCATCTCTACAGCCTTTGCGGCGACCTCTTTGATCCCGGTTCCCTTTAACGCGGAAATCTCCATGACCGGGCAGCCGATCGCCTTGCTTAAAGCATTGATATTGATCTCGTCGCCGTTTTTGCTGACGATATCCATCATGTTGACGGCCATCAGCACCGGGATTCCCAGCTCCATCAGCTGTGTGGACAGATACAGGTTTCTTTCCAGGTTTGTGCCGTCTACGATATTTAAGATCGCGTCCGGACGCTCGGTAACCAGGTAGTTCCTCGCCACAACTTCTTCCAGAGTGTATGGAGAAAGGGAATAAATCCCCGGAAGGTCCTGGATGATCACATCCTTATGGCCTTTCAGCTTTCCTTCCTTTTTCTCTACCGTAACGCCGGGCCAGTTTCCTACGAACTGGTTGGAACCGGTCAATGCGTTAAACAGTGTTGTCTTTCCACAGTTTGGATTGCCGGCCAATGCAATTTTGATCGCCATTTTTATATCCTCCTCGTCTTAAAGCCTTGTTGAGAAATTTTCTCAATAATTAGTCTTAACTAACTCATTGATAAAAATAAAAGCAGATTCTTTCTTTTATTTGACTTCTATCATCTCTGCATCTGCTTTTCTCAGGGACAACTCATAGCCTCTCACTGTCACTTCAATCGGATCCCCCAAAGGAGCTACTTTCCGGACAAAGATCTGGACTCCCTTTGTGATCCCCATATCCATGATACGGCGTTTGACCGCGCCCTCGCCATGGAGTTTGACAACCGATACTGTACTGCCGCATTTCACGTCTCTTAATGTCTCCATCTTCGTTCTTCCTTTCTGCGTTTTCCACACTCATGGCCCTACACCATAATCTTGTTCGCCATTTCCTTGCTTATGGCTACACGCGTTTCTTTTACGTTCACGATCACATTTCCCCCGTTAATGGAGATCACCGTGATCTCCGCTCCTGGCACGAACCCCATGTTCTCCAGATGGCGTCTCACTTCTTCTTTTCCTCCGACACGCTGGATCACAGCCGTATCGCCTTCCCTTTGCATCGTCAAAGGCATCATAATCCTCTCCTTCTTCTGACCTGAAAGCCGATCGCACCATGCTTTCTTTGCGGTATCCGTATGTCTGCGCGTGCAGGCACGCCCCGTCCACACAGCTGACGTCAGGGGCTTTCATAGTAAGTGTATGCTAACTTATACTTTACAAAAAAGCAGTTTAAAAAGTTATTCTCTCCTAACTGCGTTTATAGATTAGCACTAACTAACCAAATTGTCAATAATTTTTTTAAATAAGATCGCTGATGCGGATTTTGTAGTATAATGAAAAGTATTAAAAATCGTATCAGACAGGAGGCTTATTTTTGAAACATTCTTTTCATAGCTTTATAACCAACTCGCCGGTTTCTGTAAAGCCTATGGGAGAGATCTCTGGCTTTCCCGTACGTCCCGGCCTATTTGAAATGAACGGAGCCATGGCGCTTCCTGTAGGCGTCAATTTTACCATCCATACCCATTCCGGAACGTCCTGCGAACTGCTCCTGTTCCACAGGAACTCTTCAAAACCATTTGCCACCCTGCCTTTTCCAGACGAATACAAGATCGGCGACGTGTATTCCATGATCGTTTTCGGCCTGGATATCGAGGATTTTGAATATGCTTACCGGATCGAAGGCCCCCATCTGCCGAAAGAGGGCCTGATCTTCAGCCGGGATTCCGTCCTTTTGGATCCTTATGCAAGGGCTGTGGCCGGCCAGAGGATCTGGGGGCAGCCGCGAAAGGGCGCCTACCATGCCAGGGTGGTACGGGATACCTTTGACTGGGGCGATATGCCGCAGTCTTCCAGAGAGTTAAGCGATCTTGTCATCTATGAACTTCACGTAAGAGGATTTACGGAGCATCCTTCTTCAGGCGTCCGCCACAGAGGGACATTTGCCGGCCTGATGGAAAAGATCCCTTATCTGAAGGATCTGGGGATCAACGCGGTGGAGCTTATGCCTGTATTTGAGTTTGACGAGACTATGAACTCCAGGGAAGTAAATGGAAAACTTCTTCTGGACTACTGGGGCTACAATACCGTCAGCTTTTTCTCCCCCAACTCCAGCTACGCTTCCACGCCGGAATACAACCACGAAGGGACGGAATTAAAAGAGCTGATCAAAGAACTCCATGCAAACGGCATTGAAGTTATTTTTGACGTTGTATTCAATCACACTGCAGAGGGAAATGAAAAAGGGCCTTCTTTCTGCTTCAAAGGCTTTGACAATAACATTTACTATATGCTCACTCCGGACGGCCATTACTACAATTTCAGCGGCTGCGGCAATACCTTAAACTGCAACCATCCGGTAGTCCGCCAGATGATCCTGGAATGTCTGCGTTACTGGACCATCACCTACCGGGTAGACGGGTTCCGTTTTGACTTAGCCAGCATCCTGGGGCGCAATGAAGACGGATCTCCTATGAACAATCCGCCTCTTCTGGACAGTCTGGCCCACGACCCGGTGCTCAGCAATGTAAAGCTGATCGCGGAAGCGTGGGATGCCGGCGGCCTCTATCAGGTAGGGAGTTTTCCCGCCAACGGGCGCTGGGCTGAATGGAACGGGCGCTACCGCGATTCTTTAAGGGGCTATCTAAAAGGCTGGAACGAAAACGCCCAGACCGCGGCATGGAGCATAGTAGGTTCCGGCGACCTTTACGGAGGCTTAAGGCCTGATCCAAAAGGGATCTACGCCGGATACAATTCCTGCGTAAATTTCATCACCTGTCATGACGGCTTCACCCTTTACGATCTGTACTCCTACAATGATAAGCATAACGAGGCAAACGGCTGGAACAATACGGACGGTGCAAACGATAACCGCAGCTGGAACTGCGGCGCAGAAGGAGAAACAGACGATCCTGAAGTTTTAAAGCTGCGTTACCGCATGATCCGCAACGCCTGCGCCGTGCTGATGTGCAGCCGGGGAACTCCTATGTTCCTTGCCGGAGATGAATTTGGGAATACCCAATACGGCAACAACAACTCCTACTGCCAGGACAACGAGATCTCCTGGCTGGACTGGAGTCTGCTTGAAAAGAATCGGAAGCTTTATGAATTTTTCCGTTTTATGATCCATTTCCGCCTGAAACATACTGTCATAGGGAAAAAGCTGCCGGATGCCGTCTGCGGCATGGATCCGCTCCACGTCCACGACCTGGACGGCGACAAGCTGTCCCTGCCGCCGGATACCAGGACGTTTTCCGTCAGCTTCGCAGGCTATGACAGCAAAAAGGGGCAGGACGACATTGTCTATATCTCTGTGAATACCTACTGGGAAGACGTTAAGATCACGCTGCCGACCATCAAGAATAACTTTTCCTGGCATCTGTGCGTCAATACCTATGGAGACGGCGATGGAAATTATTTTTATGAAGAGGGTAAAGAAGTGAGGATCGAGCGGGAATTTATCATGCGCCCTCGCTCTGTCGCGGTATTTATCGTAAAGTCTTCTTCCGGTCAGGGCGCCGTGTGATAAAGATAGTTTCACGTCTGTCTTTCCAGAGCCAGCAGTTTTTCTTTTTTATCAATGCCGCCTGCATACCCGGTAAGGCTTCCGTCCGCCCCAACGACGCGGTGGCAGGGCACGATGATAGAGATCCTGTTGCGGCCGACCGCGCCGCCTACAGCCTGGGCGGACATGTGGGGCAATCCTTTTTTGGCAGCCAGCTGATTGGCGATCTGACCGTAGGTCATAGTCTGTCCATAGGGGATCGAGCAGAGGATCTCCCACACTTCCTTTTGAAAAACTGTGCCTGCAGCATGAAGCGGTATGGAAAAATCCGGTTCTTTTCCGGAAAAATACACGTCAAGCCAGTGCTTTACCTTTTCAAATAGGGGGATTTCTCTTTCTTCGTGCTCCTCATCCAGAGAGAGGGCAAAATATTTCTGGCCTTCAAACCACAGACCGGTCAGGCCGATGTCGTCAGCCGCCAAAAGGATCTCGCCTATGGGAGAGCTGTAATGACTGATGTACTGCATAGTATTCCTCCGTATGAAAACATTCGTTTTTGTTTTGCGCCGGATCCATATCCCTGCAGGAGCAGATCCGGCGCGTACAGTTATCATAGGATGATTTTACCACAAATCTTTCATACATACTATTGCAAATTTTCATATGCCATACTGTAACATATAAGGATTTTACAGGCGGCAGACACTACTCCAGAGTCCAAAAAAACCATTGACTTATGTACGAAATCGGATATAATATAATGTATGAAATCGGACAAGGAGATGAGTCTATGCACTACTTGCAAACAAGAGAATACACACATTTGGCTGGCGAAATCAATTCTCTTTATCATGAAGCCGCTGTTAAAATGGGGATCTCCGATAGCGTGATGAATATTTTATATGTCATCAGTGAAAAAGGAGATCAATGTTTTCAAAGCGAGATAAGCAAATTAACAGGCATTAGCCGGCAGACAATCAATTCTGCGATCCGGAAATTGGAGAAAGATGAAATTGTATATCTTCAGCAAGGTCAAGGGAGAAATACGATTGTTTGTTTGACAGAGAAAGGCAGGAAATTCTCTGCAGAGAAAATTTCCCCATTATTTGAAATTGAAAATAAAATTTGGAATGAATGGACAGCCGAAGAACAGCGCCAATATCTAACGCTTACAAAAAAATATCGTGACGCATTGAGAAAATATTTAGATATGAGGTTCTTTTCGGAGGATATCCTTTAAGGAGCAGGTATGAACAGAGAAAATAAAAGAAAACTGTATGAAAAGGGATACTATAAAACACATGAATGCAGGGACTGATTTACATGCAAAGTTTGCGGCAGATTAGTTGTATCTGCCGGAGCAGGAAGCGGCCACCGCAATCACTGCCCAAATTGTCTTAGCAGTCTGCATTTAGATATTGATCCAGGAAACAGGGAAGCAGATTGCGGCGGTATCATGGACGCAGTAGGCGTATGGGTACGGAAAAACGGAGAATGGGCAATCATACATCGTTGCCGCAGGTGCGGACATTTTAGTTCAAATCGCGTAGCAGCAGATGATAATCCCATGAAACTGATGTCCATAGCGATGAGGCCGCTGTCACAGCCGCCTTTTCCACTGGAAAAAATAGAGGAAATGACGGCGCTAATGGGCGGCGACGGACAGCTGTATGCAAAATAACAGGGCTGATCGTGTCCGTCTACCGTCATACCGCCCTATCCGGTACCTGAGATTGTGCCGGATAGGGCGGTAAATTTTTTGCGTTTCTTCTTTAAATCTGGTCGAGCGCTGCCTTCAGCTGATCCAGAGCTTTCTCCAGAGTCGATCTTGGGCAGGCTACGTTAAAGCGCAGGAATCCTTTTCCGCACTCGCCGAACCAGCTTCCCATATCTACTCCAATATGGGCTTTATGGGCGATAAAATGCTCGATCTCATCTGGAGTCATTCCCGTATCGCGGAAGTCTACCCAGGGCATATAAGTAGCTTCCGGTTTCCGCATATGCAGCTGCGGGAGATTTTTCTCCAGATAATCTTTCATATAGTCCATATTGCTGTCCAGGTACTCGTTTAAAGCTTCCACATAGTTGCCGCAGCTGTTGTAAGCAGCTTCCAGTGCGACTGGACCAAACCAGTTCATATTGTAGATCCGGTTCGCCGTAAGTCCCTCGTTGAAGACCTTTCTCATCTCGTCGTTTGGGATAATGGCATATGCGGTCTGCAGACCCGCCAGGTTAAAGGTCTTGCTGGGAGCATAGTTGGTGATCGTATTCTGTTTGATCTTCTCAGACAGGGCGCACATAGCCTGATGGCTGCTGCCTTTCATCATCAGATCCGCATGGATCTCGTCGGATACCAGCACAACGCCGTTGTCCGCGCAGATATTGCCGACTTTTTCCAGTTCTTCCGGCGTCCACGCGCGGCCTACCGGATTGTGAGGGTTAGAAAGGATCATCAGCTTGTTTTTCGGATCCTTTGCCTTTGCCTCCAGGTCTTCAAAATCCATGGTGTAATATCCGTTCTCTTCTTTCAGCACATTCTCGATGATGCGCCGTCCATTGTTGCGGATCCCATCCATAAAAGGATAGTAAACCGGGGTCTGTACGATAATACCGTCGCCTGGATCCGTAAAGTTCTGGATCGCGATCGTAAAACCTGGGATAACGCCTGGCGTAAAGATGATCCACTCTTTTTTCACATCCCAGCCATAGCGGGCCTTTACCCAGCGGATAATGGTTTCGTAAAAGCTGTCCGGCTTAGTGGAATAGCCGTAGATCCCTTCTTCCGCCTTTTTTACCACCGCGTCGATCACTTCCCTGGGGGCCTGAAAATCCATGTCCGCGATCCACATAGGGATCATTTCCACAGATGGATCTACACCGAACTTGTCGTTGCAGCCGTCCCATTTGATGCTCCTCGTTCCCCGCCGTTCAATGTATCGGTCAAAATATTCTTTTGTGTATTCCATAAATGACGCCTCGCTTTTTAGAAAATATAAAGGGTCCTGTTGGAGTGAGTAAAGAACTCGCATCCGTTTTCTGTGATCAGGAAAGTATCCTCGATGTTATAGCTGTGGTTCTTGCTGCTGTAATAAGGCATTTCCAGGCAGAATACCATGCCCGGTTCAAATACCCGGTCTTCTGCGGCGGCAATAAACGGAGCCTCTTCGGTAAAGCGGTTGCAGCCGATGGAATGGCCATGGTGGCCTCTCTTGTATCCTGGGATATCCGCTTTGATCGCCTTCTGTACTTCTTTGAAGACGTCGCTCATCTTCACTCCCGGTCCCAGCATGTTCATCGCGCAGTCCGCGCCCTTCCACAGGCTTGCCCAGATCTCTTCTCTGTGCTTATCTGTAGAATTGCCCACTACGAAGGTCCTTGCCAGATCTGCGCCGTAGCCGCAGTACATCGGACCGCCGTCCAGTCTTACGATATCCCCCAGCTTGATCCGGTTATGGCGCGGTACCACTGCAGGCGCAAAATCCGCTCCAATGGTGTGAGCCTGCAGGGCGCACATAACGTCCGGAGACTGCTCCTGGCAGTTGTTTTTAAAGAGCATCATAACGTCTGCTTCTGTCATTCCAGGCATGCACTCTCTCGCTGTTTTGTACATGGCGACCTCTGAGATCTCCGCCGCCTTTCTTAAAACGTCGATCTCCCACGGAGTTTTGATCATCCTTGCTTCTACCAGCACGTCGCTGCAGTCTACTACTTCTCCTCCTGGGAAAGCTGTGCTTAAATAATCCCATTTTGTATGGGAGATCACTTCGCTCTGGACTCCCACTTTTGGATTTTTGTATTTATCCAGAATGATCTCAGCCGCCATCCGGAAGGTCTGATTCAGATCCGGCTGCGCCGGCTTGTCCGGTTCGTCGTCTCTGGCATAGTCCTCGATATAGATCCATACCGGATAGGAAACGATCTCGATATCCTTGCAGCTGGATACGGCGGCCTGCTTTTCAAATTCGTTGCAGATCAAAGTGATCTTGCCTTCTTTCGGGACAACCGCTGCAGTCAGGCCAATCTGGTTGGACAGGTATAAAAACTGGCTTGAAAATCCTGTCGCGTAAAAAATAGCTTCCGGGGCATTGATGATCATTCCGTCCAGGCCCGCTTTCTCCATGCAGGACTGAAGCCTTTCCTGGATCGCCAACTGATTTCTGTTTTCTAACATAGCTATCCTCCTTCTTTTTAATTAACCTACCATATTCGGCAGGAACATGATCACATCCGGGCAATAAGAGATCACTAAAAGGCTTATAAGGTTTGCGATCAGGAACGGCCACAGGCCGGGGATCATATCCAGCATATCCATTTTCGTGATCGAGTTGGTAACAAACAGATTCATTCCAAACGGCGGGGTGTACATACCGATCGCCAGGTTGGAGATCATAACGATACACATATGAACGCCGTCTACGCCTAACTGAACGCCCATGTTAAATACCAGCGGAGCAATGATCAGGATCGCTGCAGAACCATCCATGAACATTCCCATTACGAGAAGGATCAGGTTCAGGATCAGCAGGAATACGATCGGAGACGTTACCTGGGAAAGGAGGGCGTCTGTGATAACATTGGAGATCTGGCTGACCGTAAGGATCCATGCCAGAACGGTTGCAGAAGAAATAAGCACCAGGACCTGGGCGCAGCCGATGGCGGATTCAACCGCTACCTGCCACAGTTTTTTAAAGGTAAGCTCTTTGTATACGAAAAGTCCGATGAACATCGCATATACTGCGGAAATAGCCGCAGACTCTGTAGGAGTACAGATACCGGAATAAATACCTCCCAGGATGATGACCGGAACCATAAGTGCGGCGCCGGCTCTCTTTGTAGCTGCTACCAGTTCCTTAAAGGTCGCTTTTTTATCTCTTGGAAGATTGTGCTTTTTCGCAAAGAAATAGATATAGATCAAGCTGCTGATACCAAAGATGATACCAGCCGTAACGCCGGCCATAAAGCATTTGCCGACAGAAACGCCGGTGGTTACGCAGAATACGATGATCGTAACGCTGGGCGGGATGATCAGGGCAACGGAACCGGAAGAAGCCAGAAGGCCTGCGATAAAACGGTCCGGATATTTTCTCTCTTTTAACTCCGGATACATCAGTTTGCCGATAGCGATGATCGTCGCCGGGCTGGATCCGGAAAGCGCTCCGAAGAACATACTTGCCAGCTGGGTGGAAGCAGCGATACCTCCACTGATATGGCCGATCAAAGCCCTCGCCCAGTCTAAAAGCCGTCTGGAAAGACCGCCGCTGTCCATCAGGTTTGCGGCAAAGATAAAGAATGGAAGAGCCATCAGCGCAAAGGAGTCGATACCGCCTACCAGACGCTGGATAACTACCATACAGTCAATGTCAGAGCCAAAGATCAATGACAGGAAGCCTGACAGGCCCAGAGAAACCATGATCGGCGTACTGCTGGCGAAAAGA
>DWZA01000057.1 GCA_019118365.1 Candidatus Lachnoclostridium stercoravium | reverse complement strand
CGTCTCTTTACTTGGTTGTTGTTCTGAATTTTTTCTCAAAATCCAAGGCTTAACCTTCGCCTTTTCTTTTGGAATTTTCAGGGTCTTACATACTGTTTAATCTTCAATTCTCAAGGTGCTCCCTGCTGCTCGTTTCAAGCGGCGTGTTATATCTTATCACACTGGCCTGTCTTTGTCAACAGGTTTTTTTATTTTTTTGAAGATTTCTTTTTGCTGAATCTTCTTTTTTGTTCGCCTTGTTTTTGGCGCGAGATATATATTAGCATATCTCTTCCGGCTTGTCAACAAGTTTTTTTATTTTTTTGCGAACCATCTTTTTTGGAAAAAAGAGCGGAGAAAGAGGGATTTGAACCCTCGCGCCGGTTGCCCGACCTACACCCTTAGCAGGGGCGCCTCTTCGGCCTCTTGAGTATTTCTCCGTAGTCATAATTTTCCAATATAAGTCCTGCTGTGGCAGAACTGTTTGTGTTTCCAGTAATCAAGTTTTACCAGAAGCATTGACCATTATACTAAATCAGAAAAATATTGTCAACCTATTTTTGACATTTTTTTATAATTCTGTGACAGCCGTGCGCCAGAATATATGACAAAGAGCGTTACAAGCTTGCTTGTAAAAGCGATCTGACATATATCCTGGCATAGGGATTATATCCCAGGCTTCCCTCCAGCACATTCTGTGCTGGAGGGAAGATACACGGCTGTTATATGATTCTCTTAGTTCCGATATGCGTTTATTTCTTCCTGGATCCTGTCATGGACGATCTCTGCAATTTCAGATGTTTTCATTCCTCTATATTCTTCCGGATAGATTGGCGGAAGATAATGGACTTCTACCTTTTCTTTCTTTATAGAATTACAGTCAAAAGGCTTATAGCTGTCGATCAGAGCCACTGGCACGATGGGGCATTTCGCGTTGACAGCGCTTTTAAATGTTCCGCTTTTAAAAGGAAGGATATTGTTCTGCTCTTTGCTTCTTGTTCCTTCTGCAAATATAACATAGTTCCTTCCCTGCTTTACTTCCTCTGTAACCTGTCTGATCATCCGGATGGAATCTTTGATATCGTCTCTGTCTATGGCTATCCCCCGCAATAAAGCGATAACCTGCTTTACCAGGATCCATCTGGCAGCCTCCTGCTTGATGACGATTCCAAAAGGATGGCTGCAGGTTTCTATGATGGCAAGCGAATCAAACAGCCCCTGATGATTTGGAAACATGATAAATCCGTCTTTTTCAGGAATGTTTTCTTCCCCATATCCCACTACCTTGACTCTTCCAACGTGATTTACCCTTTTTACCAGTTTTCTTAAATATATATATCTTTCATATTCTGTATGGCTGTCGTCCGGTTTTCCATATTGGATCAAATGGTACATATAAGAAGGTATCCGAAATAGGCTTCTTACTACCATTAAAGCGATTCTTATCATCCGTTTATTCCTGCTTCTCTCCGTATTCTTTTATAGCTGTCTCGTAGAGATTATTTCCTTCCGAATCCGCTACTACGATCACTGGAAAATCTTTTACCTCCAGCTTTCTTATGGCTTCTGTTCCCAGATCTTCATATGCGATCACTTCCGAAGACAGGATCCTCTGGGATAATATCGCCCCTGCTCCGCCGATCGCAGCAAAATAAACGGCGCTGTTTCTTACTATTCCCTCTAAAACCTCTTTGCTCCTTTTTCCTTTTCCGATCATTCCTCCCAGGCCGAGATCCAGAAGCTTTGGAGTATATTTGTCCATACGGCTTGCCGTAGTTGGGCCGGCGGAACCGATGGGACGGCCTTCTCTCGCCGGCGAAGGCCCCATATAATATATGAGATTTTTCCTTATATCAAAGGGAAGCTCTTCTCCCCTCTCCAAAGCCTCCCACATTCTCTTATGAGCGGCGTCCCTGGCGGTATATATGGTTCCTGTTATGTATACATAATCCCCTGCTTTTAATGTTTTTGCTTCTTCTTTCGAAAGAGGCGCATGAATATGTCTTTCCATATAAATTCTCCTTAGATCGTTCTATGTGCGTGGCGGTTAACGTGGCAGCATATATTAACGGCCAGCGGCAGTCCTGCTATGTGGGTCGGATATGTCTCTATATTCACAGCCATAGCTGTGACAGTTCCGCCTAAACCTCCCGGACCAATTCCAAGGCGGTTTATCTTTTCCAGCATTTCCTGTTCCAGATTTCTTACCCACTGTGTGTCCGGCTTCTGGCTTTCGTCGTCCAGATCCCTGGTAAGGGCGTGCTTTGCCATAAGAGCGCATTTTTCAAAGGTGCCCCCTATGCCTACGCCTACGACCATAGGCGGACAGGCGTTAGGACCTGCATCTTTTACAGCTGTCAGAATGGCGTTTTTTACCCCTTCTATTCCGTCCGCCGGCTTCAGCATAAATACCCTGCTCATATTTTCACTTCCAAAGCCCTTTGGCGCTACGGTTATATCTACTTTATCTCCTTCTGTTATCTCATAATGGATCACCGCAGGCGTGTTATCCTTTGTATTTTCCCGTTCCAGGGGATCGCGTACCACGGATTTTCTCAGATAGCCTTCTGTATATCCCTGACGCACGCCTTCATTTATCGCATCTTTTAAACTTCCTCCCTGAAAATGGACTTCCTGCCCTATTTTCATAAATATCACCGCCATACCCGTATCCTGGCAGATGGGGATCATATCTTCGCCTGCGATCTGAAGATTTTCCTTTAACTGATCGAATATCTGCTTTCCAAGAGGAGATTTTTCTATATCTGCCGATTGGTTAAACAATTTTTTCATGTCTTCGGAAAGAAAATGATTTGCCTGGATACACATTTCCTTAATGGCCTGAGTTATTTCTGATACTTCAATAGTTCTCACTTTCATGCCCTCCTGTTTATATGCCGGCAAGGGGCTGTTGTTGTAAACAGCCCCCTGCAAGTATTATTTTGTAACAGTTCAGCCGTGCGCCAGGATATATGATAAAGAGCGTTACAAGCTTGCTTGTAAAAGCGATCTGACATATATCCTGGCATAGGGATAACATCCCAGGCTTCCCTCCAGCACATTCTGTGCTGGAGGGAAGATACACGGCTGAACTGTTACATTATTCTTCTGTTTCCTCTTCTTTATTATCGTCCGTCTCTTCCTCTTCTTCATCGCTTACATCGCTGCTGCTTTCTCTTACTTTCGCGATGCTGGCTACTCTTACATTGGAATCCTGGTCGATATTCATCATCTTCACGCCGGACGTATTTCTTCCTATTATGGAAATATCGTTTACGCTCAGGCGGATAATGACTCCTTCTGTAGTGATGAGCATAATATCCCTGTCGTCGTGTACCAGTTTTGCTCCTACCAGATATCCTGTCTTATCGGTGATCTTATAGCAAAGAACGCCCTTTCCGCTTCTCTTCTGTACTTTAAATTCATCGGTAAAGGTTCTCTTTCCCATGCCTTTTTCCGAAACGACCAGCAGGTATTCTCCCTGGCTGTCGATCTGCATTCCAACTACTTCGTCGTCTTCGTCCAGATTCATGCCGATCACGCCCATGGAAACTCTTCCTGTTACTCTCACATCTGTCTCCTTAAAACGGATACACATGCCTTTCTTTGTTACCATAAAGACGTCTCTTTCATTATCCGTAGCTTTTACTTCGATCAGCTCGTCGTTTTCCTTTAATACGATCGCCTGAAGTCCTGTCTTTCTTACGTTTTCATATTCAACGATCGGCGTCTTTTTGATCATTCCCTGCTTGGTAGCCATCAGAAGGAACTTGTCGTTTTCATATTCCCTCATAGGAATAACTGCTGTCACCTTTTCCTCCGGAAGCATCTGCAGAAGATTGACAATAGCCGTTCCTCTGGCGTTTCTTCCCGACTCCGGAATATTATATGCTTTCAGCCTGTATACACGTCCCATATTCGTGAAGAACATAATATAATGGTGGGATGTGGTCATAAACAGGTCTTCGATATAATCGTCTTCGATGGTCTGCATTCCGCGGATGCCTTTTCCGCCCCTGTTCTGGCTCTTGAAATTATCTACAGACATCCGTTTGATGTAGCCAAGGTTTGTCATGGCTACTACTGTGTCTTCGTCCGGGATCAGATCCTCGTCGCACATCTCGTCGTCCAGGCCGATAGCCGTCCTTCTGTCATCTCCGTATTTTTCTGAAATGATCAGGATCTCTTCTTTGATAACTCCAAGAAGCTTTTTCTCATCTCCTAAAATAGCTTTCAATTCTGCGATTCTTTCCTGAAGTTCTCTGTATTCGTTTTCCAGCTTCTCCCGCTCCAGACCGGTAAGAGCTCTCAGACGCATATCCACGATCGCCTGGGCCTGAGCATCCGTAAGGCCGAAGCTTTCCATCAGTCGTGTCTTAGCTTCCTGCACATTTCTGGAACTGCGGATGATATTGATCACTTCATCTATATGGTCTAAGGCAATAAGCAGTCCCTCTAAAATGTGGGCTCTCTCTTCCGCCTTGTTCAGATCGTATTTTGTTCTTCTTGTTACAACATCTTCCTGATGCTTCAGATAATACTGCAGCATCTGAAGAAGATTCAGAACTTTTGGTTCATTATTAACAAGAGCCAGCATGATAACGCCAAAAGTATCCTGCAGCTGCGTGTGCTTTAAAAGCTGGTTTAAAAGCACGTTGGCGTTTACGTCGCGGCGCAGCTCGATCACGATGCGTATGCCTTCCCGGTTGGATTCATCCCGGATGGACGTAATGCCGTCTATCTTCTTTTCTTTTACCAGTTCAGCGATCTTTTCAATGAGCCTCGCCTTATTTACAAGATAAGGAAGTTCCGTAACAATGATCTGGCTCTTTCCATTAGGAAGCGTCTCGATATTGGTAACAGCCCTTACTTTGATCTTGCCCCTTCCGGTGCGGTAGGATTCTTCGATCCCCCTGCGTCCCAGGATCGTAGCTCCCGTTGGAAAATCAGGTCCTTTTATGATCTCAAGGATCTCTTCTATGGAAGTTTCTCTGTCTTCCATGATCCGGTTGTCGATGATCTTGACCACGGCTTTGATGATCTCCCGTAGATTGTGGGGAGGGATATTGGTAGCCATACCTACGGCGATCCCGGAGGTTCCGTTTGCCAAAAGGTTTGGATATCTGGCCGGAAGGACTACAGGTTCCCTTTCTGTCTCATCAAAGTTCGGTATAAAATCAACCGTATCTTTATTGATATCAGCCAGCATCTCCATAGAAATACGGCTTAAGCGCGCTTCTGTATAACGCATGGCCGCGGCTCCGTCTCCGTCAATGGATCCGAAGTTTCCATGGCCGTCTACCAGCATATATCTTGTAGACCATTTCTGGGCCATATTTACCAGCGCTCCGTAGATAGAGCTATCTCCGTGGGGATGATATTTACCCATGGTATCGCCGACGATACGGGCACACTTACGGTGAGGTTTGTCCGGACCGTTGTTCAGTTCGATCATGGAGAACAGGACTCTCCTCTGAACAGGTTTTAATCCATCCCGCACATCAGGCAAAGCTCTGGCTGCAATAACGCTCATGGCATAATCAATATATGATTTTTCCATGGTCTTTTTCAAATCTATTTCGTGAACCTTGTCAAAAACATTTGGCTCCATACTTTTCCTCCAATACTATTTTAGATGTCCAGAGTGCCATATTTTGCGTTTGCTTCAATAAATTCTCTTCTTGGCTCTACCTGGTCCCCCATCAGCGTCGTAAACGTCAGGTCGATCTCGGAAGTCGTCTCCTCATCCATAGTTACCTTCAGGAGGATCCTTCTTTCCGGATCCATGGTAGTCTCCCAAAGCTGTTCGGCATCCATCTCTCCCAGGCCCTTATAGCGCTGGATCTTGTTATTATTGTCTCTTCCAATGTCAGTCAGTATCTGGTTCAGCTCTGCATCGCTGTAGGCGTACCATACTTTTTTATTCTTCTCCACCTTATAAAGAGGTGGCTGCGCCAGATATACGTGGCCCTGTTTGATCAGTTCCGGCATAAAGCGGTAAATAAAGGTAAGGAGCAGGGTGCTGATATGGGCGCCGTCTACATCGGCATCCGTCATGATGATGATCTTGTCATAGCGAAGCTTGGAAATGTCAAAATCGTCGTGGATGCCAGTTCCAAAGGCAGTGATCATGGATTTGATCTCCGCATTGCCGTAGATCCTGTCCAGCCTTGCCTTTTCTACGTTCAGTATCTTTCCTCTAAGAGGCAAAATAGCCTGATTGCTCTTATTTCTCGCATCTTTTGCAGAACCGCCGGCAGAATCTCCCTCTACCAGATAGATCTCGCAGTTTGCCGGATCTTTATCCGAGCAGTCCGCAAGCTTGCCAGGAAGAGCCATTCCTTCCAAAGCGGTCTTCCTTCTTGTTAAATCCCTGGCCTTTCTTGCCGCGGCCCTGGCCCGCTGAGCCAGAATGGATTTTTCCAGCATCGTCTTTGCCACAGACGGATTCTGCTCCAGGAAATAAGTCAGCTGTTCGCTGACGATACTGTCTACGGCTCCTCTTGCTTCGCTGTTGCCCAGTTTCTGTTTTGTCTGGCCTTCAAACTGCGGTTCCTCCAGCTTTACGCTGATGATCGCCGTAAGCCCTTCCCGGATATCCTCTCCGGAAAGACTGGCCTCGTTATCTTTTAAAAGCTTATTTTTCTTCGCGTAATCGTTGAATGTCTTTGTAAGTGCGTTCTTAAAGCCTGTCAGATGAGTTCCGCCCTCTGGAGTATTGATATTATTTACAAAGCTGTATATATTTTCCGTATACGAGTCGTTATGCTGCATGGAGACTTCTACGTAAACGTTGTCTCTCGTTCCCTCGCAGTAGATGACAGGATCATAAAGAGGTTCTTTTCCCTTGTTCAGATAGGTAACGAACTCGCGGATGCCGCCTTCATAATGAAATGTCTTTTCTATCTTTTCTTCTCTGTCGTCTCTTAAAATGATCTTCAGGTTCTTTGTAAGGAACGCGGTTTCCCTGAGCCTTATCTTTAAAGTATCATAATCGAAAACAGTTTCCTCGAAAATCTCTTTATCCGGCAAAAATATTACTTCTGTGCCATGTTCTTCCGGGCTGCAGGTTCCAACGACCTTTAACGGATACATGACCTTTCCTCTTTCATACCGCTGCTGATAGATCTTTCCGTCCTGGCGGATCTTTACTTCCAGCCACTCGGAAAGGGCGTTTACAACAGAAGCTCCTACGCCGTGAAGGCCGCCGGAGACTTTATAACCCCCGCCGCCGAACTTTCCGCCGGCATGGAGTATGGTAAATACGACTTCTACAGCAGGGATCCCTGCCTTTTTCTGGATTCCTACCGGGATGCCGCGCCCATTGTCACGGACTGTTATCGAGTTATCAGAATTGATCTGTACTTCTATAACGCTGCAGTAGCCCGCAAGTGCCTCGTCCACTGAATTGTCAACGATCTCATATACCAGGTGATGGAGTCCGCGGCTTGACGTACTGCCTATATACATGCCTGGTCTTTTTCTAACTGCTTCCAGACCCTCTAAGATCTGGATCTGGTCTGCTCCGTATTCAGCACTCATAATATTCCTCCTAGTCTCAGTCATAATTGCAGCAACTTTAAGGACAGCGGGAAAACAGAGGCAAAAACAGGCGTTAAGCTTGGCCATATGCATGCTTTTGCCTCTGCTCTCCCATCAGGCGTCTGCGGCGCCCTGTCTGATCATTACTGCTGTTTTTCATTTATCACTTTGCCGTCTGTCACTTTAAATATCTGATCAACGGGAAATCTGTGGTTTACAAATTCATCCAGGCCTGTGCAGGTGATCAGAGTCTGGATATGGCCGATGCTGTCTAACAGGTGGTTCTGCCGGCTGCTGTCCAGTTCCGACAGCACATCGTCCAGAAGCAGGACCGGATAATCATGGATCATGGTCCTTACTAATTCTATCTCTGCCAGTTTCAGAGAAAGCGCCGCCGTTCTCTGCTGGCCCTGGGATCCGAACCTGCGTATGTCGATCCCGTCTTTTTTATTATTTCCTGATATTTCCTTTTCTTCAAAAGGACGCAGGAAAAAGCTGATATCGTCCCGGTGTGGGCCGATCAGTGTGGTCCTCTGTCTGATATCCTGAAATCTGCTTTTTTTCACCATGCTTTCCAGCTGGTCAAAAGCCGCGCTTGGTTCATAAGCGATCGTCAGGCGCTCTTTTCCGCCTGATATTTTCTTATGTATTTCAGTTATAATGGCGTTCAGCTTTTCTATAAACTCCTGCCGGAAGGACATTACCTGTCTTCCATACAGGATCAGCTGCTGGTCCCATACGTCCAGAGTATCCTCGTATTCCGGACGGAAAGAAAGTTCCTTTAATATCTTATTTCTCTGAAGGACCACTTTATTATACTGGATCAGGGCGTGGACATACAGCTTATTCAGCTGGCAGAGTTCCAGGTCGATAAACCGCCTTCGTTCTGAAGGCCCGTTTTTGATAATGTTTAAATCTTCCGGAGAAAAAAATACAACGTTGACGATCCCGAAAAGCTCGCTGGCTCTCCGGATCGGGATGCCATTGACCGCTATTCCCTTTGCCTTGCTTTTCTTTAAATGCATATCGATGCGGTAAGGCACTCCCTGTTTTCTCAATTGAAGTTTGATATGGGATTCGTCCTGTCCGAAACGGATCAGTTCCTTATCTTTGCTGCCTCTGTGGGATTTGGTCGTGCTGCATACATAGATGGCTTCCAGGATGTTGGTCTTTCCCTGGGCGTTATCTCCGTACAGGATATTGGTGCCGCTGCACAGGTCCAAGTGCAGGTCGTCATAATTCCGGTAATTTTTCAGTTCAATCGATTCAATAAACATAACGGCAGAACTTTCCTATGCTTTGATATTTATAGTATTGCCATTATATTCCACAACATCACCATCGTGGAGTTTTTTTCCTCTCTGATACTCCACCTGGCCGTTTACCTTTACCTTTCCGTCTGAGATCACATATTTCGCATCAACGCCGGATTCTACCAGTCCGGCCGCTTTCAGCGCCTGTCCCAGTTTGATGTACTCGTCCCTGAGTTTGATCGTCTCTGCCATTTATATTCGCTTCCTTTCCAAGAGACAGCATTATTCCGCTATAAAATTAACCGGAAGGATCAGATAGGTATACTTTTCCTCTTCATCCCGGATATAGCACGGAGATTTTGGATTCATCATATAAAGATCCACATTTTCATCGTCGATGACCTTTAAAGCGTCGATCAGGAATTTTGGATTAAACGCGATCATGATATCCTGCCCGGTCTTTGTGATCATTACCTCTGCGTTCATAGAACCAAAGGCGGATTTTACCCGCAGTCCGATGGAGCGATCCGTGATATTTAAAATGATCGGTTTGCGGTCGCTCTCCCGGATCAGGATCATAGCTCTGTCGATGCAGTCTAAAAGCTCCCTTTTATTGACCGTTACCTTTGTCTCGTAATCCTTTGAAAGCATAGTATCGATCTTAAAATATTCTCCTTCGATCAGACGAGAGATAACGATCGTATCGTCAAATTCAAACAAAATATGGTTCTGGCTGAAGAATATAAGGACTTCTTTTTCATTATCTCCATTTAAGATCTTGCTGATCTCTGTCAGAGTCTTTCCAGGAACGATCACTTTAATATCTTTATAGTTGTCTTTCAGCGTGATCTTGCGGATGGAGATGCGGTGTCCGTCCAGGGATGCGACGCGCAGCTCGTTGCCGCGTACTTCAAAAAGCTCTCCGGACATCATCTTGTTGCTGTCGTTTACAGCTATGGAAAAGATGGTCTGGCGGATCGCTTCTTTTAAGCTGAACTGGGAAAGGCAGATATAATGATCTCTTTCAATAAATGGAAGATAGGAAAATTCTTCGCCGTCTCTTCCTGGAATATTGAAAACGGAATTTTCACAGGAAATCGTAGTGTTAAATTTATCGTCGCATTCAATGGTAACTACAGAATCGTCGGCGGATAATTTACGGATGATCTCATAGAAAAGCTTCGCTTCCAGAGCGACCTTGCCTTTTTCAAGAATATCGCCTTCTACCTTCGTCTCGATGCCCATCTCCATGTCGTTGCCGGTAAGCTTGATCTCTCCGGCAGAAGCATCGATCAGGATACATTCAAGGATGGACATTGTGGTCTTGGAAGGAATCGCTTTAGAAACAATATTAAGGCCATTTAACAAATTGTCTTTTTTAAATGAAAGCTTCATAATTGTTGATAACTCCTTTGAGTGAAATGCGGGTTTTTTAGGTGTATGTATAGTAAATTTTCGTAGAATCCGTAGTAGGGGCTGTGGGTATGTGTAAAAGCCCTGAAAACCTTTATAAAATAAGGATTTTTCCTAAGGAAAACCATGTGGATAACCGTCCTTTTCATTCAGGATAATTCTGAACTTGTCCACAAAGCAAAAATCACGAAAAGTTTTACACAAATAGTACACAGATGCATCCACAATTTATTGTGGATTAATTTTCTTCTTTAATATATCGATCGTATTCTGCAGGGAGCTGTTGGTTGCCAGTTCCGCCTCTACTTTCTCGATCCCATGGATGATCGTGGTGTGATCTCTGCCTCCCAGACATTTTCCAATATGCTGAAGGGACGTGTCTACCATGCTGCGGCAGAGATACATGGCGATCTGCCTTGGATATACGATATCCTTGCTCCGTTTCTGGGAAGCCAGGTCTAAAGGAGTTACCCCGTAGTGGTCCGCCACTACCTGGATGATCAGTTCAGGTGTGACTTCCTGAGTTCCGTTAGGGGAGATCAGATCTTTTAAGGCCTCTTCCGCCAGATCCAGATTGATCTCTTTTCTGTCCAGCTTAGAGAGAGCTACGATCTTGGTCAGGGCGCCTTCCAGCTCACGGATGTTGGATTTAATATTAGAAGCGATGTATTTGATCACTTCGTTGTCAATGTTATAGCCTTCCAGCTCTTCCTTTTTCCGCAGGATCGCCATACGAGTCTCATAGTCCGGAGACTGGATATCTACAGTAAGGCCCCATTCAAAGCGGGAACGGAGACGCTCCTCCAGAGTCTCGATCTCTTTCGGAGGTTTATCGGAGGATATGATGATCTGCTTTTTGGCTTCGTACAGGGCGTTGAATGTATGGAAAAATTCCTCCTGCGTACTTTCCTTGCCGATGATGAACTGGATATCGTCGATAAGAAGAACGTCGTTATTTCTGTATTTTTCACGAAATTCCGTAGTTGAAATGTTGTTTTTATTACGGATCGCATCGATCAGCTCGTTAGTAAACTTCTCTGACGTTACGTAGAGTATCTTGGCTTTTGGATTATTTTTCAGGATGAAGTGGGCGATGGAATGCATAAGATGGGTCTTTCCAAGTCCCACGCCTCCATAAATAAAAAGGGGGTTGTAAATTTCCCCAGGAGACTCCGCTACAGCGAGAGAAGCAGCATGCGCCAGGTTATTATTGGCTCCTACTACAAAGGTATCAAAGGTATATCTGGGATTCAGGCCGGCATTTTGGATGGCCGCCTGGCTCACATCGGAACTGCCGCCTTTCGCCGGCTTTTTCTGGTCGGATGATTCTCCTTTTTTGACGCTTCCTTTTAATAGAAATTCGATACCGCACTCGATGCCAGTGATCTCTTCAATGGAGATCTGCAGGAGAAACAGGTACTTTTTCTCTAAGTATTGACGGAAGTTCTGGTCGTCAGGAACCAATATGTATAATGTATTATTTTCAAAGGAATATAATTCTAACGGGAGAAGCCATGTTCGAAAAGAAACACTGGAAATATCGTGTTCCTCCTTCATATAATTTAAAATTTCGTCCCATTTTTCCCTGAGTTTTTCCAGCATGTTGATTCTCCTAAACGTGTAATAAAGTGTAAACAGCAAAATAGCCCAATCTAAATACATTGTATACTAGATTCTTTTAATTTTCAATGGAAAACTTTCGCGAAGCAGCGGCAGAAAAGAGAGGGTTTTTTCTGCCGCTGTTTCAGCATATATAGGTTATCCACAAAAATTATCCACAAGTAATCCACAAATTGTGGATAAATATGTGGAAACACTGATAAAAGTTTAGAATTTTCCATGTGGAAAGTCTGTGGATGCAATGTGAATTTATGTGGATATGGCTGAATTTGGAAACTGCGATCCGCAAAATTACATTTACGAATCATTTTCAATTAGAATAGAACAGGCCATAAAAGTGCTGATTTCTTTTGCATTTGCAGGAGTCTTAGAACCTCTTGGTTTGGAAAATACTGCGTTATAAGCCCAAATTCCCATGTTTGAGCGTGTAAACGCGAGTTGGAATTTGGGCTTATGTTTCTAGCAGATTTTCCAAACCTTAGAGGTTCTGGCTTCGAAACCGCAAAAGAAATCAGCACTTTTCTATGGCCGTTTCAGACTTCTGTTAAAACAGATGTTTTATTTTGCAAATTGTAGATTTGGAAAATAATATCATTTAAAAGATAAGGATTTTGTAGTAGAATAATTGATATATGGCGCAGTTGTGAACACAGAAGATGGGACAGGATGAATATGACAAAGAAAGAGCTTATATTGATAAAGACGATCGTGGAGGAAAAGACCATATCAGGAGCAGCAAAGAAGCTGTACATCGCGCAGCCGTCCCTGAGCCAGTCTCTGAAAAAGATCGAGGAATCTCTGGGGACTTCATTATTTAACAGGACTCCCTCCGGACTGAGCATGACCTACGCGGGAGAGTGCTATTATAAGACTGCCTGCCAGATATTGAAACTGTATGACGATCTGGAATCGGAAGTGAGCGATATCAACAACCTGAAAACAGGAAGGATCCGCCTTGGGATAACCAATCATCTTGGAACGCTCATGCTGCATAAAGTGCTTCCTGTTTTGTTAAATAAAGCACCTGGGCTGGAGATACAGATCACGGAAGAAGGATCCACGGTTCTGGAAAGGGAGCTTCTGGAAGGGCGTCTGGATGTAGTTTTGGATCATGCGCCGGGATATTATGAAAATCCGTGTATTGATTACAGCAGGATAAAAAGAGATCCTTTTGTGATAGCGATGAACAGGGACGATCCTGCGGGAAAAGAAGCGCAGGTAAGAGAAGGCTATCCATTTCCTGTGCTGGACGTAAAGATGCTGAAAGACCATAAGTTTATCCTTCTTCATAAGGAACAGAGGATCCGGCAGGTTTCTGATAAGATCCTGGAAAACGCGGGGATCTATCAGCCGGATATCAGGATAGAAGTAAAAAGCTTTGGCACAGCCCAGCTTCTGGCGGCAAAGGGGCTGGGGGCGACTTTTATACCCAAACAGTATATACCTGTTTTTAATACGGAAGATGTGGATCTGTCCTATTATTCTATTGATGAAAAATACGGCGGATATTGGGACGTTAGCATCACCACTCTTAAGAATCTGATAAAATCAAATGCAGAAAAGCTTCTGATAAAGATAACGAAAGAGGAGATCGGAAAGGAATATTAGAAATATAAACGAGCGCCGCGGCTTGTCTGACCAGGATAAGCCGCGGCGCTTTTTAAAAGGAGAAACTATTGGCAGCCGTTCTGATATATAAAGGGACGGTTACGGCTGCGCCGCGGTTTTTCTCTTCTGCAGCCAGCTTTTTACAAATGGGCCTGCAAAAAGGATAACCGTGATAATGATGATAACTACAGCGTAAGGTCTTGTTACAAAGATGGACAGCTGTCCGTTTCCCATAAGAAGGGATTTTCGGAAATTGGATTCGCACATGGACCCCAATACCAAAGCGAGTACGAGAGGCGGAAGAGGAAATCCGCTTTTTCTGAGAAAATACCCGATGATACCGAAAACGTATGCGATCCATACGCCGTACATATTACCATTGATGGCGTATGAGCCTAAGGTGGCGGTTCCTAAAATAACGGTAGAGAGGATATAGTTAGGAACCAGTGTGATCAGGCTGAAGATCCGGCTTCCGAAAAGTCCCATTCCCAGCATAAGAGGTACGGCAAGGATCAGGGAAGTAAAAATAGAATAAGGAATCTCCGGATGCTCTGTAAATAAAAGAGGTCCAGTGGCGATACCCTGGATCATCAGAGCGCCGATCAATACGGCAGTGGAAGAGGAACCGGGGATACCCATGGTAAGGAGCGGTACTAAAGCGCCGCATACTGCGGAGTTATTGGCAGATTCTGCGGATGCGATCCCTTCCAGTTCTCCTTTTCCAAAATTATCTTTATTTTTAGAAGTATTGCGTGCAAAATTATAGGATACCCAGCAGGCTACGTTGGCGCCTGCAGCAGGAAGCATGCCTACAATAAAACCGATTATGGAACCGCGGCAGATAGTTGGAAAGCATCTCTTTATCTCAGCTGCTGTTGGAAGGGTTCCGTCGATCTTTGACATGGAATCGGCAGTTCTGCCTTTTTTTGACATCAGGATAAAGCACTCAGAGATGGCAAAAAGGCCGATCATGGCAGGAACAAGAGGGATTCCTGACATAAAGTTGTAAGTAAAGCAGTAACGGAAGCTTCCGGTGATCGGGTCAATGCCGATCGTTGTGAGCAGAAGAGCAAAAGCTACGACGCTGAGGCCTTTGACAATAGCATCTCCAGCAAGGCCGGCTACAACGCTCAGTCCCATGATCGCCAGACAGAAATATTCCGGCGAATTGAAGGTTATGGTAATATCTGCCAGAGGCATTGCGAACAATATCATCAAAACAGTACTGATAAAGGCTCCGATGCCGGATGCGATGATAGACATTCCAAGGGCTTTTGCAGCCTGTCCTCTCTGAGCCAGAGGATAGCCGTCCAGAGCAGTAGCGGCAGCGGCGGGAGTACCTGGGGTGTTGATCAGGATAGCAGTAATACCGCCGCCGTATTCCGCAGCCATGTAAAGGGCTACCAGCATGACCACAGAAGGCACGGGATCCATACTGTAAGTAAACGGGATCAGAAGAGCGATTCCGATAGTAGGAGTAAGTCCCGGCATGGCGCCGACAAAATAACCGATGACAGCGCCGCTGAGAAGAGCGATCATACAGTTAAGGTTTAAGATCTGTCCAAATCCAAAAGCAAGACTTTCTAACATATGTATTTCCTCCTCTCTTTAAGGCAGCGCCACGCCAAGAAACTGGACGAAGACAAGGTAAGCGAACAGGGAAAATCCTATGCTTACAGCGATCATTGTTACCCATTTTCTGCTTCCCTGGATAAACTGCAGGATGAAGATGAAAAATGGAGTCGTATAGAAATATCCGATCGCTTTAAAAACATAGATATAGACAGCCAGGATGACAGCTCCGATAACGATAGTCTTAAAATCTCCCAGATCGACCTTTTCGTTTAATGGTTTTGTCTTTTTGATGGCGTGGACCATCAGGTAAACAGCGAAAATGAAAAGAAAAACGCAGACCAGCCTGGGAAAAGCGCGTGAACCGATATCTACTGGATTCGTTGAAAGGTCCTGGAATGTTCCGGCATCAGCAAAGAAGAATATGGCGATCAATGCAGCGATCAGGGATATTATAAATTCACCTAGCCACAAATACATATATAGTCACTCCCTTCAAAAATAGATGTTTTTCGTTTGTAAATTTTCCCTGCCGCAGATCGCGCGGCAGGGAAGCAAAAAGGTATCCGTCTGTATTTTATTCTTCTGCCTTTACTTCGTTGATCAGGGAACCGATCTTTTCTATGCGCATTTCCATCGTGTCCCCAGGAAATACAGGGCTTACTCCAGCTGGAGTTCCCGTAAAGATCACGTCTCCTGGATGAAGGGTCATTCCCTTGGAAATATAGCTTACTAAAAATGGAACGTTAAATATCAGGTTTTTTGTATTAGAATGCTGTTTCAGCTGACCGTTTACATAACTGGAAATATCCAGGTCAGAACCGTCTGTATCTGTTTCGATCCACGGTCCGATAGGAGCAAAGGTATCGAAGCCCTTGCACAGTCCCCACTGATTAGTCGGACTCTGCATATCCCTGGCGGTCACGTCGTTGCCAATGGTGAAACCAAAAACATAATCCATAGCTTCCGCTTCGTCCACGTTTCTTGCTTCTTTTCCGATAATGATCACCAGCTCGGATTCATATTCAACCTGATGAGTATGGAATTTTGGGTAGATCACATGATCGCCCTGCGCCGCCAGACTGCTGTTGGGCTTGATGAAGATGTTTGGAGCTTTCGGGATCTCTCTCTTAAATTCGATCGCGTGATCCATATAGTTGAACCCGATGGCCAGGAGCTTGGAAGGTTCACACGGAGGAAGAAGTTTTACGTCCTTCAGTTCGTAAGTCTTATCAGAAACCGTATAATCGGAAAACATATCCCCGCTGATAGGATGTATCAGTTCTTCCCCTTCCATTGTTCCGTAAAAGATGCCGTCCGGGCATTGAAATCTTAAAAAGCGCGCCATAATGATCCTCCTGTCTTTATAATGGTTTTGCCGTCTCGGCTGCGATCGTGTTGGTCAGTTCTCCAAGAATATCGATCTTTAATGTGCATACGTCGCCGACCTGCATGTAAGTATTGGGAACACGGTCTTTTGCCAGTCCGCCAGGCGTTCCTGTGGCGATGATATCTCCAGGTTCCAGGGTAAAGCACTCGGAAAGGAAGGATACCAGGGTAGGAACGTTATAGATAAGGTTTTTCGTATTGGAATGCTGCAGCTCTTTGCCGTTTACGTATAAGGCTACTTCAAGAGCGTTTGGATCAGGAACCTCGTCCTTTGTTACCAGGGCTGGGCCGCATGGAGCAAAGTTATCAAAGGTCTTGCCGCGGCATACCTGTTTGTCCATAGATGTAAGGTCGCTTGCGCTTACATCGTTGAAAAGAGTATAGCCGGCTACATAGTCGTAAGCTTTTTCCAGGGGGATATATCTTCCTTTTTTGCCGATAATAATGGCAAGCTCTACCTCATAACCAAGGCATTTTGTCATTTTCGGATAAATGATCGGGTCGTCGCAGCCGCAGATAGAATTGGAAAATTTCGCGAAGATCCGCGGCTCTGGAGGAACAGGATTTCCTGTTTCTTCGCAGAAATCATAGTAGTTATGGCTTAAGCAGATGATCTTATCCGGATTCATAACAGGAGCGGCCAATTTGACTTCTTTTCTGTTAAATACCATTGGAAGTCCGTCTACGTTCAGTGAATCAGCGGCAAAATGCTTGGCCTCGATCTCTGGGATCGTATTCATACAAACTTCTCCGCCGTTTAAAAACGCTTTGCTGTCGCTGGGGGCGTATGCAGCCGCAAATTCCCGGTATGCGGGCGTATGTTTTTCGTATAATATTTTTTCGTAAGCATAATTTACGTCGATGATCGTTTCATCAGAGCTGAGAAGGCCGAGACGGTAAGGCCGTTCTCCGTATTTGAACATAACTAAACGCATATGTGATTCCTCCTGTGAGATGTTTTACTTCATTTCGCGTATGATCGCATCGGTGATGTCATTGGTGCTGGCGGTTCCGCCAAGATCCCCTGTAAGAAATTCTCCTTTTTTCAGCACGGATGCTACGGCGTTTTCAATGGTTTTTGCAGCCTGTTCTTCGCCTATGTAGCTTAAAAGCATGGCTCCGGACAGGATCTCTCCGATAGGATTGGCGATCCCCTGGCCTGCGATAGTAGGAGCAGTGCCATGGACCGGTTCAAAAACAGCCGCTTCCGGCCCAAAGTTTCCGCCGAATCCAAGACCCAGGCTTCCGCATATGCCTGCGATCAGGTCGGCGAGAATGTCGCCGTAAACGTTTGGCGCCAGGATGACGTCGCAGTCTAAAGAATCGTTGACAAGCTTAAAGGCCATGTGGTCGATCATCAGGCTGTCGCATTCAATGTCAGGGTAATTTTTGGCAGCTTCCTGGGCGCTCTTTAAGAAAATGCCGTCCGTAAGCTTTAATACATTTGCCTTATGGGTGATGGAAACCTTTTTCCTTCCAAGACGCCTGGCCAGGTCAAATGTAAAGTTGGCTACGTTTAAGGAATTTTCCTTTGTAATGAATTTGATGGCAATGGCAGCGTCAGAACCTACTTGCTGTTCCGCGCCTGCATAGGTGTCTTCTTTTGCTTCGCGGACAACAACGAGATCCGCATTTTTAAAGGGCGAGCCGACGCCTTCGAAATATCTTGCCCGTTTTACAGCTGCGAAAAGACCGAGATTTTTCCGGAGCATGACATTGGGGCTGGGCCAGCCTCTTGCTACAAGGTTTGTAAGAGGCCCTTTTAAAGCCAGCTTATTGGATAAGATAGATTCGATGGTGGAATCAGGCACTGGTGTCTGATATTCCTCCACGGCTTTTTCTCCTGCCAGTACAAAATCCCATTCAAAGGACAAGCCTGTATGTTCCAGAACTTTTAGTGCAGCAGGTACGATCTCGTGGCCAATTCCGTCCCCTTCGATGATAGAAATTTTGTAGGACATACGTTTACCTCCAGATGAATGATTATTTACTTTTTACTGAAGAAGCTGAGATGAAAGCTCGTTGATGGCGTCATAGTCTGCAAGGGCGTAATCTGTGAACTCCTGCATGTTCATATAGCCGTCGTCAAGCATCTGGTCAGCCATATACTGCTTAAAGGAATCTGTCTGGGAAGCCTCTCTCATCATGTCGGAGATCGCCTGGCAGATGGCGGGATCCGTCTTTGAATTTACATAAAATCCCCTGTACTGGGTCATGGTGAGAGGATAACCTTCGTCAGAGAAAAGCGGCACGCCTTCGGCGCTGGAAACGGCTTCCTCTCCTGTAATGGCTAACATCTTCAGATCTCCTGATTTTACGTACTGGTTTACTGTAGTAGGAGCGGCAAAGCCGGCGTCGCAGTTTCCGCCAAGAAGGTTTGCAACTGTGTCAGATCCGCCTTCTGTAGGAAGCCAGGTGAAAGAAAAGTCCGCTTCTTTTGCCAGCTGAAGGGCGGAAAGGTGCATGGCGGATCCAGTACCCTGCCCGCTGATCAGGAGATTGCTTTCTTTTGCGGCGTCAATAAAATCCTGAAGCGTTTCATAAGGAGAATCTCCTCTGACTGTCAGGCAGTATGGGTCGGTCTGGACGTTGGCTACAAAAGCAAAGGTATCCAGAGGGAATTGCTCGTCTAAGCCGCCGCACAGAGCCGCGATCTGAGAGGCGGTAACTGTGCCGATGGTATAGCCGTCTGCATCTCTGTTCATTACTTCGGCAAACATATTGGCGCCGGAACCTCCGGTAACATTTTCTACAGTTACAGTTACTCCGTATAATTCCTCAATGGACTGGGCGATCTGACGCGCCATGATATCCGCAGGCGATCCGGCTGAGGAAGAATTGATGAGAGTAATGTCTTCTGTAGGATAGTCTTCGCCTAAAATAAGGCCGGCAGCCGTTGTTTCCGCCGCTTCTTCACCGTCGGAAGAAGCAGCGGGCGCAGCGGCCGTAGTAGCATCAGAGGAAGAAGACGTACTGCAGGCAGCAGCCAGGAGCATAACACCGCAAACTGGTAAAATAAATAATCTCTTTTTCATAATTTCCTCTAATCTTTGTAAAAACAATACAATAAATTCAAGAATGTTCCGGAACAAATTTGTTATGTTTATTATAAAATAAAAGGAAATGCGCGTCTAATATGTAAAATATGCTATGGGGTATATGAAAAATCATATTACATATTCGGAGAAATCCCTGAAAAATGAGAAAAATCATTGCATTTTGCCGCTGTATCAAATATAATCAACCCGTATCTATATTGCATTGTATCTTTAAAAAAAGAACAGTAGCAGGAGGTAGAAAAATTGAATACAGTAACGAAGACCCGCGACATGGTTTTAACAGGAGCATTCGTGGCTATTATGATCATCATGACGGTGATCCCGGTATTGGGATATATCCCTCTGGGATTCATGAACGCAACGATCATCCACATCCCTGTTATCATCGGAGCAATCCTCATGGGACCCAAAAAAGGCGCATTCCTGGGATTTGTATTCGGCCTTACCAGTATGTGGAAGAATACGATCCTTATGCCAAACGCCACATCCTTTGTATTTTCCCCGTTTATTTCAGTGGGAGATTTTAAGGGGGACTGGAGAAGCGCCATTATATGTATCATCCCAAGGATATTGATCGGAGTAGTAGCTTATTATGTTTACAAGGCTGTGTCAGGAAAAAATGAAAAACGGCAGGTAAGGGCATTAACCTGCGCAGGGGTGGCCGGATCTCTGACTAACACTCTGCTGGTAATGAACCTGATATATTTCCTGTTCGGAGAAACTTACGCGGCGGCAGCTAATGTAAACGTGGCAAAGGGCGTGTATGCCTTTATCATAGGAGTGATCTGTATGAACGGCATACCGGAAGCGATCCTCGCCGGAGTGCTTACCGCAGCCATCACAAAGATCCTTTTAAAAGTAAAAGCACATTCATAACAGAAGTTAACATAATATTGTAATATAGAATACACGAAAGACATTGCCGGAGATACCAGGAACATTAGAAATTACTGGAATTTCCGGTAATGTCTTTTTGGTTTTTCGATATAAAAATCCGTATTTCCTGATAAACGATTCGTCAGGATTTTTGAAGGTTTGCGAGCATAGCGTACCCCTGAAATCACCTGTTTGAGCCCTGAAAGGGCGAGTTTGATTTCAGGGGTATAACAGGCGGCGGAGCAAACCAAGAAAATCGACGTGTTTATCAGGAAATACGGATTTTATGTGTTATAGAAAAACTCAAAAAAACATAGAAATTTGCTTGACGAAGCAGTAATCCTTCTATATAATGAAATGGATGTTTAACTAAAAATAGTCTGAATATGTTATCTTATTTTAATTTCTTTAAATATGGGAATATTTATAAGGAAAACAAATTCGATAATTGACGATAAGAGGAGGTGTCCGTACTATGAAAATGACTTTCCAACCAAAAAAGAGACAGAGAGCAAAAGTTCATGGCTTTAGAGCAAGAATGAAAACTGCAGGCGGAAGAAAAGTTTTGGCTGCAAGAAGAGCAAAAGGAAGAGCAAAATTAACAGCTTAATCCTATAAGACAGACGTAAGGACAGCGCGTTTTGCTGGTACTTCGCAATGATCCAGGCCGCAAGTAAAATTGTGGCCTTTTCTTTTCATAGTATCGTGGAGTCTGAGAAAGCAGATATGACCGATGATCTAAAAGAACAGGAGAGGTGTCACAATATGAAGCGGTTTCATTCAATCAAAAAAAACAGAGATTTTCAGAAAGTATATCGGGAAGGCAGGTCTTGTGCAAACCGCTATCTGATCATGTATGTAAAGAAAGCAGAAGACGATGATATCAGAATAGGTATTTCCGTAAGCAAGAAGGTAGGGAACAGTGTTGTGCGCCATCGCATGACCCGATTGATAAGAGAAAGTTTTCGGTTAAATAAAGGCATATTGAAGACAGGGTTGGACATCGTAGTTGTCGTAAGACCAACGGCAAAAGAAGAAAATTTTAAAACAATGGAAAGTGCGTTTCTGCACTTATGCGGACTTCATAACATTAAAAAAGAATCGAAGTGAATTTTTATGGTAAGAAAAGCTATGATTTTATTGATCAGAGGGTATCAGATATTCCTGTCCCCTTTGAAAGGAAATATTCACTGTATTTACACGCCTACGTGTTCTCAATACGCCATTGAGGCACTTCAGAAGTACGGCGTGTTTAAAGGTACATGGTTGGCTGTGAGGAGAATCTTAAGATGTCATCCCTGGGCTGAAGGCGGTTATGATCCAGTTCCGTAGTTTGTGAGGAGGTAAAAGATTGAATCCAGAATTTATAGTGGCTACAAAGGCGCATGACTTTTTTTCCTTTGGCCCGATAGCAGATATCCTTGGTTACATCATGGATATGTTATTCCGTTTTACCCAACAGTTTGGAATTTTAAACATCGGTTTATGTATCATCTTATTTACCCTTATCATTAAGATACTGATGTTCCCCCTGACGATCAAGCAGCAGAAGTTTACAAAGCTGAACGCGATCATGCAGCCGGAGATCATGGCGATCCAGAAGAAGTATAAAGGCAAGACGGATCAGCAGTCCATGATGAAGATGAACGCGGAGACGAAAGCTGTTTATGAAAAGTACGGCACTTCCATGACAGGCGGATGTCTCCAGCTTTTGATCCAGCTGCCTATCCTGTTTGCTTTGTACCGTGTTATCTACAATATTCCAGGATATGTAAGCTCTGTAAAAGACTATTTCCAGACAGTTGTAGATGCCATCGGCGGATTAGACGCAGTTGGAAAGCTTACGCAGTTTGCAACAGAGAACAATATTTCTCTGACTACGCTGACAAACAAGTCGGGAGAACTTACTAATACAGATCAGATGATCGACATTTTATATAAGTTTACACCGGATCAGTGGGACAAGTTCCAGGCGTTTTTTGCAGGAAATGATGCGATTACAAGCGTGATCGCTGAGATCTCCACAGAGATCGTGGATATGAATACATTCCTGGGCATGAACCTGGCGGCGAATCCGTGGAACGGCGGACATATCAGCGTTGCGTGGCTGATCCCGATCCTGGCAGGACTTACTCAGTGGTACAGCACAAAGCTGATGACAAATACTTCATCCAAGATGAGCGATGATGCTCCTGGCGCGGCCATGATGAAGCAGATGAACATCACCATGCCTCTGATGTCCGTATTCTTTACCTTTACATTCCCGATCGGTATCGGTATCTACTGGATCGCACAGAGCGTATTTACAGTATTCCAGCAGTGGGTAGTAAATATGTATCTGAATAAGATCGACATGGACGAGATGATCAAAAAGAACGTGGAAAAGGCCAATAAGAAGAGAGCGAAAAAAGGCCTTCCGCCTACCGTTATTTCCCAGAAAGCTACTGCAAACTTAAAGCAGATCCAGGAAGACGAGGATAAGAAGGAAGCAGAGTTAAAGAGAAAGCACGAAAAGACAGAAGAGCAGGTAAAGGAATCTACAGAATTTTATAACCAGAGCGAACCAAAGCCGGGAAGTATCGCAGCAAAGGCGAACATGGTTAAGAAGTACAATGAAAAACACAATAAATAGGAGGGGCGGATTATGGATATGATTACTGTTTCTGCGAAAACAGTGGACGAGGCGATTACAAAGGCCTCTATAGAGCTTGGGACCACAAGCGATAAGATGGAATATGAAGTAATTGATAAAGGAAGCAACGGCTTTCTTGGAATCGGCGCGAAGCCGGCCATTATCCGCGCAAAGAAAAAAGAAACTCCGGAAGATGCGGCGATCGAATTTTTAAGCCAGATCTTTGATACGATGAATCTGGACGTATCTATTGCCGCCGCGTTAAATGAAGAAGAAAGAGAGATGTCCATTAATCTTACAGGAGACGATATGGGCATCCTGATCGGAAAAAGAGGACAGACTCTGGATTCCCTTCAGTACCTTGTAAGCCTTGTTGTAAATAAGGCAAAGACCAGCGACGGCCATATCCGTGTAAAGCTGGATACGGAGAATTACAGGGAGAGAAGGAAAGAGACTCTGGAGACTCTTGCAAAGAATATCGCTTATAAGGTAAAGAGGACCAAGAGGCCGGTTTCTCTGGAACCTATGAATCCTTATGAGAGAAGGATCATCCATGCAGCTCTTCAGAACGACAAGTACGTGACTACCAGGAGCGATGGAGAAGAACCGTTCCGCCATGTGATCATTTCCCTGAAACGCGAAGGCTATAAGAGGGACAGATATGACAGAACGAAGAACGCAGCGGCTTCTGAGGATGCTGCAAAGAACGTTTAAACAGGAAGATAAGGTTTTATTTTCCTCAGAGATGTAGTAGAATAGGGCCAGGTATCCTTGAAAAGGAGCCTGGCTCAAGTTCATAAGTAAGGCAATAATGGAGAGTGTGAGATGAATACAGAAACGATCGCAGCGATCGCTACGGCGATGAGCAGCTCCGGGATCGGGATCGTGCGGATCAGCGGAGACGAAGCTTTTGATATCATTAAAAAAATATTCAGGAAGAAAAATAAGAAAACTCTGGAAACAATAGAATCTCATGTTGTCCATTACGGCTTTATTTATGATGGAGAGGAAGAGATCGACGAGGTTCTTGTGATCTTTATGAAGGGGCCCCACAGTTATACGGCCGAGGATACGGTTGAGATCGACTGCCACGGCGGCGTCCTGATGATGAAGAGGATCCTGGAGACAGTGATCAAATACGGCGCCAGGCCGGCAGAGCCGGGAGAATTTACAAAACGGGCGTTTTTAAACGGCAGGATCGACCTGTCCCAGGCGGAGGCTGTGATCGACGTGATCAACGCCAAGAACCAATATGCCTTAAAAAGTTCGGTCAGCCAGCTGAGCGGCTCTGTATCCAGGATCATAAAAGAGCTGAGGGAAGAGATCCTGTATGAGATCGCTTATATCGAATCCGCCCTGGACGATCCGGAGCATATTTCACTGGACGGTTACGGGGAAGAGCTTTATAAGAAACTGATCCCGATGGAAAAACGGGTGGAAAGACTTCTGGAATCTTCCGATGACGGCCGCGTAATGACAGAAGGGGTAAAAACGGTGATCTTAGGCAAACCGAACGCGGGAAAATCTTCCCTGATGAATGTGCTTCTGGGAGAGGAACGGGCTATCGTCACGGATATCGCCGGGACAACCAGGGATGTTTTAGAGGAGCATATCCGCTTAAAGGGCATCAGCCTGAATATCATAGATACGGCGGGGATCCGCGATACAGAGGATATTGTGGAGCGGATAGGAGTAGACCGCGCGAGAAGCGCGGCGGACGAGGCGGATCTTATTATTTATGTAGTAGATTCTTCTACACCTCTGGATGAAAACGACAGGCAGATCATGGAAATGATACAGGATAAAAAATGCGTCGTCCTTTTAAATAAAACAGACCTGGAGCAGGCGGTTTCAAAGGAAGATCTGGAACGGGAAACAGGGAAAAAAGTTGTTCCGGTTTCTATAAAAGAGGGGACGGGGATCGAGGACCTGGAGAAAGAGATCCAGGCTATGTTCTATCATGGGGAGATCAATTTTAACGATGAGGTCTACATCACAAATGTAAGACATAAGGCCGCATTGGAGGAAACAGAAAAGAGCCTGAAAATGGTAGAGCAGAGCATCGAAGATCAGATGCCGGAAGATTTTTATTCTATTGATCTGATGAACGCCTACGAACAGCTGGGCCTGATCATTGGGGAAGCAGTAGAGGACGATCTGGTAAATGAGATATTCAGCAAATTCTGTATGGGAAAATAAAAGGGCATGACGTTTTGGGGCGTTACCATAAAAAGGAAAGAAGAGAGAAATATGCCACATTTAGAAGAAACATACGATATAGCGGTTGTAGGAGCAGGTCATGCAGGCTGTGAAGCGGCGCTGGCCTGCGCGCGCCTTGGATTGGAGACGATCCTTTTTACAGTAAGCATAGACAGTATTGCGCTGATGCCATGTAATCCTAATATTGGAGGAAGTTCAAAAGGCCACCTTGTACGGGAGCTGGATGCTCTGGGCGGCGAGATGGGAAAAAATATCGACAAGACCTTTATTCAGTCTAAGATGCTCAACGAGTCCAAGGGACCCGCCGTTCATTCTCTCCGCGCCCAGGCGGATAAACAGGACTATTCCAGGGAAATGAGAAAGACTTTGGAAAATACTGATCATCTTACGGTCCGTCAGGCGGAAGTATCAGAGATCATAACAGAAGGAAACAGGCTGACAGGAGTTAAGACGTTCTCCGGGGCAGTTTATCACTGTAAAGCGGCAGTGCTCGCGACAGGAACGTATCTGAAAGCAAGGTGCATTTATGGAGATGTGAGCAATCCTACGGGTCCGAATGGACTTCAGGCGGCAAACCACCTGACGGATTCTCTGGTCGCCCATGGGATCGAGATGTTCCGATTTAAGACAGGGACGCCTGCCAGAGTAGATAAAAGAAGTATTGATTTTTCAAAGATGGAAGAGCAGTTTGGCGATAAGAGGATCGTGCCTTTCTCCTTCTCTACAGATCCGGAGTCCATACAGAAGGATCAGGTTTCCTGCTGGCTGACTTACACAAATGAAAAGACCCACGAGATCATTCGGGAAAATCTGGACCGCTCTCCATTATTTTCCGGAGTGATCGAAGGAACAGGTCCCCGCTATTGCCCGTCTATTGAAGATAAAGTGGTAAAATTCCCAGATAAGCCGAGGCATCAGGTATTTGTGGAACCGGAAGGACTTTATACAAATGAGATGTATCTGGGCGGCATGTCCAGCTCCCTTCCGGAGGATGTGCAGTATGCAATGTACAGGACAGTACCGGGATTGGAGAATGTGAAGATCGTCCGAAACGCTTACGCGATCGAGTACGACTGTATCAATTCCAGGCAGCTGAAGGCGACTTTGGAATTTAAGAAAATCGAGGGGCTTTTCAGCGGCGGCCAGTTTAATGGAAGCTCCGGTTATGAAGAAGCGGCTGTACAGGGATTTATGGCGGGAGTCAATGCGGCGATGAAGGTCCTTGGCAGAGAACCATACGTATTGGACCGTTCTCAGGCATATATCGGCGTATTGATCGACGATCTTGTTACAAAAGAGAATCACGAACCTTACCGGATGATGACTTCCAGAGCGGAATACCGCCTGCTTTTGCGGCAGGATAACGCAGATCTGCGCCTGATGAAGATCGGCCATGAGATCGGGCTGGTAGACGATAAAACATACGAAAGACTTTTATGGAAGGAAAAGGCTATTGACGAGGAGATCCAGCGTCTGGAAAGAACGACGATCGGGGCAAATGAGAGAGTGCAGGAGTTTCTTTCCAGGAAAAACAGCACATTGTTAAAATCAGGAAGCACGCTGGCGGAACTTTTGAAACGGCCGGAACTGGATTATTTTGTCCTGGCTGAGATCGACGACAAACGTCCGGATCTTCCATATGATGTGGCGGAACAGGTAAATATCAATATAAAATATGAAGGATATATTAAAAGGCAGAAACAGCAGGTAGCGCAGTTTAAGAAGCTGGAAGGAAAAAAACTGGATATGGATTTCGACTATTCCACAGTTCCCAGCCTGAGACGAGAAGCTGTTCAGAAGCTGAACCTTTATAAACCAATGAATATCGGTCAGGCGTCCAGAATTTCAGGAGTTTCTCCGGCGGACATTTCCGTGCTTTTAATATATCTGGAACACAGAAGATCAGCAAGATAGGGTGACTGCAGATGGATAAGAATTTCAGAGAATTAATGATAAAAGAATCAGACAGGGAAAACCTGACGCTTACAGATGAACAGATCAGTCAGTTCTTTCAGTATTATGAAATGATGATAGAGAAAAATAAGGTCATGAACCTGACGGCTATTACGGAAATGGAAGACGTGATAGTAAAGCATTTTATCGACAGCCTTTCTCTTGTCCGCGCGATAGGAGATATAGGAGAAAAACCGTATAAGGTCATCGATGTGGGGACGGGAGCAGGATTTCCTGGTATTCCATTGAAAATCGCTTTTCCAGAGCTGGAGATCACTCTTTTAGATTCTTTAAATAAAAGAGTAAAATTCCTTGATGAAGTGATAGGAGAATTAAAGCTGGAAAAGATCTGTGCAATTCACGGAAGAGCAGAAGACTGCGGCCGGGATGAAACTTACAGAGAAAAATACGATCTCTGCGTTTCACGGGCTGTGGCAAATCTTTCCACCCTTTCTGAGTACTGTATGCCGTTTGTAAAAAAAGGCGGCTATTTCATTCCTTATAAATCGGGAAAGTTGGAAGAGGAGATGAAGACCGGACAGGGAGCAGTAAAAAAACTGGGCGGAGCGATCGAAGATATCGTCACATTCCAATTGCCTAATTCTGATGAGAGGTCATTAGTAAAAATCAGGAAAATATCCGAGACAAGTAAAAAATATCCGAGAAAAGCGGGTATGCCGGGAAAAGAACCATTAAAGTAAGAACAGCGCAGGGGTATGTTTCACGTGAAACATACCCCTGCGGCATTAAAAAAATAAGTAAAAGGGGGAAAAGCAGGCTTATAAGCAAGTTTAATGCCTGTTTCTGCCCCTGTTTTCACGCCGTCCTGAATTGTTACATAAAAATATAAATGTATTCTAATACTTTTGCCGGATTTTCCATATGCGGAAGCTGGCGCGTATTTGCAATAACAGAATATTCAATGGCCGGATTATATGCCCGATATTCTTCGATCAGCGCCGGCACGTCGTCCTGTCCGCTGCCTGCAACGATGTAAATACTGTTGTTGATATTTTTCAGCGCGTTTACAATATTACATTTGGTATAGTTGCATTTTAAACTGGAGAATACAGCTTTTGGACATTCCCCAAGATGAGCGGCCTCATAAAATTTATTGATATAAACCGAGCGGACGCGATGAGGATTATAAAAGTATTTTGTACAAAACATCTGCCGCAGAGACATCTTGCTTGATGCGATATTGTAAAGCATAGTACCCACCAAAGGAAGATCTAAAATAAACTTGTACATCTTTCCATGCTTTCCTGGAACGCGGCAAAAATCTGTAAGGCTTTTTGGGCTGATAAACATAAGCTTGTCAAATAGATCTGGAGAAGAACTGCAGGCCATGGTGACGAAAGAAACAGATTCTCCGGAAACAATAACATTGGTCTTTTTTCCTATTTCAGATTTGATAAAGTCGCAGATCAGCTGCACATACAGATAGTTTGTATAAGTAAAATTTGGCTTTTCAGAGCGTCCGCAGCCTAACAGATCAATGGTATAGACTGTGTAATGTTCTTTTAAGGAATTTATAAGAAGATTCCATTCATATCCGCAGGAAGCAGAGTCCAGGTCGTGGACTAAAAGAAGCGGTTTACCGGAACCAGACTTCGTATAATAAATATTCCCAAGGCGCCACTTGTAGGACAGAGGATGCTGTTCATACAACAGGTTCTTAGAAACAGCGGAAAGTTTGATCGCTTCATTGATTGCTGCAGCTGCAGCTCCAGCGCTGGCGGCGAGAGCAAGCATGGTCAAAAAACGGCTCCTATTTATCATATAGTCATACCCCCTGAACAGTTACTGATATCTTATGATGTTGGGAACAAAAGGTATTTTGCCCCTATGATACCGGATCGTTCCGTACTTCGTACTCTCCCTTGGTATCATATTATATTATAATATATCGGGACATTGATTACAAACAAAAAATTTAATGTTCACGCCGTCCTGAATTGTTATCCAAAATAATGTTTCACGTGAAACATTGTTTTGGATTTCGTAATAAAAAGGCATAGGAAAAATAAAAAAAGTGTGCTATACTTTTTGTTGGACACCGGGGCAAAAGCACAAAGTGCAGAGCGATCCGGCATCACAGAGGTTAAAAAGATCTTTTGACCTCAGCGCCTTTAAGAAGGGAAGAAGAAAATGGGAAGAGTAATAGCAATAGCAAATCAGAAAGGCGGAGTCGGTAAGACTACCACAGCGATAAATCTGTCTGCCACTCTTGCGGAAGCCGGACAGAAGGTCCTTGCCGTTGACTTTGATCCCCAGGGAAATGAGACAAGCGGGCTTGGAGTGGAGAAAGAGGCCGTAGAGAAAACAGTATACGAGCTGATCGTAGGCGAATGCGAGCTGGAAGATTGCCTGATAAAGGAAATACAGCCAAATCTGGATCTGCTTCCTTCAAATGTAAATCTGGCAGGCGCGGAGATCGAACTGCTGGAGATGGAAAATAAAGAAGGTATCCTTCGCTACTATCTGGACAAAATAAAAGATAATTATGATTTTGTTATTATTGACTGCCCGCCTTCTTTGAGTTTATTAACTGTCAACGCCCTGACTGCGTCCAACACGGTACTTGTACCGATCCAGTGCGAGTACTATGCGCTGGAGGGATTAAACCAGGTGCTGAAAACAATAAAGCTGGTGAAGAAAAAACTGAATCCATCTCTCGAAATGGAGGGGGTTGTTTTTACAATGTACGATTCAAGGACGAATCTTTCCCAGCAGGTGGTGGAAAGTGTAAAAAGCGCTTTAAATGAAAATATTTACGATACGATCATACCGAGAAATGTCAGGCTGGCAGAAGCTCCCAGTTATGGAATGCCGATAACTGTTTACGACTCAAAATCAGCAGGAGCAGAGAAATATCGTATGCTGGCTGCAGAAGTGATCAGCAGGGGAGAAGAATTATAATGGCAAAGAAAACAGGATTAGGCAAAGGACTGGGCGCTATTTTTGGAGACGAGGCGTTAAAAGAGCCGGAAAGATCGGAAAAAAAGGCGGACAGCAAGAAGGAGCCAAAAGGCAGTATTAATAATAAGGAAGAAAAAGGCGAGCAGGGAAAAGAATTGATGGTAAAGATCGCCTTTATAGAGCCGAGAAAAGACCAGCCGAGAAAAGATTTTAATGAAGAACAGCTGGGAGAGCTGGCGGATTCTATGAAAAATTATGGAGTCCTTCAGCCTTTGCTCGTGCAGAAAAAGGGAGATATTTACGAGATAATCGCCGGAGAGAGAAGATGGAGAGCCGCCAAGCTGGCCGGTCTGAAAGAAGTTCCGGTAGTTGTCAGGGAGTACAATGAACAGCAGAAGACGGAGATCGCGCTGATTGAAAATGTGCAGCGCGCCGATCTGAATCCGATCGAAGAAGCGATGGCATATCAGCAGCTGATGGAAGAGTTTCACATGAAACAGGAAGATATAGCCGCCAGGGTTTCTAAAAACCGCACAACGATCACAAACAGCATGCGCCTTTTGAAACTGGACAAGCGCGTTCAGCAGATGCTGGTGGAAAATAAGATCACCAGCGGCCATGGCAGAGCATTGCTTGCTGTAGAAGACAAAGACGCGCAGTATCAGCTTGCAGAGAAGATTATTCAGGAAGGTTTAAATGTAAGAGATGTAGAAAAACTGGTAAAAGCTTTGACAAAGCCTCCGAAAGAAAAAAAGGAGATTACCAGGGAAGACGAAAGCCTGAAGGTGATATTCCAGAATCTGGAAGATCGGATGAAGAGTATTATGGGGACAAAGGTTTCCATTAATCGGAAAGACAAGAATAAAGGACGGATCGAAATAGAATACTATTCTCCAGCAGAGTTGGAACGGATCGTAGAATTGATAGAATCCATCAAATAATATAAAGCCGGAAAGCGAGGTTGTCAGATGGAAAACAGCATTATGAACAGCTGGGGGATAGACCCGGCTTATATCATCATTGGTTTGTCAGCTCTTGTGCTGATACTGATGATCATAGTTATTGTCTGTATCATCAATATGAGAAGACTTTACCGCAGATATGATTATTTTATGCGTGGAAAAGATGCGGAAAGCATGGAAGATATTATCCTGGAGCAGATCGATGAGATCAAAAGACTCCGCGCAGAGGACAGGGCAAATAAGGACTCCATCCGCACGCTGAACAGAAATCAGAGAGCTTCCTTCCAGAAATTCGGAGTAGTAAGATATAATGCATTCAAAGGAATGGGAGGAACCTTAAGCTTCGCGTTTGCGCTTCTGGATTATACGAATACCGGATTTGTCCTTAATTCCGTTCACAGCAGGGAAGGATGCTATTTATACATCAAGCCAGTAGACAGAGGACAGACAGACACGCTTCTTGGAAGCGAGGAAAAGGAGGCTCTGGAACAGGCTTTGGGATATGTAGAACCGAAAAATAATTAACAGTTTAGCCGTATATCTTCCCCCCAGCACAGAATGTGCTGGAGGGAAGCCTGGGATGTTATCCCTATGCCAGGATATATGTAAAATCGCTTTTACAAGCAAGCTTGTAACGCTCTTTATCATATATCCTGGCGCACGGCTTAACTGTTGCTAAAATTGTATTTTTTTAAGTACAATAGATGGGAATTATTGACTTTAGCGGAATGAATTGTTAATATATTATCCATAAAGGCAAAGGAGCCAGACAGGGAGAGTCTGCTCCTTTTTCGTTTTATTAAGAAAAATACGTAGATCAGGAGGAGACAAAGATGTCATACGTTGATGAAGTTTATGCAAGAGTAGTTGCGCAGAATCCAAATGAGCCGGAGTATCATCAGGCAGTAAAAGAGGTTCTGGATTCCCTGAAACTGGTGATCGATGCAAATGAGGAGAAATACCGCGCAGTAAGCCTGCTGGAAAGATTTGTAGAGCCGGAAAGGATCATCAGCTTCCGCGTTCCGTGGGTTGACGATAAAGGAAATGTACAGATCAATAAGGGATACCGCGTTCAGTTTAACAGCGCCATCGGAGTTTATAAGGGCGGACTTCGTTTCCATCCGACTGTAAACCAGAGCATCTTAAAGTTCCTGGGCTTTGAGCAGGTTTTAAAGAACTCCTTAACAGGCCTTCCCATCGGCGGCGGCAAAGGCGGTTCCAACTTTGACCCGAAGGGTAAATCTGACAGGGAAGTAATGGCGTTCTGCCAGAGCTTTATGACAGAGCTGTACCGCCACATCGGACCGAACGTTGACTGCCCAGCAGGAGATATCGGCGTAGGCGGAAGAGAGATCGGATATATGTTCGGACAGTATAAGAGGATCACAAAGCATTATGAAGGCGTTCTCACAGGAAAGGGCCTTACATTCGGCGGATCTCTGGTTCGTACAGAAGCAACAGGATACGGCCTGATCTACATTTTAAACGAGATGCTTACTCACAACAATCACAGCCTGGAAGGTAAGACAGTGATCGTTTCCGGTTCCGGCAACGTTGCTATCTATGCAGTTGAAAAGCTTCAGCAGTACGGCGCAAAGGTAGTAGCTATGTGCGATTCCAACGGATATATTTATGATAAGGACGGCATCAAGCTGGATGTTGTAAAGAATATCAAGGAAGTTCGCCGCGCACGTATCAGCGAGTATGTAAAAGAAGTTCCTACAGCTGTTTATACAGAAGGAAAGGGAATCTGGAGCATTCCATGTGATATCGCCCTTCCATGCGCTACTCAGAACGAACTGGATCTGGAAGATGCAAAGATGTTAAAGGCTAACGGATGTATCGCAGTTGCTGAAGGCGCTAATATGCCTACAACAAGAGAGGCAACCGATTACTTCCTGGAGAATGGCGTTCTCTTTATGCCAGGCAAGGCTGCAAACGCAGGCGGCGTAGCAACAAGCGCATTAGAGCAGTCCCAGAACAGCATGAGAATGAGCTGGACATTTGAAGAAGTAGATGCGAAGTTAAAAGACATCATGGTAAATATTTTTGCAAAGGCTGCAGACGCGGCAGAGCGTTACGGCGTACCTGGCAACTATGTTGCAGGCGCTAATATCGCCGGATTTGAGAAAGTTGCTAACGCAATGATGGCTCAGGGTATTGTATAGTTCGTAAAAATGTTATATAATGTTTCAACGGAGTGAGGCGGAGTATTCTCCGCCTCATGATTTTTCTGGAAAGAAGGTGAACGAGCATGCATAAATACTTGAGATCCATCGGTTTTTCCGATTATAACAGTGAAAAAGATATTGAAAAGCTGCTTCAGGATATGGTCAGTTATTCCGTTGACAGAAAAGCGTTGAAGATTGATGAACATACGACATTTTGCGAGGTAAGAGGAGAGACGGCTCCTGGAATGGGAATTGCTATTTATGGAACTATAGATGGGGACGGCAGGTTCCGCAGGGAATACTATTATCCCTATATGGAAAGTATGGATATTACGTCCCAGGCTGAATGCCAGATCCAGCGCCATACGGAAAAGGAGACGTTTTCCGGTCTTTTAGAGGAATACAGAGTTGGGATATCTCTTATTTTCTTTATGGATAACCTGTTTGAATACAGAAAAATGCAGACAGAAAAGGGAAAGGAGAAGATAAGAGACGTAAGGCTTTCCGCCCTGTGCAATGAAGGAAAAGTGCTTCTTCCTATTAAAAAGACTTCCAGACAGATCGAGATGGCGAGAGTTGCCGCTAAGGACAGGAACAGCCTGATCGAGGCTGCGAAAAACGGGGACGAAGACGCGATAGAGACGCTGACTATTGAAGATATCGATATGTATTCCCAGATATCAAAAAGGGTCCAGAAGGAAGATCTGTATTCTATTATTGATACCTGCTTTATGCCCTGGGGCGTGGAGTGCGACCAGTATTCGATCATCGGCGATATTAAAAAAGTGGATGAAAAGAGAAACCGTTTTACCGGCGAGGACGTGTACGATCTGACCTTAGAGTGCAGCGACCTGACCTTCCATGTGGGGATCGCAAAGAAGGATCTTTTAGGAGAACCTCTGCCGGGAAGGCGTTTTAAGGGACAGATATGGATGCAGGGGATCGTGGACTTCGATTACAGCAGTTAGGGCTTTGTATCAGCAGCGCGGCCGCCAGCGAGCGCCATCGGTGCGCCTTCACCAACGGTGCGCCAGGATTTTAAGCCTTGACGAATTGGAATTTTCTGATATAATAGAATAGTGCCGTTTGAGCGGCACGGATGTTTCTGTAGCTCAGCAGGATAGAGCGTTCGCCTCCTAAGGTTGTGCTCAACCAATCAACTCGAAGCCAAAAGTGATAGTTACCAATTCAATTTCATATAAGTCTCTGTAGCTCAGCAGGATAGAGCGTTCGCCTCC
>DWZA01000056.1 GCA_019118365.1 Candidatus Lachnoclostridium stercoravium | reverse complement strand
ATCCGGCAGTACGCCTTCCGGCGGCAGTTCGTCTAACAGTCCTTCCGGCAGCAGTTCCAATGTGGTCGACGCCACGCCAAACGCTTCCGGCAGCAGCCCGTCATCATCTACCGGAGTTGTAAATGGAAGCTCCCCTAATTCCGGAAATTCCGGAAGTTCCGATAAACCAGGAGGATCCCCTTCCTATTCCAATAAGCCCACTGGCTCCGGCGACGATCTGGAACCCGGCCAGACCAAAGGGCCTAACTAAATAACCATTAAAACATTATGAGCTCCATATCTGCTGTTCTTCATAGTTGCCGAAGAATAACAGATATGGAGCTCTTATCATATTTTATACTTCAAACAGCAGATCGCCGTAAGACGGCAGCGGCCACATGGATTTATCCACGATCTTTTCCAGGGCATCCGCCGGGGTGCGTAGCTTTTCCATCAGCGGCACGACTTCTTTCCGGAAGGCGTTGGCCTTTTCTCTGCTTCCTTCTATCTCCCTGCACTTTTCGCAGGCGTCGTTTAACTCTCCTAATGCGACTTTCATATCAGAGAGCAGATCGGATGTCTCCAGAAGAAGCTCTTTCTGAACGCTAACATCAGCTTCCGGGCAGGCGGACACGATCTTTCCCATAGAGTCTGCCAGGCTGGACGCATAGCGGATCACCGCCGGGATGATCTGCTTGCTGGCGATATTTACCATAGCCATAGCCTCGATATTGATGATCTTAGAATAAGAATCATACTCTACTTCCGCCCTGGACTCCAGCTCTGCTCTTGTAAATACATGGAAGGTTTCAAAAAGCTTTACTGCTTTCTCTGTAGTAAGGGCCGGGATCGCATCTACCATGCATGTGATATTCGGCAGTCCCCTGCGCTCCGCTTCCTTTACCCAGGAAGAGGAATAACCGTTTCCATTAAAGATGATCCGGCTGTGCTCCAGGAACATATTTTTGATCATATCGTGGACAGCCATATTGAAATCTTCCGCTTTTTCCAGCTGATCCGCCGCCTCTTTGAAAGCTTCCGCTACGATGGTATTGAGAACCACATTGGCGGAGCCGACGGATGCGGAAGAACCGACCATACGGAATTCGAATTTATTATTGGTAAATGCAAAGGGCGACGTTCTGTTCCGGTCTGTTACGTCCTGATACAGATCCGGAAGAGTAGCGACTCCTGTCTTTAATATAGCGCCCTGTTTGGAATGGGTGGCCTCGCCGGTATTGCACAGCTGCTCGATCACGTCTTCCAGCTGATCCCCCAGGAATACGGAAATGATCGCAGGCGGCGCCTCGTGGCCGCCAAGACGCAGATCGTTGCCCACATTGGAAGCGGATTCTCTTAAAAGATCCGCATGTACGTCTACTGCCTTTAAGATACATGCCAGTACCAGGAGGAACTGGACGTTTTCATGAGGCGTATCGCCAGGATTCAGCAGGTTGATGCCGTCGTCGGATATCAGGGACCAGTTGTTGTGTTTTCCGGAGCCATTGACACCTGCGAACGGTTTTTCATGAAGGAGGCAGGTCAGGCCGTGGCGGTCCGCCACCTTTTTCAGCGTCTCCATGACCATCTGGTTGTGATCTACTGCCAGATTGACCTGGGCATAGATCGGAGCCAGCTCGTGCTGGGCCGGAGCCACTTCGTTGTGCTGGGTCTTTGCAGTAACCCCCAGCTTCCACAGCTCGTGGTTCACTTCGTTCATAAAGGATCCGATCCTCTCGCGGATCGCTCCGTAATAGTGATCGGACAATTCCTGGCCTTTGGCCGGCATAGCGCCAAACAAGGTCCTGCCTGTGTAGATCAGGTCTTTTCTCTTTAAATACTTCTGTTTATCCACCAGGAAATATTCCTGTTCCGGTCCTACGGACGGGACTACTCGTTTTGCCGTAGTATTGCCAAACAAGCGCAGGATGCGCAGGGACTGTTCGTCGATCGCCTGCATTGACCGGAGAAGGGGGGTCTTCTGATCCAGCGCCTCTCCTTTATATGTGCAGAACGCGGTCGGGATACACAAAGTAACGCCTATGGCGTCCTCTCTTAAGAATGCCGGGGAAGTGCAATCCCAGGCGGTATAGCCTCTGGCCTCAAAGGTTGCCCTTAAACCGCCGGAAGGGAACGATGAAGCGTCCGATTCTCCCTTGATCAGCTCTTTTCCGGAAAATTCCATAAGGACTTTGCCCTCCGGACTTGGAGCGGAGATAAAAGAATCGTGTTTTTCAGCGGTTACGCCTGTAAGCGGCTGGAACCAATGGGTATAATGGGTCGCTCCATGCTCGATCGCCCAGTCTTTCATGGCGTGGGCGACAACATCCGCGATGGACGGATCCAGTTCCGCCCCGTCTTCGATCGTCTGCTTCAGCTTTTTAAATACATTTTTAGGAAGACGATCCCTCATCACCGTCTCATTAAACACATTTTTTCCAAACACTTCAGATATATTGATCACTTCACTCATATTTTCCAACATCCCTCTTTCCCTTTTACCGCCGCTTATAGCCCGGCAGATATCCGCATGTCTGCGCGCAAGCTTGCCCATCTATACGGCCGCCCGCCGGGCGTATCGCGCAAAAAGGAGTGCCGCACGGCAGTCCGGCTCATACCGGGCTGTCAAACATGCGGCGCTCCTGTCACTTTAAAGATCAGTTATTCTCAGGCTTTTCCAACAGAACCAAACAGTTCCATCTTCTCTTTTACTGTCTCCTTGATCGCTTCCGCGCCTGGTGCAAGGAGTTTACGCGGGTCAAATCCCTTGCCCTGTAAGTCTTTGCCTTCTTCGATGTACTTACGTGTAGCTGCTGCGAAGCTTAACTGGCACTCTGTATTTACGTTGATCTTTGCAACTCCAAGGCTGATAGCCTTTTTGATCATGTCGGCCGGAATGCCTGTGCCGCCGTGAAGAACTAACGGCATGTCCCCAACTTCTTTCTTGATATTTTCCAGAACGTCAAATCTGAGGCCTGGCCAGTTTTCCGGATATTTGCCGTGGATATTGCCGATGCCTGCTGCCAGGAAATCGATACCGAGGTCAGCGATCTGCTTGCACTCCTTCGGATCCGCGCACTCGCCAAGACCTACAACGCCGTCTTCTTCGCCGCCGATCGATCCAACTTCTGCTTCCAGGGACATACCCTTCTCAGCGCAGATCTTAACCAGCTCTTTTGTCTTTGCTACGTTTTCCTCAATCGGATAATGGGAACCGTCAAACATAATGGAAGAGAATCCTGCTTCGATACACTTATAGCAGCCTTCATAGGAACCGTGATCCAGGTGAAGTGCTACCGGAACTGTAATGTTCATCTCCTCGATCATAGCTTTTACCATAGCGGCTACGGTCTTAAAACCTGTCATATACTTTCCTGCGCCTTCTGATACGCCAAGGATAACAGGGGACTGCAGCTCCTGTGCTGTCTGCAGGATGGATTTTGTCCACTCCAGATTGTTGATATTAAACTGGCCAACTGCATATTTGCCATCTCTTGCCTTTTCAAGCATTTCTTTTGCTGAAACTAACATCTCACACAACCTCCAATTGTTTGATCTGTCCCTGACGGGACGGTTTGCATTGCTGCTGTTTATTATATACTATTTTCCTTCATTTGGGAAGAGATTTCTTGACTTGCTTCCGGAAGGCGGCCTCTTACTTCAGAAGGCCGGAAACGGTTTCTTCCATCTTGTCCACGTCGCACTCGTCGTCATGGAGATATACGGCGAAACGGATGTCCTCCACTGCCTTCGGGATGGGAAGTCCTGTTTTGGCGGACAGTTCGTCTACGATCTCAAATTCGGAAAGATCGTCCAAGGTGCGGCTGCCGGCTGTGTCTTCATAGCCGAGAGCTTCCATAACGCTCCTGGAGAACTTATACGGGCTGGCCGTAGATACGATGACCGTCTTTGTCTGGTCTTTGCTTTCCTGCACATACTTCTGATAAACTGCAGCCGCCACGCCGGTATGGGTATCGATAACATAGCCGGTATCTTCAAATAGTTTCCGTATCATAGCGCCGTCCTCTTCCTGAGTGGCGTAGCCTCCTCTGAAGTCGGCCATTTTTGCTCTCATCTCATCAGTAACCGTATATTTGCCGTCCGCAGACAGTTCTTCCATCAGCGCTCTCGTCTTTTCCGCGTCGCAGCCGGCGCTCAGATAGATGAGCCTTTCCAGGTTGCTGGAGACCAGGATATCCATAGAAGGAGAATTGGTCAGGATAAATTCCCTGTTTTTATCATAAGTGCCTGTGGTGAAGAAATCATACAGGACCTTATTTTCATTGGACGCGCAGATCAGCTTGTCAATGGGGAGGCCCATCTGCTTTGCGAAATATCCGGCCAGGATATTGCCGAAATTGCCTGTGGGGACCGTTACATTAATCTTCTCTCCTGGCACGATCTCCTCGTTCTTTAACAGTTTGGCATAGGCGTATACATAATATACTACCTGCGGCACAAGGCGGCCGATGTTGATCGAGTTAGCGGAAGACAGCTGGTAACCTCTCTCAGCCAGCTTCTTCTCAAATTCCTTGTCGCCGAATATCTTCTTAACGCCGGTCTGGGCGTCATCAAAATTTCCATGGATAGCTACCACGTGAGTATTCTTACCTGTCTGCGTCCTCATCTGCCTTTCCTGCATAGGGCTTACGCCGCCCTTTGGATAAAAGACGATGATCTCCGTTCCCTCCACGTCGGCGAAACCGGCCATAGCCGCCTTTCCCGTATCTCCGGAAGTAGCCGTCAGGATAACGATCTTTTTATCCGCATGGTTCTTTTTCGCTGAAACCGTCATCAAATGGGGAAGGATAGAAAGGGCCATGTCCTTAAAAGCAATGGTGCTGCCATGGTAAAGCTCCAGGAAATACATCCCGTCAGCCTTTGCCAGAGGGGCGATCTCTTCTGTATCGAATTTGCTGTCATAGGCTCTTTCAATACAGGAGCGCAGCTCTTCTTCCGTAAAATCTGTAAAGAACAGTTTCATCACTTCATAAGCAGTATCCTGATAGCTCATATCCGCAAGCTTTTCCACCGGAACCGCCAGCTTCGGTATCTCTACCGGCATAAACAGCCCGCCGTCGTCTGCAAGACCCTTTAAGATCGCCTGGGAAGCCGTAATATTTTTTTCGCCGCCCCGTGTGCTCTGATACATCAAATCCATATTATTTCCTCTTTTCCTTTCTATCGTGTCCGCGCTGTGCGGTCAAACGTATCTGTCAAACGAATTTTTAACGATTGTAGCATACTTTTTCCGGCTGCGCAAGCGGCAATACGCTGATGTTTTGTGCAGCCGCCCCTTTTTTTGTGGTATACTGTTCCGGAAAGGAGTATGGATCATGCGTTACCCACAGATCAGAAAGGGGACTTTTATCAGCCGCCCCAACCGTTTTATCGCATATGTGAACCTGGACGGAGAAACCGTAACCTGCCATGTAAAAAATACCGGCCGCTGCCGGGAGCTTCTGGTCCCCGGATCCCAGGTGATCCTGCAGTACCATCCGGACGCTGCGGCCCAGGGGAGGAAAACGGAATATTCTCTCGTGGAGGTTTATAAAGAAATACCAGGCTCTAAGCCTCTTCTCATCAATATGGATTCCCAGGCCCCGAACCTGGCGGCCTTTGAATGGCTTTCCGGGCGGGCCGCCGTCCGCTCGCTCCGCAGGGAAGTTTCCTTTGGGAACTCCCGCTTTGATATGGCATTTTTATGGAGAAGCGATCTGGAACTGTCGCACGCCGAGACAACGCAGCAGCTCCATAACGAAGATCCTTCTCTCTGGAAGCAGGCTTATATGGAAGTAAAAGGAGTCACTCTGGAGGATAAAGGAATCGCCCGTTTTCCCGACGCTCCGACCCTGCGGGGCCTGAAGCATGTGGAAGAGCTGGCCGCTATGGCCGAAGAAGGGATCCCCTGCTTTCTTTTATTTGTCGTCCAGATGAAATCTGTTTCCATCTTTGAGCCAAATATGGAGATGCAGCCGGAATTCGGGCTGGCGCTTTCGCGCGCTGCCAAAGCAGGCGTTCATATCCTGGCCTGTGACTGCCTGGTAACAGAGGATTCTATGACGATCGATCAGCCGGTTCCCATCCGGCTTCCGGCTTTGCCGCCTCTGTAATAGGTCCATAAGTCTGGAAGAAAAACGTCACCTTTTTTGCCGCCCGTCATATGATACAGTAACGCTCTATCTTCCGGGTGTTCTTCTTATGGTTATCCCTTTAAGCAAAATAGAGACAGGCAGGAGAGCGCGGGTCGTATGGGTAGCCAGCGAGCCGGCTGTCGCCGCCCGTTTTCACGATCTGGGCTTTGTCCCCGACGAGGAGGTATGCTGCGTCCTGGCGGGAAGGAAAAACGGGATGCGGGCCTATCTCATACGGGGCGCGGTGATCGCCGTCCGGTGCTGCAATGCCAGGGAGATCTTCGTCCGCCCCTGCTGACCCGCTTTTTTAGCCCTCTTTTCCGCTGCGCCTGTTTCTTATGGGCACTGTCTTTTTTGTCCCTGCATATGGTAAAGATAAGATGATCATTTCTGGAGTCTTTCATGGACGAACAGCCTATTGTTATCGCCCTGGCCGGAAATCCAAATGTAGGAAAAAGCAGCATTTTCAATGCCCTCACCGGCCTGAAACAGCATACTGGGAACTGGTCCGGCGTAACGGTTACCACGGCGCAGGGCGTTTTCCGCTTTCAGGAGCAGGAATATCTTCTCGTGGACCTTCCCGGCGCCTATTCCCTCTCGGCCCGCTCCCAGGATGAGCAAGTGGCCAGGGATTTTATCTGTTCCCCCATCCCATCTATGATCCTGGTGGTCTGTGATGCCACATGCCTGGAGCGGGGTCTTCATTTCTTAAAGCAGATCCTTTCCCAGGACCGGATCCGCTCGGAAAACACTCCCGTAGTCTTATGTGTCAATCTCTACGACGAGGCAAAAAAGCGGGGGATCTCCATCGATTTTTCCCTTCTCAGGGACGTTCTGCAGATCCCTGTGGTTTCCACCTGCGCGCGAAATAAGGAAGATATTTTCCAGTTAAAAGAGACGGTCAGCCAGGCCCTGAAGGAAACGTTTCATTATGAGTGCCTGGATTTTTCTCCAAAGCGCCTTGCCGGCGCCTGCGTTTCCTGCGAACGGCCGGATCACCGCAGAAGAGAAGAAATCGTGGACCGTATCGTCACAGGGCGTTTTACCGGCACGTTTCTCATGCTTTTTCTCCTTACGGGTATCTTCTGGCTTTCCCTGACCGGGGCCAACTATCCTTCCCAGGCGCTGTGGAGCCTTCTCTTCAGCCTGGAGGACTGGCTGGCGTCTTTCCTTTTAAGTCTTGGCGCCCCTGTCTGGCTGATCTCAGCCCTGGTATACGGAGTCTACCGCGTATTAGCATGGGTGATCTCTGTCATGCTGCCTCCCATGGCGATCTTTTTCCCTCTTTTCACACTTTTAGAGGATCTTGGATATCTGCCCAGGATAGCGTTCAACATGGACCGCGCCTTCCAGCGCTGCAATGCCTGCGGCAAACAGTGCCTGACCATGGCCATGGGGCTGGGCTGCAATGCTGCCGGCGTGACCGGCTGCCGCATCATTGATTCTCCCAGAGAGCGGCTGGTCGCCATCCTGACCAATTCTTTCGTGCCCTGCAACGGAAGGCTCCCTGCGCTTTTTACGCTGATCACGCTGTTCTTTACCGCCGGCATCGCAGACCAGCGGCGCCATTCCCTGGCTTCCGCTTTTTTCCTCACCCTGCTTATCCTGGCGGGAGTTATAGCCACTCTGGGGGCGTCCTGGTTCCTGACCCATACGTTTTTAAAAGGCGTTCCCTCTGCCTTTACCCTGGAGCTTCCCCCTTACCGCAGGCCTCAGATCGGGCAGGTGCTGGTCCGCTCTGTTTTTGACCGCACTCTTTTCGTCCTTGGCCGGGCGGCCGCTGTCGCTGCGCCTGCCGGCCTGATCCTGTGGCTTTTGGCAAATATCCTCTATACCGGCCCGGACAACGGCTGGTTTGCTCTTTCTCCCAGTATATCCTCCCTGCCGGGAGCCCAAACGGCTGTCCTGCCTGCTTCATCTGCGGGCCTTTCTCCTTTTCCCAGCCTCCTTTCCTGCCTTACCGGAGCGCTGGATCCTCTGGGAAGGCTCATGGGGCTGGACGGCGTGATCCTGGCCGCGTTTCTCCTTGGCTTTCCTGCAAATGAGATCGTCCTTCCCATTGCTCTCATGGCCTATCTCCAGTCCGGCGTCCTTACGGAAATGTCAGACCCCGCGGCTTTATTTTCTCTTTTATCCGCCAATGGCTGGACCAGGACTACCGCGTTCTGTATGATGATCTTCTGCCTTTTTCACTGGCCATGCTCTACCACGATCCTGACCATAAAAAAAGAAACAGGATCCATAAAATGGACCGCTGTTTCCATTCTTCTCCCTACCGCTGTAGGAATGCTTTTATGCATGGCTGCAGCCGCCCTGTTCCGGCTGGCCGGCTGACCTGGCATCGACCCCTGCCTTCCGGAAGGACCCAGGCCGCAGGCCTAAAACCTGCGGCTGCTCCCTCCATGTACTCTTCCGCTGGAAGAACGGCGGACAGTGCTCCTTCCGGAACCGGAAGATCCGCCGGAACGCCTGCTTCTCTCTGTCCGTATCCTGTGCTGGGTAACAAACTTGTTTACCAGGTGTTCCGTCCCTGGAACATAGTCGAAATGGCTGCTGCTCCTGTAGGACAGATGAAAGCCTTCCGCGCTTCTTTCATCGTCCTCCATGGCGTACCGCCGTTTCACAGACGAGCAGCCGATCGCCCCGGCCGCCGCTGCGACCAGGATCGCTCCTATAAACTCAAACAGGCCCAGGCTTCCGTTGATCAAGCCTGCCGGGCGGTCTTCCTCCCATTCATAAGCCTGATACTGGCCAACTTCTACTCCCATCCTGCAAAAATCCCTTGCAAAGTCCGTAAATATCTCTCCGGCTTCATAATAGGAACCGTCGGAGACCGCCTCGTACACTTCATCCAGGATCCGGTCCTGCCTGGCATCTGTCAGGATATCGATCATCTCTCCAGTTGTGGAAATGACCAGTTCCCGGTTATCCATATCGATCAAAAACAGAGCGCCGCTGTGATCGTCTCCTATCCCAAAGCCTCCCATATCATAAAAATCATTGGCATATTCCTGTCCGCTTTTTCCGTCTGCATCCAGGCAGGTAGCGATCACCAGATCCATGCCTGTTTCCTCTCTTGCCGTTGACAGAGAATCCTCCAGCTGTTCCTCTTCCTGGTCCGTAAACAGATCCGCCTCGTCAAAAACTCTCCGGCCTCCCTCTTCCGCCGCGTATGCTGTCAGAGGGGAAGCCGCGGCAGGCAGGCCTAATGCAAGAAACGCAGCAGCAGACAGGCAGGCGCAAAAACGTAAAAATCTATTCTTTTTCATTTTTTTATCCATCCTACTCTCCTATTCCCTGGATCAGAGCAGGTATCCCACAACTGCAAAAAACAGGAATACCGGTATAAAGATCTCGAAAAAGAGAAGGGCCAGCTTGCCTCTGTCTACAGGGAGCCTGCCGCAGGTCTTTCCCGTCTGCCCGTTCAGGGCAAAATAGTACATCTTATCGTCCTTTTTGTCCTGATAAGTAAAGGTCCACACCGGCAGGAGCGCGTATCTCCACTTGGCGTCCGAGATATCCGCAGTAAACTCCCGCACAGATACGGTGGTGTACCCGGTAAAACTGTTTTTCAGGGAGCTCTGGAGATAATCCCTCACTTCCTGTTCTGCCTCTCCGGTAAAATCGCTGCCTTCCATATCCTTTCGTTCTGCCGCAAAGCCGGAAAGATAGGCCATCTGAAAAGGTTTCAGCCCATCCATCTGAAAGGGAAGGACAGATTCCACCAGAGACTTATCCGTCTTTTTCAGCGCGTTCCTGGCCAGGTTGGATACCTCCATATCCCCGTCCCGCTCCGCCTCATACTGCTTCGTTTCCCGGTACTCTATATCTCCTGACCGCCAGGTGCTCACTTTGCTGCATGCGGCTTTCATCTTTCCGCTGACCCTGCAGCTGTATAAAAGATAGGGAAAATAAACTCCTGTGACCTTTTCCAGCTGATCTTCCTTAAAAAATCCTCTGGGAAGGAAACGTTTTTTTCTCATCCATTCAGAGAATATCTCTTTTGCCTTTTCCTTGTCGATAGCAAAGGGAATGACCCAGTCCGGTTCCTCCTCCCCGGACAGCCTTCCCGCCATGACAATGGGATTGTGGCAGTAAAAGCAGGTTGTCGCCGCCGTCGTCTCGTCTGTGACGATCTCCGCCCCGCAGCTGGGACAGCTATAGACCACAGCCTGGGAGACCGGGATCTCCACCAGGTCATCCTCTTTAAATTCTGACAAACAGTATTCGCATTTGAAATTTTGCCCTTCTGCGTCAAACTTCAGCTCTCCTCCACAGTTCGGACACTTATATGTAATCACTGACATATGTTTTCTCCTGTATCCGACCCGGACGGGCCAAAAAACGGTATTGTCTTTCTTATGGTCTTGGTTTTCCGCAGTTTGGACAGAATTTCCCTGTATTTACAGCGCCGCAGGAGCAGGTCCACGGACCGTTATCCGGACGTTTTGCTCCGCAGTTAGGGCAGAAATTTCCTGTATTTACAGCGCCGCAGGCACAGGTCCAGGAACCCGGCTGCCCGTTCTGAGGCGCCGCTGCCGCCTGGTTCTGCTGCATGGCTGTCTGATTCTGCTGCACAGCCGCCTGGCTTTGCGCCATAGCCGCCTGACTCTGCTGCATGGCCGCCTGGTTCTGCGCCATCTGCATCTGCTGCATATTGGCGTTTGAGGCAGCTCCCATGAAGCCGCCTCCGGCGTTCATGCCCATACCCATACCCATAAATCCGGCCATAGAACCGGCGGCGTTGGAACCGGCCGCTTCCAGTCCTCTGGCCACAGCGCCCTGCACATATCCTTCCCGTACGGACGGATCGCCGAGCATGGCTCCCTGGTTGCGCATATGGATCAGCTTCGTAGATTCCTCGTCATAAGAAATGCTGGCGATACCTACAGACTGGATCTCGATGCCTCTCATCTGCTTCCACTCTTCATCCAGAGTGGCGGCCATATATTTTCCAAGTTCTCTTGCCTTCGACGTTACCAGAGATATACGCACGCCGTCTGCGGACATCTGGTTGATAGACGACTGCAGAGCTTCCAGGAACTCGTCTAAAAACTGGGCGTTGACCGATGTGATATCCAGCTGGTCCACATTTCTCGGCACTACTTCTTCGTAAAACCGCAGAGGGTCCGTGATCTTAATGGAATACGTGCCATGGGTCCGCAGAAACAGCTCCGCGTTGTAAAAGCTGTCAAAATAGTTCACCGGATTCTTTGTGCCGAATTTTAAGCCCTTGATCTCCTGGAGGTTGATAAAATAAACCTTCTGAGATCTGGGCGTCTCTCCGCCGTATTTGATCCTGAGGAAGGATTCTTTCAGCGTTTCTCCGAAATCTCCGTTAAAAAGGGACGGCATCGCGGAATCTTCCACGGTATAATAGCCCTCTTCCGCTGTGTAGTCGATGACCTTGCCCCCGTCCACCAGCATCATGAACTGGTTCGGATACACGCGGATCACGGAGCCGTTGGATATCACGTCGCTCCTTCCCTTTGTATTTGAGCCTTTGTTTACCTTTTCGCCGCTGGTAAAAACAGTTGTTTCTCCCATATCAGAAGCTTCGATGATCTCCTGCCACTGATCTGCCAGCGCTCCTGTTACTGCTGTGCCTGCTGCTTTGATCAATCCCATAATTCTTTCTCCTTAATTATTTTTATTTGACTGTTCCGAAATTGTTTGCACTACTCTTTATAATTCTCCCGCATAAATCGGATCTCCTGCGCGTATCCAGGCAGTTCGTTAGGCGTCTCCAGATTAAAGGGCAGATTTTTAAGCGCCGGGTGGTTGACCACGCGCACCAGCGCCTCCGCCCCTATGCAGCCTTCGCCGATCCTGGCGTGGCGGTCCTTGTGAGCGCCCAAGGGATTCTGGCTGTCATTTAAATGGATCGCCTTCAGCCTGGAAAGGCCGATCACCCGGTCAAATTCCGTAAGCACCTCGTCCAGATGGTTTACAATATCGTAACCGCCGTCCCACACATGGCAGGTATCAAGGCAGACTCCCATCTTATCAGACAGTTCCACCCGGTCCAGGATCTCCCGCAGCTCCTCAAAATTTCTTCCGATCTCGCTGCCCTTGCCGGACATCGTTTCCAGAAGGACGGTGGTATGCTGCTCCTTTGTCAGGATCTGGTTCAGCATATCGGCGATGTACTGGATCCCGGTTTCCACGCCCTGCTTTACATGGCTTCCCGGATGAAAATTATACAGGTTTCCCGGAGTATATTCCATTCTTTTTAAGTCGTCTTCCATGGTTTCTCTCGCAAAATCCCGCAGATGGCTGTCTGCCGCGCAGGCGTTCAGCGTATAGGGCGCATGGGCGACGATAGGAAATATATCCGATCTCTTTTGTATCTCCAAAAATTTTTTCACATCATTTTCATCAATGGCCTTCGCCTTTCCTCCCCGCGGGTTGCGGGTAAAGAACTGGAAGGTATCAGCGCCGATCTCAAGAGCTGTTTTCCCCATGGCTTCATAGCCCTTTGATGATGATAAATGGCATCCGATCTTAAGCATGTTTTCTTTTTAACCTTTCTATATCCATTACTTTTACCGCCGCCCATATAAGGCAGGCTGCTGCCGCCAGCTGGACGGCCATACCGGCCAGCGCCCAGTTTTCTGTGATCAGGCTGACCGCATGAGGGCCAAACCAGGCGTCCGGGCGAGGGGCTGCCGGATTCATCTGCCCGTCCAGGATCATCATAAACGTGGAGGACGGATTAAGGAGCAGAAGGTACAAAAAAGCGCCTGATCCCGCATCCGAAACAGCTCCCATACCAGCAAGCCCTCCATTTGTCATTCTGGAAAGGGATTCTGCCAGAAGATTGACCCCGTATGTCCCGATAAATACCAGAGCCGTCAGGCTGTAGGCCACCACGGTGGAGATAATAGAACGTTTAAACAGGGCGGAACAGAATATCCCGATCGCTCCTGTTAACAGGGCTGACGTAAAAAAGCATATCATCAGGATCCCCACGTCCAGCCAGCTGATCCCTCCGTAAACAAATGCCAGAGCCAGAACGGGAAACATGGAAATGATCACCAGGAACATAACGGCAAGGGATGAGAGCAGCTTGCCGGAAACAATGTCCCAGCGGCTCACCATGGTCGTCATCATGATATCCAGCGTCTGCCGTTCTCTTTCCCCGCTGATGGAGCCGGCTGTCAGGGCCGGCATCAAAAATACCAGCATAAGAAAGCCGATCACGGCTACGAAGACGTACAGATCCAGGAAGCTCCTGTACTGGATCTGAGCCGATACCCTGACCTGGGCGACATTCAGATACATACTCAACAGGGCCACTGCCGCAAGGATACCGCTGCATATGGTGATCGTAACAGGGATCTTTACGTCCCTGACTGCAGACCGCATCTCTTTTTTACAGATTGGATTCCGTTTCAAACTTCAACACCGTCCTTTCCTGGCTGTCGTCCGTAATCTCCATAAACAGGGATTCCAGGCTTCCTTTTTCTCTGGAAAAGCTCTTGACCGGCACATCCGCATCCACAAGCTGCTGAAGGAGTATCGCCTGGTCTTCGTCGTCTCCGGAAAAGCGCACCGCGATATCTGCGCCCCGGATCGTGATCGTCTTCACATACGGGTGGGCCTTCAGGATCGCAACTGCTTTTTCCGTCTGATCTCCATACAGGGATATGATCAGGGGATTCGATATATTGACCTGGCTCAGGATCTGGCTGATATTTCCGCTTAATACCATCCTGCCCCGGTCAATGATCCCTACGTCCGTACAGAATTCCGACAGTTCGGAGAGAACATGGGAGCTGATCAGTATGGTCTTTCCCTGATCTCTCAGCTCGGAAAGGATTTCTTTAAATTCTGCCCTTGTCCTGGGATCCAGGCCGGATGTAGGCTCGTCCAGCACGAGCAGGGACGGATCGTGGATCAGCGCCCTGGCCAGGCAGAGTCTCTGTTTCATTCCTCTGGAAAGGCTGTCCACATAGGCGCCCCTTCTGTCTTCCAGGCCTACCTGATCCAGCAGGATACTGCACCGTTTTCTGGCGGTCAGGCCTTCGATACCGTAACAGGCTGCGAAAAATTCCATATATTCGCCAACCTTCAGATTGTCGTATACTCCAAAGAAGTCCGGAACATATCCCAGCTCTTTTCTCCAGTTGACGCCCCCGTTTCCAATATCCATATCTCCCAGAGTGACGATACCCTCGTCGGCCCGCAAAAGTCCGGTAATGATCTTGATCGTCGTTGTCTTTCCCGCGCCGTTCGGCCCGATAAAGCCGTAAAGAGCTCCGTCCTCCACGTCCATATCAAGGCCGTCCAGGACCTGCGCCTTTCCGTAGGCTTTCTTTAAACCACGAATGCTGAGCATTATTTTTCCCTTCCTTTCACCATAAGCATTGGAAGGATCTCATCCCAGCCGGAATCCTCCTGGCTGGTATCGATATACTTCACTGTCAATGTGTTGCCTGGGGACAGATACGGCAAAAGTTCGGAAACCTCAAACTTTTCTCTGTCATTATCTATCTTATCATAGATTCCTGTATTGTAATTATAAAAATATATATCTCCGCTGAAAACAAAAAGCGGCGCGAGCATCTGGTTTTCCATAAAATCAGAAGAGATCGTGTTGAAGGTGATCTCGTCAAGCTCGATATCATTGCCGAAGGAGTACTCCAGCGTCAGTGAATCGCTGCCGTACATGGAATTTGTCGTGTGATCATAGCTTCCCGACTGTACCTGCGGCGTCTTCATCAGGCCGGACCGGTAGATCTCCCCTTCTTCTGTCTCATTGTAAACGGGGAGCGCTGAAGTGAACATATTCAGCCCGCGGGCTTCTATCTTCCGTTCCCCCATGAAAAGCCCTTCTTCATCTTTTGCAAAGCCTGTTATCCTGGCTTCCCGGCGGTAGCCGTCCAGCTCTCTGTCCATATAGAAAGCCAGGAGGTTCGCCCGTTCCATAGCCTGCACGTAATCCGCGTCGTTTATATCCGCCTGGCTGTAAGTATCCAGCCCTGTGATCCTGGCGGCTACGTACTGCTCCCTTCCCAGTGGAGCGACCAGCCTGGTTATCTCTCCCAGATCCCTGGTCTCTCCAGGCTGCAGATCTCCCAGGGGCAGCACCGCCCCATACATCAGGACCGCCGCATCCTCCAGCACAAAATCATACTGGTTTGTCACGGTCCCTGTAACTTTTCCGTCAAAAAAGCTGATCTCGCCTGTTACTCCCACCTGATCCAGATTGTCGGAAGTCCTTTTCATTTCCATATAATTGGAATCAAAGGCCGCTCCCTCATGGAAATCCAGGCGGACGCCGTCCGCCTCATTGGCGATCGTCATTTTCGCTTTTGTGGAATCTGTAAACGTCTGGCCGGGCCCGTATCCATAGCCGGCGTTCATGCTGATCGGACGTATGGAATATCCCGCCGCAAGCTTCAGGCTATAGGGCTTATTATAAGGATTCTGCACATTTACATAGCTCGTCTCCATCACGGATTCCTCCGTAACGTCGCGGACCGTAGCATAGGTAAGAAACGTAGACCGGAATCTCGTTCCCATTCCCATCAGATAGATCACAGCTACAAAAACAAGGGACAGCATAGTTACCGCGCCCCAGTAATACCCCTGGATCTCATGCCTTTTTAAAAGGATCCAGACAGCCGGTCCGGCAAGAAGGATATAGATCCCTATGACCGCCGCATAAGCCGCAACATTTGGCAGGCGGCTCACATTTCCGCTGTTGATCACAGACTGGACCTCCCAGAATTCATCGCCTCCGGTCCCGTAAAAATAATCGTTCAGGCTGTGGATCCGCTCTTCTCCCAGAAGCTTCGTAAACAAGCCGTCCACATAGGAAGGTTCTCCGTCCGCATACTCGCTGATATCTGCAAAATCATAAGCCGCCACCGCGATAATGCCCTTTTCCTGGGAAGCGGCCTGGAACAGCGGGATCCCGTTTTCCGACTCCAGGACGTCTCCACCGTGGAGCGGGATATCCGCGCAGGGAATGTCCTTCATCAGGACGGACTGTCCGCCCTCTTCTCCTCCCAGATGGATGTCCATGGATATAGGCATGTCGTAGTTATCATCCAGCAGCTCCGGTGCAAAACGGCCCAGCGTATCGTCGATCCTGTTTCCTGTTCCAAGGACCAGGACTCCGCCGTCTCTTACCCAGTCCATAATAGCCTTAGTCTGCCTTTCCGAAAGATCTCTCAGTCTGTAATTGCTGACCAAAAGCACGTCGAAAAGATCCAGGCCGATCATATCCTCTGGAAACTCATCCTTTGAAAGGGGGATCGTTCTCGTCTGCACAGCGCTGTAGCTTATGCCGGCTCCGTCCAGATAAGCCAGCCGCTCCGGCGTGTCGCTTAAAATGCCCACAAACATCTCCGGAACTTCCCGGTTCACATCCATTTTCAGCCTTTTTTTAGCCGTCTGCCTGCCCGCCTCGTCTTTTAATACTACAAATACCTGGTCTGAGCCTTTTCCAAAAGCGACGATGTAGGATTCCTCAACAGAAGCTCCGGCCTCCGCCTCCACAGGATACTCATAGGAATAGACCTCCTGATCTGATTCCATTGTCGAAATGGTGATGCTTCCTTTAAACGGCTTATCTGTCCCGTTAGTCAGAAAGACATTTACCGGAACGTACCTGCCGCCCTTTGCAATGTCGTGGTAGCCATACTCCACTTCCATGGATACTGGTCCCTGGATCAGGGACTGGGCCTCTCCGGCTGCCGGCTGCTCTTTTAAAACGTTCTGATCTGCCGTCTCCTGGGCCGCTGCAGGAAATAAAAACAGCAGAAATAAAAAAGAAAGGGTGATCATCAGTCCTGACATCATCCATTTTCTTCTGATCCTGAACCTCATATTTATCACCCGATCTTTCCAAAGTTTTCTTTACTTATATCAAAATGAACTCTCAGGCAGATCGTAAATACCGTGCCGTCTACGCCGCTGGACACATTGATGGTCCCGCCGTGCATATCCACGATATTTTTTGCGATCGCCAGGCCAAGCCCCGTTCCTCCGGTGCTTGAGCTGCGGGAATGCTCTACCCGGTAAAATTTATTAAATATCAGAGGCAGCTCGTCCGGCGGTATCACGTATCCGTAATTGATCACAGATACTGTAACCGTCTCTTCTTCTGCGTGGATCTTTACCACTACCCGCTTGCCGTCCGCTCCGTATTTGATAGCGTTATTGATCAGATTGTCAAACAGTCTGGCCAAAAGGTTGCCGTCCGCTGTGATGATCTGGGCTGGAACGTTGGACTGGAGCTCATAAGAAAGGTTCTTATCCGCAAAACTGGGATAAAATTCTTCCAGAAGCTGGCTTAAAAGCTTTACGATATCCAGTTTGTCCACCTTCATGGAGATCTTTCCATAATTGAGCTTTGTAAAGCCAAACAGATCCTCGATCAGCTTTTCCAGGCGTTTTGCCTTTGTATAAGCAATATTGATATATTTCTCCTGCATCTGCGGCGGAAGGGAAGTTTTCCCCGACAGCAGTTCCAGATATCCGATGATCGAGGTGAGCGGAGTCCGAAGATCGTGGGCTACATTGGTGATCAGTTCGTTTTTCGTCCGCTCCGCTTCCCTCTCCCTGTCCATCAGATCTCTCAGCTCCGCCGCCATTTTATTCAGGTTTTCCGCCATGCCGGAAAGCTCATCGTCTCCGACTACCTCTACTTTGATATTCAGATCTCCTTCTGAGATCTTTTCGATCGTATCTGAGATCCTGCATATATACCGGATCGTTTTTTCCTGCAGCAGCATAAATACTGCCGAAAATATAGCGATCCCCGCCAGGACATATAAGAGCACAACGATGGCATCCGACTCCGCGATCCTTACGGCCACCGCGTTAGCCTTTCCCTGGGAGATCGTATACTCGGCCAGCATAGACAGATTCGTCACAAGAAAGACCTCTATCAGACCTGTGACAACCGCGCAGAACAGGATATTGGTAAAAATCCTTATATGGAATTTTCGGCCCATATCACTTTTCAATTTTGTATCCTACCCCCCACACTGTCGTGATGATCTTATTCTGACGTTCGTCTTCCTTCATCTTTCCTCTCAGACGCCGGATATGTACCATGACCGTGTTGTTGGCCTCGTACACTTTTTCATTCCATACCCGTTCAAATATCTCGTCTGTGCTGAACACTCTGCCTGGATTGGAAGCCAAAAGGTACAGGATGTCAAATTCAATAGGCGTCAGTTTGATCTCTTCATCATAAACCGTCACTTTGTGGTTGTCCTTGTTGATCACAAGACCTCTGATGGATATCTCGTTTTTCGCGTTCTCCTGAGCCGCGCTGTTAGGGTTCAGCTTTGTATAGCGGCGCAGCTGTGATTTTACCCTGGCTGTCAGTTCCAGCGGGTTAAACGGCTTCGTCACATAGTCGTCCGCTCCGATCCCCAGTCCCATGATCTTGTCCAGATCCGTAGATTTGGCGCTCAGCATGATGATCGGGATATTTCTCGTCTCCCGTATGATCCGGCACATCTCCAGGCCGTCCATGCCGGGCATCATAATATCCAGGAGGATCAGCTGTATATTCTCCTTATCCAGGATATCAAAGCCCTCCTGGGCGCTGCTTGCTTTAAATACTTTATATCCGTCGCTTACAAGGTAGATCTCCACCAGTTCCGCGATCTCTTTTTCATCGTCAATGACCAGAATATTTGTTTCAGGCATGAAGTAGTTCCTCCCTCTTCCTTATTTTCTTCCGTTCGCCAAAAACGGCACCTGTCGAAAGGCGCTGCCATGAGCGGCGCTGCCTCGCAAACTGCGTTTGCTCGGTCACGGGCTTTCGCCTGACCGCAGACGCCGCCATGAGCGGTGCAACCTCGCAAACTACGTTTGCTCGGTCACGGGCTTTCGCCCTATAGGAAAAGCCAAAGCATATGCGGCTTTTGTGCAAGCACAACACCGCCTCTCCTTTGACTTTTCCCGCACCGCTCATTGCTTTCCCTGAATATTATACCATAAACTTTTGGGGCAGGTTTTAATTTTCTCTTACATTTCTCCCAGTAATTTCCACTGGACGGGCTGCGCTGACTATGGTACAGCTTGGGCCGAAGATCCCCTGTCTGAAGGTTTTGGACAGGGGATCTTCGGCCCATAACGGTCGTAACAGACAGCCGTGCGCCAGGATATATGATAAAGAGCGTTACAAG
>DWZA01000055.1 GCA_019118365.1 Candidatus Lachnoclostridium stercoravium | reverse complement strand
AGCCTTTCTTCCTCCCTTTAAACCAAAGGAGATAACGCCGCAGGTTCCGTTCGGCATATATTTCTGAGCAAGTTCGTAATATTTGTCGCCCTTCAGTCCCGGATAGCGCACCCAGGCCACGTCATCTCTGGATTTTAAATACTCCGCTACCTTCAGGGCATTTTCACAATGCCTTGGAACTCTTAAGTGGAGCGTCTCAAGGCCGATATTTAAAAGGAACGCGTTCTGAGGCGCCTGGATCGATCCCAGATCCCTCATCAGCTGGGCCGTAGCCTTTGTGATATAAGCCAGTTTTCCGAATTTCTTTGTATAGATAATACCGTGGTAGGATTCGTCCGGCGTAGTAAGCCCTGGGAATTTGTCCCCGTGAGCCTCCCAGTCAAAGTTTCCGCTGTCCACAATGCAGCCGCCTACGGTCAGGGCGTGGCCGTCCATATACTTGGTAGTGGAATGGGTAACGATATCCGCGCCCCATTCAAAAGGCCTGCAGTTGATCGGCGTCGCAAAGGTGTTGTCCACGATCAGCGGCACGCCGTGGCTATGGGCCAGCTGGGCGAACTTTTCGATATCCAGCACGGAAAGAGCCGGATTGGCGATGGATTCCGCAAATACCGCTTTTGTATTTTCGCGGAACGACTCGGAAAGCTTTTCAATAGATTCATCCTGGTCTACAAGGGTCACGTCAATGCCGAACCTTTTTAATGTAACAGTGAAAAGGTTCATGGTCCCTCCGTATAAAGAAGAAGAACACAGGATATGATCGCCTTCCCCGCAGATATTTAAAACAGCAAACAGGTTAGCTGCCTGTCCGGAAGAGGTAAGCATGGCCGCTACCCCGCCCTCCAGCTGGCAGATCTTGTCCGCAACTGCATCATTGGTCGGGTTTGCCAGACGCGTATAGAAATATCCATTTTCCTCCAGGTCAAAAAGGCGGCCCATCTGTTCGCTGGTTTCGTATTTAAAAGTCGTACTCTGGTAGATCGGAAGAACTCTCGGCTCTCCGTTCTTTGGCTGCCATCCCCCCTGGATGCAGATCGTCTCTACAGACTGTTTCTTACTCATGTCTTTATCCTCCTCTGGTCTGATCTCACACAATTCTAGCACATTTTATACTGAAAAATCAAGCATCTTTCCTATTTCACTGCAACCGTTCAGGACGGTTACTTTTTTATCGCTTCTCCCAGAGGCACGTTGTCGTCGCCCGTCTGTTTTACAGTAAGGTCCTCTGGACGCAGCTCCTTTAACTCGTCTTCTGGGACGTCTGCCGCAAGGATCAGCTCCGGCCACACATAGGTGGTATTTAAAGCTTTATCCCCAATATAAATTCTGGAATATGTATTGAAATTGCTTCCGTACACCAGCAGGGTGTTTCCGCTTACAGCCGCTCCGTCGACAAAGATCGGCCGGATCCCCATCTGGAGTTTTGTGGCCTGAAACGGGCTTTCTTCCCCGTAGATCTCCCTGTCCCCATAGAGGATGTCGTATTGGAGCGCTTTCATATCGTCCAGGTATTCCTGATGCAATTTTTTCCTGGCGATCTTCAGCTGCTCCGTCCGCAAAAGGCTGCCCTGGATCCCTGCGGCCAGGTCCTTCTCCATCCAGGTCTGATGAAAGCGGATCATGGTCCCTTCATGGATGCCTAAAAGCCCAAGGACATGGGCTCCCAGCTGATAAGCCTCTACAGTCTTTTGCACCGGGGGCAGATCCAGATTGTTCCAGATCACATACTGGGTCTGATAAAGGGAACCTCCGGCCATCTCGCTGGCCTCCCAGGAAAAGCCGGGAAGATGATCGCCATAAAGGACGACGGCTATAGGCTCTTTCCTGGCGCGCAGCCGCTGGATCAGTTCCTGGATAAATTCGTCCATTTCCCGGATCTGGCTGCAGTAATATTCAAAATCCGGATAGGCGCCATGTCCCTGGACGGATATGGTATAGATAAAATCCTGACCTTCCGTAGAATCCAGCGTATCGATGATCTCGTCCGTAAGGATCTTATCCCTGCACCACCCGATAGGGTTGCGCTCAATGTCATACATGTATTCGATAGGCGTAAAGGTATCAAAGCCCAGCTGGGAAAATACCCGGTTCCTGTCATAAAAAGTACCGTCGTTGTTGTGGATGGCGTGGGTGGAATAGCCCAGCGCCGACAGGTCGAACGGAATACTCTCGCATACAGTCTTTCTCAACACAGTCTTATATGGGTATTCCCCTGGGCCGAAAAAGTCCAGGTTCATCCCGGTAATGCATTCAAACTCCGTATTCGCCGTTCCCGCCCCTACCGACGGCACGTTTAAGTATCCGGAAGGATAGTGTTCTCTCAGATACTGGAAAAACGGCACAGGATTTTCCTCTTCTGTGTTCCCGCTCCATAAGGAGGGGTCGAAAAAAGATTCCAGCTGGATCATGATAATATTGGGCAGTTCATCTTCGCCGAGAGTGTAGGCGGCGGCCGGTTCCATGTCCGCTTCAATGGAAGCCATCATCGCCTCGTCGTATTCCGGAGGTTTGGAGATCCCGGTATTTACAAGGGAATTGGCAAAACAGTAAGGAAACCCGTATTCTTTAAAAGCCTGACCGATGTTTCCGAAACGGACGGCGGCTTTCCCGGTATACACGCAGTATTTCCCGTACCCAAGTACGGCGGCGGCCGTCAGGATACAGACAGCCGCCGCGGTAAACAGATGGGTCTTCTTCTCTTCTACCGGCGCCTTTTTCCATACGACCGCCAGGAACACTGCCGCCGCCCCCAGGCCTGCCGCCGCCAGGATGATCTCCGGCCAGCTCATATAGGTGGTCAGCATGCCAAGGGCGTATTCTACCAGGCGAAAATCCGCCGCAGTAAAGGGAGTGGTGCGGAACGTGAGCAGCACCCCGTTTACGATCCCTGCCAAAAGCCACAGGAACGTAACCGCGATCAGGACAAACCACCGTCTTCTGGTCAGAAAGACCGGAAGAAACAGCAGAAGGATGATCCCCATATTCAGAAGGAAGACCGCAGGGCTTTTTGCCATATAAAGGAACGCCCCTGTAAAAGAATGTCTTCCAAGGATCTCTATTACGATATTTATGCCGAAAACAAAGACGAGTATTCTCAGATACCAGCTCTGCCAGCAGCGTTTCATCTTAATGCCTCCCAGATTGAAACCATAACTACATGGAAACTGCTTTAGTCTATCACATTCCTTTTGGTTTTTCAATGGTAACCGTTCAGCCGTGCACCGCGGTTATTTTTCTGCCGCTTCTATTTTTTCTGTCATTTCGTCGTACCGCATGCGGTCCAGATATTTTTTCGGAACTTTTGTAACGTCTGCCAGGACAGAATCTGTATCATATGTGACATCGGCGTAGTTCTGGGGATCCTCCGCATAGTCTTCGGCGAGATAAAATACCTCTCCGCCGAGAAATTCTTTCCCGTGCAGATTATAGCTGTTAAAATTGTAATATTTCTGCGGCATGATCAGATCTTCCAGTTCCCGTACCTCATCCTTATCTGTAACTAAGGTGAAAAGCCCGGAGGTGTAGACGTCGAGGCCGCTGTCGTAGAAGGAACGTTCGTCGGTAAGCTGGATCCTTTCGATCTGATCCTTCCACTGGGACACCAGCTGCTCATGCTCCGGCCCGATAAGAGCCATCGTGCTGCTGAAGCATTCATATACAGGATAATACTCGGCATCCCTGTAGGAATTAGAATAATAATTTTTATACTGCCGCTCCTGTTCCTCTTCCCAATCCATCTGCACACATCCGGCTTCCGTCAGGAAGCGGATGGATCCTGCCGGTATCATTCCCTGGATGTCTTCCATCTTCAGGGCTTTCAGATCCTCCTGGTAAGCGGCGAGGATCTTTTCTGCTTGCGCCTGGTCAAAACGTACAGTCTCACCCATGTATTCCAGTTCTGCGCGCCGCGCTTCCTCCGGCTTCATTTTCAGGAGCGGATAGGCGCTGTCCTTATATTCCCCGCTGTTAAAGATATTCTGGATATCTTCCTTCGCCTCGTCCATATCGACCGTATATTTCCGTCTGACCTGTTTCCCGGAAGAAAGCGTATACTGAAGCGTCAGCTCTGTATAAGCTTCTTCATTTCTGCGGTAGGAATTGAGGATATCCCAGGGCTGCTGCCCTGCGCTCATCTCCTGGTCTTTGATCTCTTTTGTCTGCCGTATCCCTTTTTGAGCAAGGCTTAAGACGAGGGACCGGTCGGAAAGCTTCATTTCCCGCAGAAGGTGATCGTCCCGGCTTTCGCCGATCCAGATATAGGGTCTGCCGTTCCCTTCTTCGTATTGCGGAAGGCTGATCTTTACATCCCCATAATATCCGCTTCCCTTATAGGGACTTAGCTGTCCGTAGTCTACCCAGCCGTCCAGGCCGGAGACGAGCACCGCCGCAGATTCTACCTTTTCTTCGTCAGGCAGATACCGGTCATAACCGAACAGGTCGAAGCGGAAGGAAAACAGCACCGCAAGGGAAGCTGCAAAACATATAAGCAGCTGTTTGTAGTGGGAAAACAGTTTCTTAAAGTCAAAATGATAAATGATCTCGATCACACAGTGGCAGATCAGCCCGGCTGTAAGGATGCCGAAGACCGCCCATCCAAGGCTCATCCTGAGATTCCAGAAAAAGACCGCCCCGGACAGGGAACTTGCGATCACCATCAGGATACGGATCACAGGTTTGCTCAAGGTAAACGCCATAGCTTTTCCGGCGGCCTCTGAGGGGCGCTTCCGGTAAAGCAGGAAAGCGATCGCCGTGAGGACGATCCCCACAGCCAGCCGGCTTGCGAAAAATCCGGCGGAAACGCTTTCCCCGACGCAGAAGTCGATAAATGGAGAAACGTATCTCACTTTGTCAAAGAACATGCCGTCGTCGCAGAAGGTATAAAACCAGGTTCCGAAGTATCCCTCTGCCAGCAGGAGCACCAGCGGCCCGTAGAAGAAAAAGAAACAGGTTCCAAGGAGGCCGACGATCAGATTTCCGGTCATGATCACAGCGATGGCTACTGTGGAATACAGCATAAGGTAATAGACCATAAAATAGCCCCATCCCTCTGCGGCTTCCATAAAAATAGCCGGCGATATTCCCTGGGAGGCGGCGATCCCGCAGGCGATCGCCAGGAAAACCATATATGGAACCGCCATGATCAGGATCCCGTTGATATAATTGACGATAAAGATCTTTTCTCTGCGGATAGGAAGGCTGTGATAAAAGTCTACTTTCTTCCTGGAATTGAGCCAGGAAAAGCCGGAAGCCGCGCAAACGACGGAAAGTACGGCTGTGATAAAAGCCATCCATCCGTTACTCTTTGATACGAGAAGAGAAGCAAAGGCCGTAAAATCCCGCAGCCAGTTTGGATCCATGGTATATCTTGTTCCGGCTACAAAGACCACGGCTACTGGAAACGAAAAGAAAAACAGCAGGCTGACAAGGGCGATGGCCCATAAGCGCCGTTTCCAGTCTTCGATCATGAAATTAAAAAACCAGTTTCTTGACATCATAACCTACCACCTCCGTCTCGCTGATAAAGATCTCTTCCAGGGACAATGGGATCAGCTCGTAAAATACCGGCTGGCTCCTTTCCATGATCTCCTCGATCTCTTCTTTTTTCCCTCTTACGGTGATCGTCAAAAGGCGCCCCCGCTTTTCCACCTTCATCTTGTCCAGGCCTGCAAGGTCGTCTGCCTCCATGCCTGGAGAAAGAACGCACTGGATCTTATGGATGTTCATCTTCATGTCGTCCAGATCCTTTGACAGCAGGATGCCTCCCTTATGGAGCAGCCCTACGTGATCGCAGATATCCTCCAGTTCTCTTAAGTTGTGGGAAGCGATGATCGGCGTCATGCCCCTCTCCGCCATATCGTTGGCAAAAAGGCTTTTTACTGTCTGGCGCATGACCGGATCCAGGCCGTCGAAGGTTTCGTCGCAGAAAAGATAGTCGGTCTGGGCGCAGATCCCTAAAATAACAGAAAGCTGCTTTTTCATGCCTTTGGAAAATGTATTGATCTTACGCCTCTTATCCAGTTCAAAGCTTTCCAGCAGATGAAAACAGCGTTTCTCATCGAATTTTGGATAGGCTTTTTTATAAAACGCCATCATGTCCTTCGCCGTGGCGTTGCTTAAAAAGAACTGATCGTCAGAAATATAGAAGAACCGGGACTTTGCCTTTTCATTTTCAAAAACAGGCTCCCCGTCTATGGTAATGCTCCCTTCGTCCGGCTTTAAGATCCCGCTGGCCATCCGCAGGAATGTGCTCTTTCCCGCTCCGTTGGTCCCGATCAGCCCAAATACGCTCCCGTCTTTGATCTGTGCGTTCAGTCCGCGTACCGCGCATATATCGTCAAACCGCTTTGTAAGATTTACTGCCTCTATCATTCCTGCTCCCTCCTTTTTTCGTAGGCTTTCCCTGCGTCCTCCAGAAATTCATCCTTTGAGATCCCGCTTACGAAGGCCCGTCTGGCCGTCTGTTCCAGGGCCCTCCGTATCTCTTCCCTCCGGACGTCTTTTAACTGGCTGATATCAGCTACAAAACTCCCCTTTCCCGGCACTGAATAAATATATCCTTCCCGTTCAAGCTGGCCGTAAGCCCGCTGCACGGTATTGGGATTGATGGAGAGTTCGGAAGCCAGCTGGCGCACCGAGGGCATCTTTTCATCTTTTTCCAAAGCTCCTATCATCATGACCTCCTGAAATTTCTCGATCAGCTGTTCATAGATGGGACGTCTGTCCCGGAAATCAAGTATGATCATCCTCATCCTCCTTCCCTTATTCGTATCTTAAGGCATCGATCGGATCCGCTTTCGCTGCTTTCGAAGCCGGATAAATACCGAAAAAGATCCCGACTATGGCGGAAAACGATACTGCCATAAGGATCACCCCCGGTTTGATCACAGCTTCCATGCCTAAAAGGGCGCTGCCGATGGAAACGACTCCTACTCCGATGGCTACGCCGATGATGCCTCCGCAGGCGGACAGGATCGCTGATTCAGTCAGAAACTGGATCAGCACGTCCCTGGTCCTCGCTCCCAGGGCTTTTCGTATGCCGATCTCCCTGGTCCTCTCTGTAACGGATACCAGCATGATGTTCATAATGCCGATCCCGCCTACCAGAAGGGATATGGCGGCTATGCCTCCTACTGCCGCAGAGAGCCCGCCCATTACCTGATCGACCGCAGTCATCTGCTCCATAGCCGTATACAGATACATATCCTCCGGTTCTCTGGACCGCATCCTTGCCGCATAGGCCTTCAGCTGGTCATAGAAAACGCTCTGGTTCACCTCTTCTGAGGCAAAGATATGAAGCTGATAAAAATAGTCGTTGGGCCAGGTCAGGAGCGTATAGGGCACAAATGCGGCTCCCCGGTCCGAGGTTTTGCCCATCATAAGAGCCTGGAACGCATTTAATTCCTTCCGGTAAACGCCTACTACCGTAAAGTCGTCGGTGCTGCCGTACAAAGTGGTGCGGAACGTCTTTCCCACCGCGTTTTCCGTTCCGAACAGCATCTTCGCGCTGTCCGTGTCCATAACTGCGTTTTTCTTTCTTCCCAGGATGTCGCCTTCATTGAGATATCTTCCGTAAACGATATTTACAGGCTGTACGTCCTGGTAATTATAATCGATCCCCGTATAGTCGAAAGTGATCTTCTCCCGCTTGTAGACCGCATCGGCGCTTGTCATAGCGCTGCTGTCGATATAGGCGATCTCATCGGGAAAAGCTTCTTTGATCCGCTCCATCTCATCAAGGGTGAAATAGTCAGACTGCCTCACGTCGTCCACCCAGTATCCGATGGAAAGATAGGCCTGAGTAAGGCCGATATTTTTATAAAGGTCGGCAAACATGCTGCGCATAGTATCTCCGATAGAAACGATGGAGATCACGGAGCCGATGCCTATGATGATCCCCAGCATGGTCAGGGCGGAACGGAGCTTATTAGTCCGGATCGCCGAAAAAGCCATGGTCATATTTTCGATCAGCATGGGATCCCTCCTTTGCCGCTGTTTTTTTCGTCGCTGATGATCTGCCCGTCTGCAAAACGGATGATCCTGTCTGCAAACGCCGCAATGTCCTCCTCGTGGGTGACGACTACCACAGTAACTCCTTCGTCATGAAGGCTGGAAAACAGCTCCATGATCTCAATGGAGGCCGCCGTATCCAGGTTTCCTGTAGGTTCGTCCGCTAAAAGCAGAGGAGGCTCGTTGGCCAGCGCTCTGGCGATAGCCACCCGCTGGCGCTGGCCGCCGGACAGTTCGTTGGGCATATGGTCTTCTCTGGCGCCCAGACCGACTTTTTCCAGCAGCTCTTTCGCCCGCTTTATGCGCCTGCCTTTGGGGATCCTGGCATAGGTCATGGGGAGTTCCACATTTTTTAAGGCGGAAGTCCTGGAGATCAGGTTAAAAGACTGGAAGACAAAGCCGATCTTTTTATTCCGGATCAGGGACAGCTGATCTGAAGTCATGTCCGCCGTGTCCTCTCCGTCCAGATAGTAGTGCCCCAGCGTCGGGCGGTCCAGGCAGCCTAAAATATTCATAAGCGTGGATTTCCCGGAACCGGAGTGACCCATGATCGCCACAAATTCTCCTTTTTCGATAGTCAGGTTGATCTTCTTTAACCCAAGGACGCGGAGAGCGCCTGTATCGTATATCTTCACAAGATTTTCCAGCTGTATCAAAGGCCGTGCGCTGTCTTTTTCCGGAGCCTTTTTCCCTATTATCATGATGAAGCCTCCTGACTCTGCGGCAGAGCGGTCACAGCCTGTCCGTCTGTCAGCCCGGCGCCGCCGCCTGCTACGACCTGCATCCCTTCTTCCAGCTGGCTGCTGTCAGCAGGGATCACTTCGACCATCACATCCCCGTCGATCCCGGTCTTAACCGGTATCAGCCGGATCTTTCCATTTTCCACAACGGCAATGGCGTCTCCACCATCCGGCGTATTGATCAGAGCCGTGACCGGAACTGCAAACGCGCTGTCCGAGCTGTCTACCAGGATCTCCGCCCTGGCAGTGATCCCGGCGATCAGCTTTGTATCCTGTCCGTCGATCCGTATGGTGATGGGGATGACCCGTTCCGTAGAACCGCCGCCCTTTTCTTCACCTGTAGGGGAGATCTTTACAACTTCCCCTTCCTCTGTCTCTTCCCCCAGGATATCCGCGCTGATCACTGCCTTCTGCCCCAACTGGATCTTTCCGATAGAATATTCGCTGACTTTGATCTCCAGCTCCAGCTGTTCCAGATTTTCAATGCTTAAAATAGGCTTGTCGTCTTCCACTTTGTCCGCGAACTGACCGACTTTGGAATTGACCCGGACTACCGTCCCGTCGATCGTGCTTTTGATCTGGGTGTTCTCCAGCTCTTCCTCTTTCTTTTCCAGCTCATAGGCCGCGCTGTTGATCTGCAGTTCATAGGAGGGATCGGCCGCTCCTTTTCCGTCCACTACCGTATATCCTTCTACCAGCCGTCTGGCGTCGTTTAAGGCGTTTGCCGATTCTTCCATAGCCGCCTGGGTGATCCCGCCTGCGGCAAAGAGCTGGCTGTTCCTTGCGTGGTCCGTCTGGGCTTTCTGGTAATCCTGGACCGCTTTTTCATAGCCTAAGGCTTCGCTTTTATCTTTTTCCTGCTTCTGCACTACCGCCTGGTCATAGGCGTTCTTTGCAATGGCTACTTCCCGCTCCAGATCCGTGCTGTCAAGAACCGCCAGGATCTGTCCCTTGGATACTTTATCGCCCTCTTTTACGTTAAGAGCGGTGATCTCCGCATGGATATTGGATACCACGTCCACGCTGTCCGTGCCGGAAACCGGCCCGCTGACAGCCAGTTTTTCCTGTATGGGCTGCTTCTTCAGCTGGATCACCGAAACCGCGGTCCCCATATCGCTTCCGCCTTTGCCGCACCTGGACAAAATAAAAAATATAAAGAGCAGCAAAACTGCTGCCGCCGCGATCTTTTTTCTCCGGCTGTAAGTTTTCCAGCTGCGAAAGAAAGGAATACGCCCTGCTGCAGAAGGACGCCTTTTTTTCTCATCTCCAGTTCCTTGGCCCTCCATGATCGCCTGGATCTGCCGGTCAATAGCTGCGGCTTCTGTTTCTATATCAGTGCCATTCTTCTGCTGATCGTCCATACCATCCTCCGTATTAACTGTATTATTTAAATTAATACAGTTATATCATATTGCTTTAAAAAGGACAATATGGAAAATTATTACGTTTTTCTTATCTTCTCTGCTCTTGACCTTAAGAAAATTCTGTACTATGATGAACTCATTATGAATGATATGGATTTTTTGATCAACAAACAGGAATTTTCTTTTGCCTCTGTCCTTATTCCTCTGATCCGGGACGGCGGCTGTCCGTCTGTTCTTTTCGAGGTACGCGGCAGCAATCTTTCCCAGCCTGGCGAAGTCTGCTTCCCAGGAGGAGGGATCGAGCCTTTTGAATCTCCGCTGCAGGCGGCGGTCAGGGAGACGAAGGAAGAACTTCTCATTTCAGAAGACCAGCTCCATCACATTTCTCCCGTGGGGCTTTTACCTACTCCTTCCGGCCGTCTGATCTACGCTTATGCGGCGGAACTGACCGGATACTGCGGAAGTTTCTCTCAGGATGAGGTTTCTAAAGTATTTCAGGTTCCCTTATCCTTCTTTTTGCATACCCCGCCGGAAGTCTATTATTGTCATGTTTCTGTAACTCCCGGCGAAGATTTCCCTTATCCGCTTGTTCCTCATGGCAGGGACTATAAATGGCGGTCCGGCAGGTATCCTACTTATTTTTATCAATATGAGGGGCATGTGATCTGGGGGCTTACGGCGAAGATCCTCTATGATTACATTAAGAAGGGGACGATTACTCCATAGATAAGTGATCATCTATAGGGCAATCGTCCCCTTCTTTCATATATGGTGATGCCGCTGTAAGCGACATGTCCGTTTCATAGGAAAGACTATTTAGTTAGAAAGGTATAAAGACGCAACTTTCTCCAGCGCCATGGGATTGGAACGGTTCCAGGTGTAAAAATCTTTTCCGCTCTCAGCAACTGCTTCTCCCAGGGTTACTAAAAATTCCGGGATATTTTCTTCCAGCATAGTTCCAAGTTCTCTTCCCATAGCTTCCTTTCCCTGTTTTTCTTCTCCGTTCACATAGAGCACAAAGGCGGGTTTAGCTGCCTTGTCCACCATCTTCACGCCGCCGCGGAAGCCGATGGCCCCTGTCTGATGGGTCCCGCAGGAGGAAGGACATCCGGAAATATGGATCTGCGGCAGAGCTCCGTCTGGGATCGCCGCGTTTCTCACAGCTTTTATGCACGCCTCAAGGAGAGCCTGGGAATCCCGGACTCCTACCTGGCATATGCTGGCTCCGATGCAGCTGACAGAAGTCTCGAAGAGAGTTCTTGCTCCGTTTTCCGTTGCTTCCAGCACCTTTGCAGCCTCTTCTCCAGTGAGGTTTATGATATAAGCCGTCTCGTCTGGAGCAAGGCGGATCTCGGCGCCTTCCATGGTCTGGAGCAGGTCGCTCAAAGCGCAGAACTCGTCCGGAGCCGGCTTTCCGCCGATGGGATGCCACGATACGGTATAAAGCCCCGTCTGCTTCTGCTCCATCACTCTCCAGCTCTTCGGCGCTTCGCCGCAGGGAGCTTTTGTCACTTCTTCAGGAGTTACGGAAATGTCCAGATCTTCGCCGGAAGCAAATACTTCGTCCAGCTTTTCCAGATAGGCTTTCCGGTATGCTTCCGCTCCGCCCAGAGCCTCCTGCATATAGCGGGTGCGGGCTTTTCCTCTGTTTTCGTAGTTTCCATAAGCGCGGAAGGTCAGCCACATGGCTTTGATATAGTAAAGGATCTTCTCCGGCTCGATCCCCTCTGCAACTTTTACTCCAAAGCGGGGGTTATTTCCCAGTCCGCCTGCGCTGTATACGTCAAATTTCCCGTCTTCTCTTGCTGCGAAACCCAGATCGCGGTAAGTAGCGTGAGGAACGTTCTCCGGGGAATTGGAGAAACATACTTTAAGCTTTCTCGGCATCTTCTCCGCTTTGATAAAGTTCATCAGATACTCTCCGGCAGCTTTCGCCCAGGGCAAAACGTCAAAATATTCGTCCTTTTCAACGCCGGAAAGAGGAGAACACATAACGTTTCTTGGGAAATCTCCGCCGCCGCCCATAGTTACGATCCCTGCATCCAGAGCCTCCTCCATAATGCCGCATACCTGATCCTGGTTCAGATCGTGGAGCTGGATCGTCTCGCATGTGGTAAAGTGCATCGTCTTCACCTGATAGCGGCGGATCGCATCTGCGACGAACGCCATTTTTTCTTTCGTTACACATCCGGCTGTCATACGCAGGCGGAGCATACTGGCCTTCCCGCCCTTCTGGGCGTAGCTTCCGTAGAAGCCGGAAAAGCCTTTATAAGCGCCTTTGTCTACTTCTCCAGCGTAAAACGCGGCTGTTTTTTCCCTGAACGCGGGAATTTCTTTTTTCCAAGTGCTTGCATCAATTGTTTTCACCTTTTTCATCCTCGCTTTCTGCTTTTTCCTTCAGCGACCGCATCACTTCTTCTCCTGCATGGCCAAGAAGGTAGTTTTTTCCAGGCTTTTGCAGCTTATGCCGCTCTTCCCGGATCTGTCCGTTTATCCGGTCGATCTCCTCCCTCAGATCGGAGGCTGACATCAGGAGACAGCCCTGTCCCCGGATGATCAGCTGCTCCAGACCGTCCGAAGTAGCCACGGTCACGTGGTATTTCGGGCCGATCTCATGGGCGAGCTTTTCGATGTACTGGTCCGCCGTCTCTGCTTCTTTTGTATATACTACATGGATATTATGGTAGTCGATGGCTTCTCCTGTATTTCCAGTAACTTTGTAGGCGTCAAATACGACGATCAGGGTGCATTTTTTATATCCCTGATAATTGCACAGGATATCCATCAGTTTCTGCCTGGCCCCGTCAATGGTCGCTTTCGCCAGCTCCCGCAGATCCTCCCAGGCGAAAATAATATTATAACCGTCTACCAGAAGGTATTCCGCTACCCGTTCCTGGGGCTGAAACGTCTTCTTTTCTCTGCCGTAAACGGCAGTTCTGGCTGCATTTCCTGCCGCAGGTCTTTTCTTTCCTTCTCCATAGGTCCGCTTAAAGATCGCCTCCAGCTCTTCATCTCCGATCCCTGTAGAAGAAAGCCCGGAATAGGAAGCTTTAGAAGAGGCCGATGGTCCGGACCTGACAGGAGCCTTCTCTTCTTCCTCAGGAAGCGGATCGGCTTCCTGATACAGGCCGCTGTTGTAAGGAAAGCCTGCATTTTTTCTTTCTATGATACAGCCGATATGGGCGCAGTCCTTTACTGCATACCAGGGAACGAGATAACCTGCTCCGTGGGAACAGAAAACAGAACCTGTAGGATCGTCGAAGTCCAGCTCCGGATCATACATGGCGGCTGCGATCACCTCATCTTCGTTGTGGCAGGGTTCGTATCCGTAAAGGGAGCAGGAAAGCCTTCCCATTCCCCTGGAATAAGAGATCACGTCTCTGTGATAATCCCGCATATTGACCACAGGCGCGCGGCCTGTGAGCACCGCCCTGTCCCCCTCGATCAAAGGATGGCCGAAGCTTCCGTTCATCCGTTCGATATCCGCCATAGCCCGTCCCACGCAGTCAGCGGGGATGTCCAGGCGAAACTGATAATAAGGCTCCAAAAGCCTGCACTGCGCCTCCATCAATCCCTGGCGCACAGCCCGGTAGGTGGCCTGACGGAAATCGCCGCCTTCCGTATGCTTGATATGGGCCCGGCCGGATATGAGGGTGATCTTCATATCCGTGATCTCTGAACCGGTAAGGACGCCTCTGTGGCGTTTTTCTTCCAGATGGGTAAGCACCAGACGCTGCCAGTTTTTATCCAGCAGGTCTTCGCTGCAGCGGGTTTCAAATTCCAGACCGCTTCCCGGCTCTCCCGGTTCCATAAGGAGATGGACTTCCGCATAGTGGCGCAGAGGCTCAAAATGCCCCACACCCTCTACCGTATCCAGGATCGTCTCTTTATATACGATATTTCCGGCCCCGAAGCTGATCTTCGCTCCAAACCGCTCTTCCATAAGGCTTTTAATGATCTCGATCTGCACTTCTCCCATGACCTGAGCCTGGATCTCGCCGAGAGTCTCATTCCAGGAAATGTGCAGCTCTGGCTCTTCTTCCTCCAGCTGCCTCAGAGCTTTTAAAAGCGTATGGATATCCATGCCGGCCGGAGGATCGACCCGGTATGTAAGGACCGGCTCCAGAACCGGCGCCTCACCTTCGGATTCTGCGCCGATCCCCTGTCCAGGCCTGGTGGAAATAAGCCCGGTCACGGCGCATATGGTTCCCGCAGCCGCTTCCCCCGCCGTCTCATATCTGGCGCCAGAGTAGATCCGTATCTGGTTCACCTTTTCGTCCTCCAGCCCTTGAAGCTGTTCCCTTACCTTTAAGCTTCCGCCAGTGATCTTCATATAAGTCAGACGGTTTCCCTGTTCGTCTCTGGAGATCTTAAAGATCCTGGCTCCAAAGGCAGCCGGATAGTCCGGGCAGCGGACATACCTTTTCACGCCGTCAAGAAATTCTTCTACTCCTGTGAGCTTTAAGGCGGATCCAAAATAGCAGGGGAAGAGTTTCCTGTCTAAAATAAGATCCTGGATGTCTTCCTGCTTAAGCGTCCCGGTTTCCAGATATCTTTCCAGGAGCTTTTCGTCGCACAAGGCGGCATCCTCCCATATCTCTTCTTCCTTTCTGGAAAAATCAACGCAATTTCCGTCCAAACGGCTTTTTAGTTCATCCATCAGCGCCCTTTGGTCGGTTCCCTGCTGATCCATCTTGTTGATAAAAAGAAATGTAGGGATCTGATAGCGTCTGAGCAGGCGCCAGAGCGTCTCCGTATGGCCCTGTACGCCGTCTGCGCCGCTGATGACCAGAATGGCATAATCCAGGACCGGAAGGGTACGTTCCATCTCCGCGGAAAAATCTACATGGCCTGGAGTATCCAGAAGGGTCACGGAAATGTCTCCAAGGGAAAAGACCGCCTGCTTGGAAAAAATAGTGATCCCCCTTGACCGTTCCAGTTCGTAAGTATCCAGGAACGCGTCCCGGTTGTCCACCCGTCCCAGCTTTCTTATAGTCTCTGTCAGGTACAGGATGCCTTCCGATAATGTGGTCTTTCCCGCATCTACGTGGGCCAGGATGCCTATGCACAAGCGCTTATCCGGCTTGCTTTCAGATATGGCGCCCATCGGAAACGCCTCCTTTCTTTTCTGTTACATGCTGTCATTTATATCTTTGCTATCATACCACAGAAACTGTCTGCCGTCGAGGAATCTTTTTTAAACAGTATTTTTTGTCGTATCCGTTCAGCCGTGCGCCAGGATATATGATGAAGACCGTTCCTGCAAAGCCTGTCTGCATTGGAACGGTCCTCCTGAAAATACCTGTCTTAAGTTTCTGACGATCAGTCTCTCTTAACGATAGCTGCGCAGCCCATGCCGCCGCCTACGCACAGAGTCGCAAGTCCTGTCTTGGCATCTCTCTTTTCCATCTCGTAAAGAAGAGTTACCAGGATACGGCAGCCGGAGCAGCCTACTGGATGGCCAAGGGCGATCGCACCGCCGTTGACATTCAGTTTATTAAGATCAAATCCAAGGTCATGGCCTACGGCAACAGACTGAGCGGCAAACGCCTCGTTAGCCTCGATCAGATCAAAATCGTCGATCTTCATGCCGGTCTTTGCCATAACTTTTCTTGTAGCCGCAACTGGTCCGATCCCCATAATCCTGGGCTCAACGCCTGCCAGCTCGCCGCCTACCCATGTAGCCATCGGCTTAACGCCCAGCTCTTTCGCCTTTTCTTCGCTCATAACGATGATCGCCGCGCCGCCGTCATTGATGCCAGAGGAGTTGGCTGCGGTAACCATGCCGTCTTTCTTGAATGCCGGGCGCAGCTTGGAGATCCCTTCTGCGGTCACGCCTGGACGCGGTCCTTCATCGGTGTCAAAGATCACAGTCTCTTTTTTCTTCTTGATCTCTACCGGAACGATCTCGTCTTTAAATCTGCCGGATGCGATCGCAGCTTCTGCTTTCTGCTGGCTCTTTGCTGCAAATTCGTCTAACTGTTCCCTGGTCAGTCCCCACTCTTCGCAGATGTTCTCAGCTGTGATACCCATATGGTAGCCTTCGAACGCATCCGTAAGGGCGTCGCGGATCATGGAATCCTCTAACGGCGCATGTCCCATACGATAGCCGAAACGTCCCTGCTGTACCAGGTACGGAGCTCTTGACATGCTCTCAACGCCGCCTGCAACGATAATATCTGCATCTCCTGCCGCGATCAGCTTTGCAGCCAGGTTGACACAGTGAAGTCCGGAACCGCAAAGCACGTTCACAGTCGTCGCCGGAACCTCTACCGGGATACCTGCGCGGACAGCAGCCTGTCTTGCTACGTTCTGTCCCTGGCCTGCCTGGATCACACAGCCCATATAAACCTCGTCTACCTGATCCGGCTGTACGCCTGCTCTCTTTAACGCTTCCTTGATCACGATCGTTCCAAGATCAGCTACAGGAACGCTGCTTAAGCCGCCTCCCATAACGCCGATCGCCGTTCTGCAGGCTCCTGCCAGTACCACTTTCCTTCCCATCGTCCAATACCTCTCTTTCTTACTTCAGTGAACTGAATGTAACATATTTTCTTCAATTATAACACTCTGACAATTTTTTCTCAATCAAAATTTTAGGCAACCGCTCAGGGGCGGCGGAAAATCTGATCAGATATTCCGTCCGGCGCTGGCTTTCAGCTGTCTTCTACCACTCCCAGCGCCAGAAAGATCGCCCAGATATAGGGCGCGCCAAAGCATCCCAGGGCCTTTGGCCCGCGGATCGCGCCTTCCTGATCTTTTTCCAGCTTTTCATAAGCTTTTTCAAAAGTAGCTCTTGTAATAGATTTCTTCTTTCTTTCCGTAAACAGCTCTCCTCCCTTCACCTGATAGGTAAAAGGCAGCTTTTTTACAGTGTAGATGGTCTTTCCCTGGTTATCCGCGATGACCTGCCAGAGGTTTTCCCGGCTGATCCCGGAACATTTATTTATCATGGCTGCAAATTTCTCCCTTTTTCAGATCCTTTTATGGCGCGGCTGATCATCCATCCGATCCAGGCTCCCAGCGTGTTGGTCCAGACGTCGTCGATCTGACAGAATCCCCGTTCTGTCACAAGCTGCATAAGTTCCAGGCATATACTGAAAAGAAAAGCGGAAAGAATACAGTTTTTCTTCTTTTCCGCCCAGGGAAAAGCAAACGGGATAAGGAGGCCGAAGGGAATAAACATCAGGATATTCTCCACCAGATATTCGTGAGGAAGGATCTCATTTCCCCATGTGCCAAACAGCTGCAGATCCACGCCTTTTCTGGAACCCGGTTCCCTGGAGAAAAAAGCCAGCTGCAGGACGATCGCCGCATAAGCGGCAAACAGGAAAAAGGCTGCTGCTTTCTTTATATCCCGCCGCCTTCCAGAGCAAACGGTCCTGTTTAAGACAGCCGCCGCAGCGGTGACGGCAAGCCCCAGGCAGATCCCTGATGGGATATAACATACAGGCTCTTTCATATCTTCCAGGATATTCCAGAGCAGAGCGGACCATTGAGAGATCAGAAGAACGCACCTCCTATCCATGAGTTTGTAATCCGTTCAGCCGTGCGCCAGGATATATGATAAAGCGCGTTACAAGATACACGGCTGAATTGATCCATGATTTTTATACATACGGCCGTTCCGGACGGTTTTCCGTTGATAATCCCGTATAAAAAGGCTATACTGAAAGCAACAAGCATTAAGGAGAACGTTTATGATATATCTTGCCGAACGGAGCGCATATTTTCTTTTATCCTTTTTTTATCTTTTATTTCCTTTTATCTTACCTATGGACAATAAAACAGTCAATACTTTCCTGACTGTGGCTCTGGGAATCATAATCCTTTACCACCTGATCCTTACCCGCCTCTGGCCGCCCTTAGACCTGATCTATACAAAGCGGATGTTTCGGCGGTTTTATACTCCGGCAGTCCTGGAAAAGAAAGAACTTCTTCCGCCACCGGCTCTGCGGAAAGGGGACCGAAAAGGGACGCTGATCGTCCTTGCCATATATTTTATATATATTTTCACAGCGGCGGCTATTACATACTTTACCGATATCGTAACCTGGAACCTTTTGACAGCCTGGATCTTTTTCCTCATGGGGCTTAACAATATCTTCATCTATAAGATCTGCCTGGTGCGGCTTTTAGCCATGAGGAACACCAACTGCTGTATGGACTGCCGGATCAACGGCTGGGACGATATGCTGATCTTTTCCGTCCTGCCGCTCTTATTCGCCGCAGGCGAGCCTTTAAACCAGGTAAACACCGGACTGATCGTTCTGATCCTGGCAGCTTCCGTCCTGCACCTGATCCTGTGGGAAGCGGGACTCGTCCTTTTTCCAGAACGTTTCTTTCCATGGACGAACGCCAGGCTGCGGTGCAAAAGCTGTAAAAAACGTCCCTGCGTCGGTACGGTAAAGGGAAAATTTCATGATTAAAGGAGTGCTTCATGTCTGAACGGACTTATATTGCCATTGACCTGAAAAGTTATTACGCTTCTCTGGAAGCTGTGGAACGGGGGTTGAACCCCCTTACGACAAACCTGGTAGTCGCGGATCCTTCCCGTACGGAAAAGACCATCTGCCTTGCCGTATCTCCGTCTCTGAAAGCCTATGGGATCCCAGGGCGCGCCAGGCTGTTCGAGGTGATCCAGCGGGTCAGGCAGATCAACGCCGGACGGCTTTCGGAAGCGATCCGGCAGCATAAAGCGGTACGCTCCCCTGAGGGAAATTATACGTTTTCCGGGAAATCCTGGGACGCAGAACAGCTGGCCGCCGACCCTTCCCTCGCTCTGGACTATATCGTGGCGACGCCGCAGATGGCCCATTATATGGATGGAAGCGCCAGGATCTATGGCATTTACCTGAAATACATTGCCCCGGAGGATATCCACGTTTATTCGATCGACGAAGTTTTTATAGACGCCACCTCCTATCTGGATACTTATGGGTTAAATCCTGCTCAGCTGGCTAAAAAGATCATCAAAGACGTGCTGTCTTCTACCGGGATCACAGCCACGGCCGGGATCGGCTCCAACCTCTATCTGGCAAAGGTGGCTCTTGATATTATGGCCAAGCATGTGCGGCCGGACGAAGACGGCGTGCGCATCGCCATGCTTACGGAATTTTCTTACCGGAAATATCTGTGGACCCACGAGCCGCTGACCGATTTCTGGCGCGTGGGAAAGGGGTACGCAAAAAAGCTGGCGGAACGGGGCATTTACACCATGGGAGATATCGCCCGCTGTTCCATGGGAAAACCGACGGATTATTACAATGAAGAATTGCTTTACAATCTTTTCGGAGTCAACGCCGAACTGCTCATCGACCACGCCTGGGGCTGGGAGCCCTGTACGATGGAGGCAATCAAGGCCTATACGCCGGAAAATAATTCCATCGGTTCCGGCCAGGTGCTCCAAAGCCCCTATCCGTTCGAAAAGGCGAAGCTGGTGCTTCGGGAAATGACGGACATGCTCGCCCTGGAACTGGTGGATAAGGGAATGGTGACGGACCAGATCGTGCTGACCATAGGCTATGATCGGGAAAACCTGTCCGGCGGACAGGGAAGAAAAAAATACCAGGGCCAGGTGACTGAAGATCGATATGGACGCGCCGTTCCAAAGCATGCCCATGGAACCGGCAATCTGGAAACTTATACTTCCAGCGGGCGGCAGATCACCGACTGCGCGGTAAAGCTGTTTGATCAGATCGTGGACCGGGAGCTTTTAGTCCGCCGGATCACCATTTACGCCAATCATGTGATCCGGGAGGCGGACAGGAAAATAGAAGGGCATTTCCAACAGATGAGCCTGTTTGAAGATCATGAAAAGGAAATTGCAGAGAAAGCTCAGCTGGAGCGGGAAAAAAAGCTCCAGCTGGCTATGCTGGATATCAAGAAAAAATTTGGGAAGAACGCTGTTCTAAAAGGGATCAGCCTGGAAGAAGGGGCTACCGGCAGAGAGCGGAATAACCAGATCGGAGGCCACAAAGCATGAAAAAAGATCCAAAACGATACGACGATATGCTCTATCTTTCCCGACATCAGTCCTCTGTCCATCCGCCCATGTCCCTTTTAAACCGGGCCGCCCAGTTTTCTCCTTTTGCAGCTCTTACCGGCTACGGAGACGCGGTAAAGGAAACGGCAAGACTGACCCAGGAACGGATATCCCTGGACGAAAGCTGTCAGGCGCAGCTGGACCGGAAGCTTTCTCTGCTCATAGAGCATATGGCCGCCCATCCATTTGTATCGATCACTTATTTTGTTCCTGATCCCCGCAAGGAAGGCGGTTCCTATGTCACTGCCGCCGGTAAGATGAAAAAGATCTCCCTGACGGAACGAACCCTCTTTTTCCTGCCAGAAGAAGGAGACAGCCTTAGCAGCCGTCCGATCTCTCTGGATGATATCATAGCTATCTCAGGGGAAATATTTAAGGAGATCGACGGCGCAGAGCTGTGAGAATGCGCCGTCCGTAAAAGTTTTCGGTTTTCAGGCCTCTTTCGGAAATTCCAGGAAAGAGGCGTTTTCTTTACCGCGATGTACGGAAATAACAGCCTTCTCTCTCGTTTCGCTGTCATATCCGCCTGTTGTATTGCTGTTTGGAAAGATAAAATTCTTGGCGCTGGAGGTTATGGTCAGCCGCAGGCTGTGTCCAGGAAGAAAGGTATTGGAAATCTTGGTGGTACGAACGACAGCCTTATAAATACCCCCTGGCTCCATGTAGGAAGGTTTTTCAAAACCATCCCGGTATTTCACGTCTAAAACGCCGTCCGCCAGCTTTACAGAGCGTCCCTTTTCATCTACATCCGTGATCCGGACTACAAAGTCTGTATCCGGATGATCGCAGGAAAAATACAGATGTACCCGGACGTCCCCGGTGATCGTCCATGGCCGTTTGGCGGGAGGCGTAGTATAGGAAAGCACGTCCTCCCGTTTTTCCTCTTCTGTATAATCTTCAGGAATCTCCATCTCATTTTCCGACATGTCGATCAGATGGGTGGACGGGTGATCCGGATCGTATACATACGTATCTTTACCTGTTTGCTCTGGATCTTCCAGAGATAAACGCCCTTTTCCGCAGGCTTCTTTTGTACCTGCCGCCTCGTTTTCCTGAGTTCCGTCCAGATACAGCCTGGAGATCTCTGTGGATTCCGGCGGCCACTGCGCCGCGCTCTTCCATCGGTTTTCCCCAAGAGTATAATATTCTACTGTAGGCGTGCGCTCGATCCCGTTTTCCACGCCCTTTAAGAAATGATCCAGCCATTTCAGAGCCAGCAGGTCGATATCATAGCGCAGGGCATCCTCTCCCATAAAATGCCCGTGAAGGTCATGATCTGCGTTTCCGCTGTGTTTCCACGGTCCTAGCACTGCTTTCCAGCTTCCTTTCGGCCAGTCTTTTACCAGGTCCAGGGCTTCTGTTGTTCCCATGCCGTTATCGTCGAACCAGCCGGACATGATAAAGGCAGGAACAGGGCCGCCGGCATACCGGTCTTTCCAGCTGGAACGGCGCCAGAAATCATCCAGATCTTTGTGCTCCAGCCATTTCGTGATAAAAGGCACCGGATATCCCAGAGCTTTTTCCGGGATAGCTGCAAGGGGGCGGATATCCAGAACGTCGTCCCAGTCTTTACGCTCCATCAGTTCCGGAGTCCTTCTCTGCTGGGAAACGGAAAATGCCCAGGCAAGAGCGCCGGAGGTAAGGCAGCCGCCCCGGCGCGGCATATCGTGAAAGGCGCTGCCGGCGCAGACCTGGCTGAGCATTGCCTTCAGATGGGGATTTCCGCTGGCGGCAGCGGCCCACTGAACATAGCCGAGGTAAGAGCCGCCTGTCATAGCCGCCTGGCCGTCGCTCCATTCCTGGGCGGCGATCCAGTTTAAGGTATCGTCCCCATCCTCCACTTCCCAGTACATCGGCTGCCATTCTCCCGTGCTGTCTTCTCTTCCCCGCACGTCCTGGATCACTACGGCGTAGCCCCTCTGGACAAAGCGGAAATATGCGGCCGCGCCAGTTCTTTTCCCATAAGGAGTGCGCACAAGTACTGCCGGGATCCGCTCTCCAGCTCCTTTTGGAAGATAAACGTCGGCAGCCAGCCGCTCCCCGTCTCTTGTAGGGACCATAAAGGTTCCAAGAAAATGAACGGGATATACTGGGCCTGGCTGAAGCTTTTCTCTATCTGCACAGGGATAGGCCAGCTTCCACTCTTTTAAGATCGTCCGATCCTCCATTCCTTTTCTCACGATCAGAGCCATGGTATCTCTTCCGGCCATGGCCGCCCCGTAGATCCGGCAGCCGCCGTCTTCCTCCCTTTCATAAAGGAGATCCAGGGGAAATTTCCGGTTCCGCTCGATGTAGGCTTCCCCTCTCCGGTTAGAAAATTCCCTGCCTGACGATATCTTTATTCTTTTCGGTTCGTTCTGGATCTGACCCTCCAGCTCTTCTTTAATGCGGAAGAAATCCGCCATACTCCGGCTGCACAGCTCCTGAAAAAAGGAATCCTCCGTCTTTTCCAAAGGCTTCCTGGGTAAAAAACAGCCCGTCTCCACGTCCAAAGCTTCTAACAGAACCGTTCCAGCCTCTTCATAAAATTTTCCGTATAAAATACCGGAAAAATAGAAATTCCACTGAGTCATATGAACCCTCCTGCGATGATTAAATCCTGTAACATTACTATGATTGGAAAATTTTACTATGCGGGGATTTGTTTGTCAATGCATGGGAAATGCAGCAAAAAGTGGTAAAGTAAGATTTGAGTAAAGATCAAGGTGCTTTTGGTTTGGAAATTTCTTTATCAAAAATGAGCATCAGATCGTGATTAGATCCTATATTTGTAACTTCAAAATGATTCAGGCAAATTGGAAGCCACGGAAGGGTACGGCTCATCTTTTGAATAAGATCCATAATTTCCAAATCCGTTGTTTGGTAATTTGAATGATAACCAGAATACTGTTCATGGGAAAAATTATTTTCCAACAGATAATCGCGAATTTGTCTGTACGCACGATTTGGATTTGTTTCAGAATAATATTTTTTTAAGTTACGTACAGACAAATCAAAATATAACGCTTTTAAATATTTCGTTTCGTCTGATGATCCTATCATGCAACACTGAGCCTCTTTGTATAGTGGTACAAAACGTCTTCGACTGAAAAATCATCTTCATTTCGTCCGTCGTCGCTGTTATACCAGATCCATTTTGTTACATAATCCATAAACCAGCTTTCTTCTTTTAAACCTAGAATAATACCTCCGAACGCTCCAAAATCTTTTGGGTTTCCAGTCCCTGTAAAACAGATGGTTCCGTCAGGAGATTCTGTCTTTCTTAAATGATAACGAAAAAAAGTTTCGTCTAAAGCGCGATAAATACTTTGTACTTCATATTTGTGATCCTCTGAGATCTTTTTTTCATCTAATTTGATCTCTAATTTCAGCATATAATCCTCCTTTAAATTTTACTTCAAGAAGCGCTTCTTTGTCTTTCCATTATAACTGACTTGCTGAAAAAAATCTATCATCTTTTATGTATGTATCTATGTATCTGTAATTCGCCAAGTACATAATAAGGCAAAGCGGTCTTTCACGTGTTCCGGTTTCGCCATCAAGGAACTCTAGACTTCTATGATTTTGCTAAGAACAGAGGAGAAACCATAGAAGCCTAGAGTTCCTAAAGATGGCTGCAAAGTCACACGTTTTCAGACCGCTTTTGCCTTTTCTGCGATTTCCAAGTTTGGGCGTTCTACAAATTTTTTTAATGCCAGGTCAGGTATTCTTCTGCATTTTCTGCAGTAACGATCTCACAGTCTGTGTTGATGGAATGCTCTACTTCTTTTCCGTCAAAATAGTCGATCGCGTAATCTACGGCCATCCTTCCCATTGTAGCTGGAAGCTGAGCAATCGTGGCATCCATAAGCCCGTCCAGGATAGCCTGCGAACCTTCCGGCGAACCATCAAAACCGCAGATCGTAATTTCTTCGCTTTTTCCGGAAGCAGCCACTGCCTGACCGGCCCCCTGAGCCATAATATCGTCGCAGCAGAAAATTCCAGCAAGGTCAGTATAAGCGGTAAGGAAATTCTCTGCAACAGTCATGGCTGTTGCCATATCGCCGTTGCCATAATCGCTGGTCACCACCTCGATATCAGGATATTCTTTGATCTTTTCCATGAAACCGTTATATCGCTGGGTCGTCGCCTCATTTCCCGCCATGCCGTCAATGATCGCAACTTTCCCTTTTACGTTTTCACCCATCCACTGAGCCGCCAGTTCTCCGCCGGCATAATTGTCTGTGCTGATCAGGGAAACGTACCCGGATTCATCGGCTCCGGAGTCTACCAGAAACACTGCGATTCCCTTTTCCTGAGCTTCGTTGATCACATCTACGATCGCTGTCGCATCATTAGGGGCAATGATCAGTACGTCTACTCCTTCTGCTACAAAAGCTTCACAGATGCTTACCTGTTTGTCTACTTCTGTAGTTGCATCCGGCGCGTTGCATTTAAATTCAAAACCGTTTTTTACTGCTTCATCCTCGATAGCATCGCGGATAGCCACAAAATAGGGATTGCCCAGCTGCTTTGGTACAAATGCGATCGTTTTCCCGCTTCCAGGCAGTCCGTCCGTATTTTCTTCTGCTGCGTCCGCAGACGTTTCCTGGGATATACTTTCTGCGGCTGTACTTTCATTTTCCCCTTTGCTCTGACATCCTATAAGTGCCAGAGCAGCTACTGCTGCGACCATAAATACTGCTAAATGTTTCTTCTTCATAATACGTTCTCCTTTCTGTGAAGTATCCTGTAACATACGCCCCAAATGCACCCTTTGTCGGATCAACGATTTGCCGCCAGCCTGCGGCGTGTTACATCAATTGCTACGGCCAGTACGATGATCAGCCCTACGACAATTTTTGTAAAATAGCTTCCTACCCCCAGTAAAACCAGTCCGTTTCGGATGCTTGCAATGATCACTGCCCCGATCAAAGATCCAAGGATCCCGCCTTCGCCTCCTGACTGGCTTGTACCCCCTACAACTGCGGCTGCAATCGCTTCCATTTCATAGCTTTCTCCTGCTGTCGGCTGAGCGGCAGACAGCCTTGCCAGATATACGACTGCTCCGATCCCTACGCACAGTCCAGAAAGCGCATAGGCGATGATCAGAGTCTTATTTACATTAACGCCAGACAATCTGGCAGACGATTCATTCGAACCTACTGCAAAAATATTTCTTCCCGTAGACGTATAGGTTAAAAACAGACTTGCCAGGATTCCCACCGCTATAAATACATAGACCGGCACAGGAATACCAAAGAGATCGCCTTTTCCGATAAAAGTAAAAGCCGGATTATCTGATACCCGCACCTGTGTGGAATTTGTGATGTAAAGGGTGATGCCCCTGACCATATAGAGTGCTCCTAAAGTCATAATAAACGGCGGCAATTTGATCATGCTGATCACGGTGCCATTGACGGCTCCTACGATAAGCCCTGTCCCCATAGCGGTTAAAATAGCAATCCACATACTGCCCGTTGCATTCAAAGCCATGCAGGATGTAACACAGCACATGGCCAGCAGCGATCCCTGAGAAAGATCAACCCCTCCTGTCAGCAGAACAAAAGTCATTCCAGTTGCCATAACCGCATATACGGCTGCCTGGCGCATAACATTCATAAGGTTATCAGCTGTCAGAAACGTGTCTGTTGTTAAAGACAAAAATACTACGATCACTGCCAGCGGAAGCAGAGCGCTCAGCCCCTGAACTCTAGTCAGCTTTCTCCAAACTTCATTTTTTCCAATACTATTCTGAAATGTTTTCAACCTTATCCCTGCCTCCTATTGCATAATACATGATCTTCTCCTGATCCGCATCTTGCCTGTCCAGTTCTTTTACCAGTTTTCCCTCATGAAATATTGCGATCCGGTCACAGATACCAAGGATTTCCGGAAGCTCTGAAGAAATTACGATAACTGCTTTTCCCTGTTCAGCCAACTGATTGATGATGCCATAGATCTCGCTCTTTGCTCCCACATCGATCCCTCTGGTGGGCTCATCAAAAATGTAGATCTGAGAGCCTGCATTCAGCCATTTCGCAAATACGACTTTCTGCTGATTTCCACCAGACAGATATTTTACCGGACGTTCCACATTCGCTACCTTGATCCCTAATGCTTTTACGTAATCCTTTACAAGGTTTCTTTCCTTCCGAAAATTTAAAAATCCATGTGATTTAATCGTGTCCAGAGATGCGGAAACAACATTCCAGGAAACCGATTTTTCCAGGAAAAGCCCCTCTTCCTTTCGATTTTCCGTCAAAAGGCTGATTCCGCAGCGTATTGCATCCTTTGGACTCTTTATGGAAAGTTTGTCCCCTTCTTTAAAAATCGTACCTTCTGATTTTTTCAGATCCCCAAATACTGCCTTTGCTGTTTCTGTCCTTCCTGCGCCAACTAATCCTGAAAATCCAAGGACTTCTCCTCTGCGTACCTGGAAGCTTACATGATGGACAAGTCCAGGTACAGAAAGGTTTTTTACCTCTAACAGGACGTTGCCTATTTCTGCATGCCTGGGCGGATAGATCTGATTCAGCGGTCTTCCGACGATATAGGTAATGATCTCCTCAATACTGATCTTTTTGATGTCGTTGATCGTAACGATAAACTTTCCATCCCGCAGTACCGTTCCGGACGTCCCGATTTCTTTAATCTCCTCCATTCTATGAGAAACATAGATAAACGTCATACCGTTGTCCTGGAGACGCTTTATGATCTCAAACAGATTCTCGATTTCATTATCCGACAGGGATGAAGTCGGTTCATCTAAGATGATGATTTCCGGATCCTGAGATAATACTTTGACAATTTCAACGATCTGCTGTTCTGCAACAGAAAGATTGCGTACTTTTTCTTTAGGGTCAATAGATACTCCCAGTTTTTTCTCCCATTCAAGGCTTTTTTCATACATCTCTTTATAATTGATCAGCCCTGTCTTTGTTTTAGGTTCTCTGGTGAGAAAAATATTTTCTGCTACAGATAAGTGAGGCAGAAGGCTATTTTCCTGGAATACGGTTCCAATATGAAGCTTCCTGCTGTGATAGATATCCCTGATCTTAACGGTTTCTCCTTTTATCTTTATTTCCCCTTCATCCGCCTGGTATACGCCAGTAAGAATCTTGATCAGCGTACTTTTTCCGGCGCCATTTTCTCCCATCAGGCAGTGAACATGCCCTTTTTCTATGGAAAAAGATACATCGTCCAACGCTTTCACACCGGAAAAAGCTTTTGTAATGTTGCAAAATTCAATGATCGGCATATCTGCCGTATTGCTGCCCTCCAAACGCTTCCCCTCTTTCTTTTAAAGCAAACCCTTCTACTGTCCAAACCACACTTTATCTGCTGTACGGCCCAGAAGATTTTCCAGTTCCTCATCGGTGAGATAATCGCAATGGCGCGTAATACATTCAATATGCTGACGGTATGTACATGCCACCAAAACGGTAGGCATATCGCTCCCCCACATCACGCGGTCGATCGCACCCATTGATTTTGCTGTTTTCAGCACATCCTGCATAAGCGGCCAAGGATACTCTTCTCCTGCTCTTGTTGCCAGCATAGGGATTCCGGAACAATCAAAATAAACATTCTGATTATATTCCAGGATCGATAATGTCTTTTTCAGGCTATCTAGATTTCCCTTTTCTTTTGGATCCCATAACCTGCTTACCCCCATATGGGGCAGAATGATCTTCAGATCCGGATATCTCCGGGCAACTTCCAGCATCTGGTTGATAGGAAAATCGTACAGGCCATTTCCCCAGCCCAGATCGATCACAAAATATGCGTTATATTTCATTAATTCTTCAAAAACAAATTGCTTTTCCGGAGCCAGCATATCAAAAGGAATGTCTGGAGATTCAAATTTTAAACCTTTATAGCCGTACTCCCCGATACATTTCCTGGCAGTTTCTTTGTAGAGTTTTTCATCTTCCGGTGTGCCGATACCAATGGAAACATATTTTTCTGGATTCTTTTTCAAAATCTCATTGATATACTCATACTGTTCTCCGTAGCATGGCGTCTGCAAAAGAACGACCTTATCAAAACCGAACAATTTTTCATAAGTCTGCATAACCTCGATCAAACAGGTGTTATCCCGCATTTCCGGCGGCAAAAATTGCATTTCCTCCTCTCCTACCCGTATCCTTCCGTTTTCCAGGGAAATCAGCTTCTGCCTGTTAAAACGCACTCCATGAAGCTTTTTCCACACATGGCCGTGAGCTTCAATAAAAAGCATATCCTTATTTCTTACATGGATCATCGTGTCCTTCCTCCTTGATGTTTATGTAAAACAGTATCCAAATACCGGTCTTTGGTCTGTTTTAGTCTATTAGTTTAACGTTTGACTTGTTTAAATATAACCAAAGGTATTCTTACCTTTGGTTATATCATTCTCTATCAGCCTTTAACTGCTTTTTTCACTCGCTGGCACAAATATTTCTTACAGAATTTCTTTCTATAATCTGATATTGATACACTAACCTTTTTGCTCCGGAACGCCCTTCGATTGCTTTGATAAGCAGTTCCATCGCCCCTTTTCCCATCTCGTATTTGGGCTGGTCGACGGTTGTGAGAGCTGGTTCTATAATACTTCCCATATATACATTATCAAATCCCATAATGCTGATATCGTCTGGAACGTTTATTCCATGCCTTTTCCAATATACGATGCATTCAATAGCGAGCACATCGCCGGGAATTGCTAAAATCGCCGTATGTCGGTTTAAATGTTTTGAAATGTCGTCCGCGATTTCATCTGCCTCTTCATCTGTCAGATCATATGATTTTTTACGATAGATCATAGACTCGCTGATCTCTAAGTCAAGATCCTTCATCGCCTGCTGATAGCCTTGTTCTCTGGCGTTCATGATACCCAGATCCCATGTCGTTGCTATAATACCGATTTTTCTATGCCCCAGCCGATGTAAACACTTAACACTGTCATAAGCTGCCTGATAATTGTCTATCATTACTCTGGGATATTTCTCATTCCATTCACAGCGGTCAATTTTTACGACCGGAATACCTGCCCTTTTTAGCTCTTCTAAAATAACGGATTCTTCTGTTCCAGGTTCACAGACACCGCAAACGATCGCACCTGCTACCCGGACAGAAAGGAAAGCTTCGGCCGCCAGTTGTTCTCCTTGTAAAGTATTCTCCGAATTAAGCAAAATAACATTATATCCAGCGTTCGCCCCAGCATCCATGATCCCTTTTGTCATCTCAGAATAAAAATAGTTTGTAATATTAGGAACCACAAGCCCTATGATCGGAAGCGCCTTTCCCTTCAGCCTCTGGGCATTAATATCCGGTTGGTAATGAAGATTCTCTGCAATATCTCGGATTTTCGCTACTGTTGCTGCTGATACCCTTGATCCGATCTTTCCATTCAGAACAAGAGAAACCGTGCTGGCTGAAACTCCAGCCGCAGCTGCTATATCCTTTAAAGTAACTCGTCCCTTCATCTTACACTTTTCTCCAATTAGTCAATCGTTTGACTTGACTTCAGTATATCATCTATTGGTATTTATGTCAATAAATTAATATGATTTCCCTGATTTTTTGTAACAATTCAGCCGTTTCTCCAGACAGACCATCTTCCAGTCCGGAATACTGTTAAAATCACAGGGGATGATATCTGCTTCCCAATATCCCAGCTTCTTATACATCCTGCGGGCTGTCTGGTTCACCTCTCCGGTATCCATCCGAAGGTATCTGCAGCCATGCTCCATGGCGTAATCTTCGTAAAATTTTACCATTGCGGATCCGTATCCTTTTCCAGAGCACTCTGGATCTACTGCCAGAGTATGGATCACCATGACCTCCTGATCCGGGACGCCTTTATATTTCCAGTCTGCTGCTCGGTATTCTTCTTCCTGATCCTGGTTGATCCTGGCAGAGGCGAGGATTTTACCATCTTCCTCCATGACAAACAGATCGCCGTTCTTAAACGCCTTCTCTGCTGTTTCATCCGTAGGATATACTCCCTCTACCCAGCCTACCAGAAGTTTTCCTTCGTTTTGGTATTGGAAGATCTTTTTATAAATTGCCTTAACTGCATCAAGATCTTCCTGTACTGCCTTTCTGATCGCCATAAATACCACCCTTCCCCTTCATCTGTTCATTGGCTGCAAAGTCTTTCAATCAGCCTGCATGACCAAATAAATTATACCATGATTTTTCCAATCTCCGCATCAAAAAAGAAACCATTTTTTCTAAAAATGGTTTCTTTCCGTAAAAATATCAGCGTTATGATTCTCTTTCGATCGGGATCAGGTTTACTGATTCTGCGATCTCTTTCCCCTCTTCTGAATATACAAAGTCAAAGAAGTTCTGCACCAGTTCGTTCTGTTCGCCGATCTCGCCCATCGTCGCCATGACCATGGTCTTTGTCAGGCTGTAGGTTCCGTTCTGAATATTTTCCTTTGTCGGTTCAACCCCGTCTACGGAAAGGACCGTTACGACATCGTCTACCAGTGCGGAGGAACAGTAGCCGATAGCTCCTTCCGTCTCTCCTACTTTTGCGATAACCGGGCCGGAGCCGCTTAACTCATTTGCATACTTGCATTTATCTACGATATCAAGGGTTTCTTCGAAGGGATCTCTTGTTCCGGAACCTGCTTCGTGTCCGATGGTGATGATCGGCATATCCGGGCCGCCGACTTCGCTCCAGTTCATGATATTTCCCTGATAAATATCTGCGATCTGCTGAGAGGTCAACCCCGTTACTCCAGTAACAGCCGGGCTTATGATCACTGCGATCCCGTCTTTTGCAACCACATTTTCCACTGCTCCCTGATCTTTTTCTTCCTGGGTCAGATTTCTTGAAGAAGTTCCAATATCTGCGGAACCGGCGATCAGCGCTTCCACTCCGGCCGTTGAGCCTACGTATTCGGCGGAAACATTGACGTCAGGATTTTCTTCCATATATTGCTCGGACAGCGCCACGCAAAGTTCTTCCATGGATGTGCTTCCTACCAGCTGAATATCTCCGGACAGCCCGGCGCTGCTGCTTCCACACCCTGCTGCTAACGCCGCCAAGCCAAGACATACTGATAAAACCGCTAGATTTTTCTTTATTTTCATTGTTTGAATCCTCCTAAGACCAGATTGTTATCTGTCCATGATAAATGCCGCGATATCTTTGCTGTATTCGTAAGCCTCGCTGGGAGCCTGCGGATGAATCGCCAGCAGAGGGATCTCTCTTTCATAAAGAGAACCGTGGGTCCGTACTTCTTCTGTTTTCAGCCGTTCTCCCGGCACCTCTCCAAAGGCGCAGCCTCTCGCCGCTAAAAGAACGTAATCCCCGATCTCGTCTTCTGGAAGATGGAAGGCGGCCGCAGCTTCCCTGGCAGTCATGATCTGTTCGATCTCCGGAGTTTCTTTTGCCAGCTTTAAAAATTCCTCCGGATCCTGATCCTTTTCCAGGAAAATATATAAGATCCCGCCCTCCTGATAAATGTGGTTTTCTACATACCGGTCTTTCAAAGGAGGCAGACAGTACAGATGAAGCCCCTTACGATCCGCCATATTCTGGAAATTGATCAGGTCTGTTTTCTGGTTCATTCCATGGTCTGCCGTAATGTAGATCTGCCTTTCCGGATCGATCTCATGGATCTTCGTAATGTATTTGTCGGCAAATGCGATCTGTTCTTTCGCTTCCGGTGTTCCCGGCCCATAGTGGTGGAAAACAAAATCGTTCGTCGTACAGTATACAAAATCAGGATCCTCCTTTTCCACACAGGCTAACGCGGCTTTCATGATCCACTCCGTACTTTCTGGCGACTGTACTTTTGGGGGCATATCCAGCCCCAATCTGTCCAGCAGCTCTTTGTCTGGAGTTTGTACGCTGATCCCGATATCGGCCCCGTCGCCGTATACGCCGAGGACTTTTCCCTTTACCGTAAGGAGAGCCGTCTTCTTTCCGGCCTTTTTATAAGCCTGGAGGATCGTCTCCGCTTTCATGAATCCTCGTTCTTCAATAAATCCTTCTTCTTTAGTTTGCCGGTTATAGTAGTAATTCCCGACCACCCTGGTTTCTTCCGGAAAGCGTCCGGAGAGGATACAGGCATGGTTTACGTTGGTAACCGATGGAACGGCGCTCTTTACGATTTTCACGAATCCCAGAGAATCCGCCAGACCGTACAGGCCGGGCGCGGTTTCCCTTGTCAGATATTCCGGCGCGCAGCCATCGATCACAACGAGAAGTATCTTATCCATTTTCTACCTCCTGAATTATCAGTTATCTTACTTACAGGCTCATTATAGCATCAACATTAGGTATTGAAAAATATGAATATAACTGTATTATAATAAGTATAAACTTATAGTGATCAACGGAAGGAGCTTTCATGACAATACGAAATCTTGAGATTTTTGAAGAAGTGTGCCGGTGTATGAATATGAGCAAAGCTGCCCAGAATCTTCTGGTTTCCCAGTCCTCGGTAAGCCAGGCCATCGCTTCTTTGGAAAAGGAATATGATACCATACTTTTTGAACGTCTGAACCACACTCTGTATCTGACAGATTCTGGTAGAGAGCTTCTGTTTCTCTCTCACCAGGTGCTCAAGACGATCGATCAGCTGGAAAACCGAATGGGAAACAGCGAGTATAAGAAAAAATTAAAGCTGGGAGTCAGCAGCACCATTGGAGACTGTCTGATCTATCCGCTTCTGGACGCATATGAAGAACGCTATGGTAACATACCAGTTGCTGTAGAAATGGGAAATACGAAATCTATGGAGAAAAAGCTTTTAACTGCTAAAATGGATCTGGCGATCATTCAGAGGACCTCCCTGTCTCCCTATCTGCGTTATACGCCGTTTCTGGAAGACAAAATGACCGTAGTATGCTGGAAAGGACATCCGCTGGAAGGGAAATCTGTTTTGCTGAAGGAATTAAACGGGGAGACGATCGTCGCCAGAGAAAAGGGAAGCGGCACCCAGATGCTCCTGGACCGTATTTTTACAGAGCGCCGCCTGTCTGTTAAAAAAAGCTGGATCTGCATGGGATCCGCCTCTGTAAAAAAAGCAGTCAGCCACAAAGCCGGGATATCTGTAATCTCTCGTTTCCTTGTGGCTGACGAATTAAAGAATGGCTTCCTGGGGGAGATCCATATCAGTGATCAGGAATTTATCCGCTGGTTCGATCTGGTCTATCATAAAGATAAGATCCAGGATCAGACCTTTCGGCAGTTTTTATCGTTCTGCGC
>DWZA01000054.1 GCA_019118365.1 Candidatus Lachnoclostridium stercoravium | reverse complement strand
GCAGTACAAAGCAGCTTCTCAGAGGAGCTGCTTTGACAGAGTTTTTGTTGTCCAAGACCGGATATAAATGGGATGCGGTTCCAATGGATTTTTCAGAGCGGGATATGTGGAAACGTGGGGCCGCGGGATAGAAAAAATATGCGAGGCCTGTAAAAAACATGGCGTTCCAATGCCGGAATATACGCTTCATTTAGAGGATATTATGGTGAAATTTACGCCTTTAATGGGTGCTAAAGTTCCAAAGGGACAAAATGGCACTTTGGATGGCACTTTAAATGACACTTTAGAAGAAAAAATATTATTTGTAATAAAAGAAAATCCTCATATAACGCAGTCACAGATTGCCTCAATGCTTGATTGTTCCGAACGAAAAGTAAAACGCCTTATGAAAATAATGCAGGAAGATGGCATGATTGAACGTATCGGTGGTCGTAGATCAGGACAATGGATCGTAAAATAGTTTTATAGTTTTAGAAAATATGGTATAATAGGAGCACTTGGCGAGGTTTTTTCGAGCCTAGTGCGAGTCATACCTGTCCACTTAACAAGGTCTTCCACGAGTTTAGTTGACATGGTATAATATGCACGTCAGCAATGAGCGGTGCAGAAAAAGCCAAACCAAAGGCGAATCGTGCTTGCCAAAAGCCGGCTTTGGTTTGGCTTTTTCTATAGTGCGAACGCACGTGACCGAGCAAACTTTGTTTGTGAGGGCTGTGCCGCGAAATTATAGCAAACGAACGCGGCCGCGCAAGCAAAGCTGGCGGTCAGCGCAAAATCCAACGAAAAACGTAGAAAGAAGGCGGGAATTTGTCAGATAAGGGGTCAGCGCAGCCTGCGAAAGGCGTATTGATGACGGAAGGAGTCATATGGAAGCAGCTGCTGGTGTTTTCTCTTCCTCTTCTGGTCGGAAGCCTTTTTCAGCAGCTGTACAATACTGTAGATTCCATAGTAGTGGGAAATTTTGTTGGGAAAGAGGCTTTAGCCGCTGTCGGGACGAGCAATCCTATCATCAACCTGATCATAGGCATGTTCATGGGAACGGCTGCAGGAGCCGGAGTCGTGATCTCCCAGTATTATGGAGCGGGAAATGTGAAAAAGCTCAGCAGGGCTGTCCATACCTGTATCGCGTTCAGCGTGATCGGAGGGATCCTGCTTACGGCGGCGGGATATTTTCTTGCGCCTCTGATCTTAAAATGGGTGAAGACGCCTCCGGATGTTCTGGACGGGGCTGTCCTGTATTTTCAGATATTTTTCAGCGGTTCCCTGTTCAATCTGGTGTATAATATGGGAGCGGGGATTCTGAGGGCAGTAGGAGATTCCAAACGTCCTCTGTATTACCTGTGTGTGTCTTCAGGAGTAAATATTGTCCTGGATCTGCTTTTTGTAGTCCAGTTCCACATGGGGATCGCAGGGGCCGGATATGCTACGGTGATCGCTCAGGCGGTATCGGCGGTCCTTGTGATGGCTGCGCTTGTGAAGACAGAGGAGCCTTACCGGGTGGAACTGTCAAAGATCCGTATTGACCGGTTTATGATGAGAAGGATCCTGGTCATCGGGATCCCCAGCGGCCTGCAGCAGTCGATCATCAGCCTGTCCAACGTGATCGTACAGGCCAACATCAATGTCTTTGGTTCGGCGGCGATGGCCGGCTACGGAGCTTACAATAAGGTGGACGGTTTTATCCTGCTTCCGCTGCAGAGCTTCTGCCTGGCGGCTACTACGTTTACAGGACAGAACATTGGCGCGAAGCGATATGACAGAGTCAGAAAAGGCCTGAAGGAAAATATCGCTATCTGCCTGGTATATACCTTGATGGTCACAGTAGCCATATTCCTGTGGGGAAGGCTGCTGATCGGTATTTTTACAGATGATCCGGAGGTAATAGAATACGGCGCGTCCACGATGCGGGTCATTATCCCGTTTTACATATTCGTGGCGGCCCATCAGATCCTTATGGGCACCTTCCGGGGCGCGGGCAGGACCTGGGCTGTTATGATGATAACCATAGGGAATATGTGTATTTTAAGGATGATATATATCAATTTCCTGGTACCGTATTTCCCAAGCTATAAAGCGGTTATGTGGTGCTATCCGATTACATGGGTGACGACGCTGCTCATGGATCTGGTCTATTACAGGAAGTCGGGATGGCTTCCAAAGAACGCGCAGCTGCCTGGCATTAAACAGGCAAAAGAGGCTGCAAAAGTATAAAATAACAGGAGCAGAACAATGAAAGACGGTTTTTTAAAAGTTGCGGCCGCAACGCCAGAGGTAAGAGTGGCCGATACTGTATGGAACAGAGAAAAGATAGAAGAGATGATCGAAGAAGGGAAGAAGGCTCATGTGAAGATCATGGTATTTCCTGAGCTTGCGCTCACCGCGTATACCTGCGGCGATCTGTTCGGGCAGAACGCCCTTATAAGGAGCGCGAGGCGGGAACTGTCAGTTCTTGCAAAGAGTACAGAAGGAAGCGATATCCTTGTTTTCGTAGGGCTTCCATGGGAAGACGGCGGCAAGCTTTATAACGTGGCGGCGGCTGTTCAGGACGGAAAGATCCTGGGCCTTGTTCCAAAGAGACACCTTCCAAATTATGGAGAATTTTACGAGGCCAGAAATTTTGAACCTGGGGAAGAACAGGTGCGTCTGATCGATATAGACGGGGAAGCAGTGCCGTTCGGCGGCGATATCCTTTTTGAATGCAAGGAACTGCCGTCTCTGGTGGTAGGCGCGGAGATCTGCGAAGACGTATGGGTAGCCTGCCCGCCCAGCATCGGATACGCCCAGGCAGGAGCAACGGTGATCGTCAACTGCTCCGCCAGCGACGAGACTACGGGAAAGAGCGCCTACAGAGATACGCTGATCTGGGGCCAGTCTGCCCGTCTGGTCTGCGCTTATATCTACGCCAATGCAGGCGACGGAGAATCCACCCAGGACCTTGTCTTTGGGGGACACAATATCATTGCGGAAAACGGCCTGTGCCTGGCGGAATCAAAACGGTTTGAGACTGGTCTACTGACGGCGGATATCGATCTGGAAAAACTGGTATCGGAGCGGCGCAGGATGACTACCTTTAAGGTATCCGGCAGGGAAAGATATTGGATCGTCGGATTTTCTTTAAAAGAAGAGGAAACGGAACTGGAAAGGTTTATCGACCCGGCGCCATTTGTGCCGGACAATACTGCAGAAAGAGAAAAACGCTGCGAGGAGATCCTTTCTATTCAGGCTATGGGCTTAAAAAAGAGGCTGCAGCATACAGGCTGCTCCCATGCGGTCATCGGGCTTTCCGGAGGTCTGGACTCCACTCTGGCCCTTCTTGTGACAGCCAGGGCCTTTGACCTGTGCGGCATTCCCCGCAGCCAGATCCAGTGCGTGACCATGCCATGCTTCGGCACCACGGACAGGACCTATCAGAACGCGTGCACCCTGGCGGAAAAGACAGGGGCAGCTTTAAAAGAAGTGGATATTAAAGAAGCGGTGATGCTTCATTTTAGAGATATCGGCCACGATCCGGAAAACCATGACGTAACTTATGAAAACGCACAGGCGAGAGAGCGGACTCAGGTGCTTATGGATATCGCCAACCAGGTAAACGGCATGGTGATCGGAACCGGCGATATGTCGGAGCTGGCTTTAGGCTGGGCGACTTATAACGGCGACCATATGTCCATGTATGGAGTGAACGCTTCCGTGCCTAAGACACTGGTGCGCCATCTGGTGAAATATTACGCGGATACATGCGGAGAAAGGGAATTGTCTGCGGCTCTGGAGGATGTTCTCGCTACTCCCGTAAGCCCGGAGCTGCTTCCGCCGAAAGATGGGAAGATATCACAGAAAACGGAAGATCTGGTAGGCCCTTATGAGCTTCACGACTTCTTCCTTTATCAGATCCTGCGTTACGGCTACGTGCCGTCCAAGGTATACCGGCTGGCGTGCAGGGCGTTTGAGGGAACATATGATAAAGCCGTGATCTTAAAATGGCTGAAAGTATTTTACCGCCGTTTCTTTACCCAGCACTTTAAACGTTCCTGCCTTCCAGACGGGCCAAAGGTGGGTTCTGTAGCAGTTTCCCCAAGAGGCGACCTGCGGATGCCAAGCGACGCCTGCGGAAGGATCTGGGTCGAAGAGGCGGAAAGTCTTGAGATAATGGAGAATAATTGAGAATATGATAACAAGTACGGCAAACAGCCAGGTAAAGCAGGCGGCGGCTCTGGCAAAGAGGGCGAAAGCCAGAAAAGAAACAGGCCTTTTTATTGCAGAAGGGCCGAAGATGTTTAAAGAAGCCCCCAAAGACTGGGTGGAAAAGGTTTATATTTCAGAGACCTATCTGGAAAAAGAACCGGCGGCTGGGGAAGGATACAGCTTTGAAGTAGTGACGGACGAGGTGATGAAGGCGATGGCGGACACGCAGACGCCCCAGGGGATACTGGCTCTGATCCGTCAGCCCTCCTGGAAGCTAAGGGACGTGATGGGAAAAGAGACAGGCAGAAAACCTCTGATCATGGTCCTGGAAACGCTGCAGGATCCGGGAAACCTGGGGACTATCATCCGGGCGGGGGAAGGGGCCGGGATCACAGGCGTTCTGATGAACCGGGAGACAGCGGATATTTTCAGTCCCAAAGTGATCCGTTCTACCATGGGAGCGGTCTACCGTGTGCCGTTTGTGTATACGGACGACTTAAAAGGGGCAGTATCTGAGATGAAAGAAGAAGGGATCCGTTTTTACGCGGCCCATCTGAAAGGAACAAAGGATTACGACGAAGAGGCTTATACAGAGGCTGCGGCGTTTATGATCGGCAATGAATCAAAAGGACTTTCGGAAGAACTTTCCGGTATTGCCGACAGCCTTGTGAAGATACCTATGGAGGGACAGGTAGAGTCGCTGAACGCGGCGGTGGCGGCTTCTGTGCTGATGTTTGAAGCGGCCAGACAGAGAAGGAGGAGATAGGATGGCGGCGGTTTACTGGCTGATCTTGTTTGTTGCCCTTGCCGGGATCGAGGCGCTCACCGTAGCGCTTACCACCATTTGGTTTGCAGGCGGGGCTCTGGCGGCTTTTTTCTGCGCCCTGGCAGGGGCGGGGGTTGAAGCGCAGCTGGTGGTATTCGTGGCAGTGTCATTTATCCTGTTGATTTTTACCAGGCCTTTTGCTATAAAATATATTAACAGAAATACGGAAAAGACAAACGTGGAGAGCCTGGAGGGGAAAAAAGCCAGGGTCACCTCTGATGTGGATAACGATGCCGGGACAGGAACGGCAGTGGTCGGCGGACAGGAGTGGACGGCCCGGTCCGCAGATCCGAAAAAAACGTTTAAAACAGGAGAGATCGTAAGGATCGTAGAGGTCAGAGGCGTAAAGCTTATGATAGATAAAGAAGACAGCAGGAGGGAATAAAATATGAACACTATAACAGGATTGACAGGATTTTTTGGGATCATTATCTTTCTGATCATCGTACTGCTTTTGCTGGCATCATGTATAAAGATCGTTCCTCAGGCCCATGCGATGGTAGTAGAGCGGCTGGGCGCCTACCTGGCTACCTGGTCCGTAGGGATCCATTTTAAAATGCCTTTTATCGACCGGGTGGCAAAAAGGGTGATCTTAAAGGAGCAGGTGGTAGATTTTGCTCCCCAGCCGGTGATCACGAAGGATAACGTAACCATGCGGATCGACACGGTAGTATTTTTTCAGATCACGGATCCAAAGCTTTACGCCTACGGCGTAGAGAACCCGATCATGGCTATTGAGAACCTGACGGCCACTACTTTGAGAAATATCATCGGCGACCTGGAGCTGGATCAGACCCTGACTTCCAGGGAGACGATCAATACCAAGATGAGGGCATCCCTGGACATGGCCACAGATCCCTGGGGGATCAAGGTAAACCGCGTGGAATTAAAGAACATCATCCCGCCGGCGGCGATCCAGGATGCCATGGAGAAACAGATGAAGGCAGAGAGGGAGCGGCGTGAAGCCATCCTGATCGCGGAAGGCCAGAAAAAGTCCACGATCCTGGTAGCGGAAGGAAAGAAAGAATCGGCCATCCTGGATGCGGAAGCAGATAAGCAGGCGGCGATCCTTCACGCGGAAGCGGAAAAAGAGAAGCGGATCAAGGAAGCGGAAGGCCAGGCAGAGGCGATCCTTAAGATCCAGCAGGCTAACGCAGACGGCATCCGCATGATCAAAGAGGCGGGCGCCGACAACGCGGTGCTCCAGCTGAAGAGCCTGGAAGCCTTTGCGAAGGCGGCGGACGGAAAGGCGACGAAGATCATCATCCCATCGGATATCCAGGGGATCGCGGGCCTTGTGAAATCCCTTGCCGAGATAGCAGAAAGGGACGATGTTAAGAGCGACCAGAAAGAATAAACAGCCACAAAAGAGAAAATAGAAAAGAGGTAATTACCATGGATTTAAAAGGAAGGAATTTTATAACGCTGAAAGACTTTACTCCAGAGGAGATCGGATATCTGCTGGAACTGGCGGAAAAGCTGAAAGCAGATAAGAAAAAAGGCATCACGGGCAATTCCCTGAAAGGGAAAAATATCGCTCTGATCTTTGAAAAACCGTCTACCAGGACCCGCTGCTCTTTTGTGGTAGCCTGTGTGGACGAAGGCGGCCATCCGGAATATCTTGGAAAAGACGACATCCAGCTGGGACATAAGGAGAGCGTAGAAGATACTGCGAGAGTCCTGGGAAGGCTGTTTGACGGTATCGAATTCAGAGGCTTCAAGCACAGCACAGTAGAGGCCCTGGCAAAATACGCGGGCGTTCCGGTATGGAACGGTCTTACAGACGATTACCATCCGACCCAGATCCTGGCGGATATGCTGACCATGAAAGAACATTTCGGATATTTAAAGGGGCTGAATTTTGTATACATCGGCGACGGCAGGAACAACATGGCCAACAGCCTTATGATCGGCTGCTCCAAGATGGGCATTAACTTCACTATCCTGGCGCCAAAGTCCCTGCAGCCGAAAGAAGAACTGACAGAGCTTTGCAGGGGCTATGCAAAGGAGGCAGGAAGCACTGTTACCATCAGCGATGATGTCGAGGACGTAAAAGGCGCGGATGCAGTTTACACCGACGTGTGGTGCTCGATGGGAGAAGAAGATAAAGCGGCGGAGAGAGTAGCGCTTTTAAAGCCTTATCAGGTAAATAAAGAGCTTATGGCAAAGACAGGAAAAGACACAACGATCTTTATGCACTGCCTGCCTGCTGTAAAGGGCAACGAAGTAACGGAAGACGTGTTTGAATCCGGACAGTCAGTGGTATTCGACGAGGCGGAGAACCGTATGCATACGATCAAAGCCGTTATGGTCGCTACATTAGGAGATTAAGGATGTTTGCACAGGATAAGAAGAAAAATCCAAGAAATACGGCGGTGTTTTTGGATGTGATCCATATCGTCCTGGGGATCGTTATCGTAGTGCTGGCAGTTATCACGTTCTTAAGCCCGGAAGACCATATGCTGATGTTTCCCCTTATCTTCTTTGCCGGCGCAGCGCTGAATCTTATTACAGGAGCCGTCCACATAAGGGGAGTCCATGAAAAGAGGATCCGGAGGACAGGATACTTCCAGACGGTTTTAGGCGTCCTCCTCCTTCTGCTGACAATGATCAGCGCGATCAGCATATGGGGGTGACAGGAAATGAAAACAGAGATATTAAAGCTTTTGAAAAGTTCCCAGGACTATATATCCGGGCAGGAGCTGTGCGAAAGGCTGGGCGTTTCCAGAACAGCTATATGGAAGGTGATTAATCAGCTAAAGGAAGAAGGCTATGAGATCGAAGCGGTAAGAAACCGCGGCTACCGCCTTAAAGCCGCCGCAGATGTGATAACAGAAGCAGAGCTTTCAAGCCAGATCCGCGGACAGTGGGCCGGCAGGACTCTGGTCTGCTATGAGGAAACAGATTCTACAAACGACAGGGCAAAACGCCTGGCGGAAGAAGGCTGTCCTCACGGCACCCTTGTGGTGGCGGACTGCCAGAAGGCCGGAAAAGGAAGGCGGGGACGGAGCTGGGAATCTCCCAGGGGTACGTCCGTTTATATGAGCCTTGTGCTGCGGCCTGAGATACTGCCGTCCGCAGCTTCTATGGTAACGTTAGTGGCAGCTATGGCAGTGGCGGAGGGAATAGAGAAGGCAGCCGGCCTGTCCGCTGTGATCAAATGGCCAAACGACGTAGTGGTAAACGGCAGGAAGATCTGCGGGATACTTACAGAAATGAGCGCAGAAATGGACTGTATCCACTATGTTGTCGTAGGGATCGGCATAAATGTAGGCCAGAAGGAATTTGCAGGGGAGATCAGCAAGACGGCCACGTCTGTCCTTATTGAAAAGGGCAGCCTCGTTCCCAGAAGTCTGATCGTAGCCGCTGTGATGGAGTCTTTTGAAAAATATTACAGCCTTTATGAAAAAGCAGGAGATCTGTCCCTGATCATGGATGAATACAACAGTATTCTGGCAAATAATGGAAAAGAAGTGCGCGTCCTTGCGTCTTCCGGGGACTATACTGGCATATCCCTCGGCATAGAAAAAGACGGGGAGCTTCTGGTAAAGACGGAAGACGGAAAGGTACAAAAGGTACTTTCCGGAGAAGTGTCAGTCAGAGGAATCTATGGTTATGTTTGATCTTAATGAGAATAATACGCCGGATCTGCAGGAACGGACTGGGTTTTATGATAAGATCCAGGTGATCCCAAAGGATCAGGCGTCCGTCAGAGAAAGACTTACGGCGATGGAAAAACCGCTTCTTGCCTGGTACGGGGAAAATGCAAGAAAGCTCCCATGGAGAGACGATCCGCAGGCCTACCGCGTGTGGGTATCGGAGATCATGCTCCAACAGACCAGGGTGGAAGCGGTCAAACCTTATTTTGCCAGATTTATGGAGGCCTTTCCTACGGTCAGGGATCTGGCGGAAGCAGAAGACGACCGTCTGATGAAGCTGTGGGAAGGACTTGGATACTACAGCCGGGCCAGAAATCTGAAAAAGGCGGCGAGAGAGATCGTTGACCAGCACGGAGGAAAGCTGCCGGAGTCCTGGGAAGAGCTGAAAAAACTTCCTGGGATCGGAAGCTACACAGCGGGCGCGATCGCTTCCATTGCTTATGGTATCCCTGCCCCCGCAGTGGACGGCAACGTCCTCAGAGTGATCTCCAGGGTGCTTGGGAGCAGAAAGGATATTACAAAACAGTCCGTAAAACGGGAAGTGGAAGAAGCCCTCAAGGAGGTCATACCTGCTGGAAAAGCCTCTTCTTATAACCAGGGGCTGATCGAGATCGGAGCTTTAGTCTGCGTTCCAAACGGGCAGCCCCGCTGCGGGGAATGCCCGTTATTTTCCCTCTGTGAAGCAGGAAAAAAAGGATTGACAGGGGAGATCCCGGTAAAGGGCGAAAAAAAGGCAAGGAAAATAGAAGAGAAAACGATCTGCCTGATACAGTGGCAGGACAAATACGCCATCCGCAAAAGAGACGCAAACGGTCTGCTGGCTTCTTTGTACGAACTGCCGAATACAGAAGGATATCTGGAAGGCGAAAGGCTTCTGGAAGCCCTGGGGCTGGACAAAAGCAGTTCCAGGATATCCGAACGCCTGCCGGATGCCAGACACATCTTTTCACACGTGGAATGGCATATGCGCGGATGGAGGATCGAAACGGCAGGCAGCAGGCCGGAAGGGTTTATTTTCGCGGACAAAAAGGAACTGGATGAAAAATATCCCCTTCCAAATGCGTTTGGAAAGTATATGAAGCTGATAAGTTGAGAACAATTTGAAAGAGCGGCAGCTGCAGTACAGCGGCCGGACAGATGCAAAAAGGTGAAGCATGAAAAAACTTTTATTTATCGTCAATCCCTGTTCAGGAAAAGGGAAGATCCGTACGCGGATCCTGGATATCCTGGATATTTTTATAAAAGCCGGTTATGATGTAAAAGTGCATATTACTCAGCGGTCTTTAGACGCAAGGGAAGCCGTGATAAAGAAGGGAAAACGAGCGGATCTGATCGTCTGCAGCGGCGGAGACGGGACGCTGAATGAAACTGTGTCCGGGATCATGGAACTGAAAAATCCGCCGGTCCTGGGTTATATTCCTTCCGGCTCCACCAACGATTACGGGACCAGCCTGAGGATCCCGAAAAATATGATCCAGGCAGCCCAGATCGCCGTACGGGGAGATCTCTATATGGCGGATGTGGGGATGTTCTGCGGCGAGAGATATTTTGTCTATATCGCCGGTTTCGGCGCCTTTACAGAAGTTTCTTATATTACGCCCCAGGATAAAAAGAACCTTTTAGGCCATCAGGCATATGTGATGGAAGCTGTAAAAAATCTGTCGCCTTTAAAAAGCAGCCATATGAAGGTCTGCTGGGAACAGGAAGACGGATCAATAAGGGAGATGGAAGGCGACTTTATCTTCGGAATGGTGACGAACGCTGTCAGCGTCGGCGGTTTTAAGGGACTGGTGAAGGGAAATGTCGTTTTAAACGACGGGATCTTCGAGGGCCTGTTTATCCATATGCCTAAAACGCCTATGGACTTCAGCAATATCGTCTCTTATCTTCTGATCCGGGATGAAGAAGAAAATGAATGTGTAAAAAGGATCCGGGCCAGAAGGATCGAATGTCATAGCAGCGAGCCGGTAGACTGGACTCTGGACGGAGAATTCGGGGGAACAAAAACAGATGTTGTGATTGAAAATCTGCAGGAAAGGATCGGGATCCACAGCCTCCATAAGTAGGCCGATTTCCTGTCCGCATAGCGGCCAGGAAGCCGGGATAAGCCATCCCTATGCCAGTCTGCGTCATAAATCGCTTATTCAAGCCAGCTTGCAGCGCTTTTTATGACGCATCCTGGCGCACGGCTGAGCAGTTTGAAAAAATATGTTGAAATCTGCAATTCTGTGTTATATAATGAGATGATGTATAGATTTCTATGCGAAAGGACGTTATCGAGTGGAAAAAGAAAATAAGGCTGTTGTGGAGAACAACAAAAATTTATTTCTGGAAAAGCTTCATAAGCTGGTAGAGCTGGCCAGGACAAAGCATAATGCCCTGGATGTAGGAGAGATCAACGATTTCTTCACAGGCGCCCAGTTGTCCCCGGAACAGATGGATCAGATATATTCTTACCTGGAGAGCCACAATGTTGATGTGGTTCCTGTAATCGACGATGCCATGCTGGCAGACGATCCGCTGATCATGGACGACATAGACGAAGACGGCTTTATGAAAGACGGTGAAGCAGACGAGGACATTGACCTGGATGCCATTGACCTGCTGGAAGGAATTGGAACAGAAGACCCTGTCCGCATGTATCTGAAGGAAATTGGGACTGTACCGCTGCTGTCCGCAGATGAAGAACTGGATCTGGCAAAGAGAAAGGCAGCCGGGGAAGAATATGCCAAAGAACGTCTGATCGAAGCAAACCTGAGGCTCGTAGTGAGCATCGCAAAGCGTTATACAGGCAGGGGCATGAGCTTTTTGGATCTTGTACAGGAAGGAAATCTGGGACTGATCAAAGGCGTTGAAAAATTTGATTATACAAAAGGATATAAGCTGAGTACATATGCGACTTGGTGGATCCGGCAGTCCGTAACAAGGGCACTGGCTGATCAGGCGAGGACGATCCGTGTTCCTGTGCATATGGTAGAAACGATCAATAAGATGTCTAAGATGCAGAGAAAGCTTACGCTGGAACTGGGATATGAACCTTCAGTATCAGAACTGGCGGAGGCTCTGGATATGACTGAGGACAAGGTGATGGAGATCATGCAGATCGCCAGGGAGCCGGCATCTTTAGAGACTCCTATCGGTGAAGAAGACGATTCCAACCTTGGAGATTTTGTTGCGGATAATAATGTTGTGACTCCGGAAGGCAACGTGGAGTCAGTGATGCTGCGGGAGCACATCGACGCGCTTTTGGGAGATCTGAAGGAAAGGGAGCGTCAGGTGATCGTTTTGCGTTTCGGTCTGGAAGACGGCCACCCCAGGACTCTGGAAGAGGTGGGCAAAGAATTCAACGTGACCAGGGAACGTATCCGTCAGATCGAGGCGAAGGCTCTCAGAAAGCTGAGAAACCCCGTAAGAAGTAAACGTATAAGAGATTTTCTGTAAAGGATGGAGAGGGCAGTGCAGATGGAGAAGTCTGCATTGCCCTTAACCGGTTATTATGAACAAGAGAAATTACCAGAAAGAACTGGAAAGTATTATAAAAAATAAGGAAGAGGAGAAGACGGTCCCCAGCCTTCTCCTTCATAGCTGCTGCGCGCCGTGCAGCAGCTACGTGCTGGAATATCTTTCTGACCATTTTAATATCACGGTATTTTATTATAACCCGAACATCTATCCGGCAGAAGAATATGGAAAACGGGTAAAGGAGCAGCAGAGGCTGATCTCTGAGATGGACACAAAGTATCCGGTTTCCTTTCTGGAGGGGGAGTTTTTGCCGGAGGATTTTTACCAGGCAGTGAAAGGCCATGAGGGGGATAGAGAAGGAGGCGAACGATGTTTTGCCTGCTATCGGCTCCGCCTGCGGGAGGCGGCTGAGGCGGCTGCCAGGGGAGGCTTTGACTACTTTACCACGACGCTTTCGATCAGTCCGTTAAAAAATGCGGCTAAGCTCAACGAGATCGGAGAAGAGCTGGCAAAGGAGTATGGCGTCTTATATCTGCCGTCTGATTTTAAAAAGAAAAATGGATACAAGCGGTCTGTGGAACTGTCCGCCCAGTACGGACTCTATCGGCAGGATTACTGCGGCTGCGTTTTTTCGAAAAGAGAACGGGAACAGCAGGCGGCTGCCAGGGAAGCGGCGGGCGCCGCAGGTTTGTCTTGACAGGGTAAGGGGATCTGTAATAAAATTTAACGTGTAAAGCTATGGAAAAGCAGCTGATCAGGCTGCGAAAACATAACAGCCAGGGCTGGAGGAGAGAAAAGCATGGTATCAAAGAATATTGTCGTTGTAAACCCGTCAGGGCTTCATTTAAGACCTGCAGGAGTATTAGCCAAGACTTCCATGAAGTTTAAATGCGATGTGATCATCGAGTGCGGAGAAAAACGCGTAGATGCCAAAAGCGTTTTAAACGTTATGGGTGCAGGCATCAAGACAGGAAGCCACATTTGCTTAAAATGCAACGGGCCGGATGAAGAAGAGGCTCTTGAGGAAGTTTCAGAAGCCATTGAAACCGGGCTTGGAGAGGCGATAGACGAAAATATAGAAAAGTGATAAATACGGATCTATTTATAGAATATGTAATTTATAGATAGAACAGTAGTTGATCTGATCCCTGCGGCTTGATATGCGCAGGGATTTTTTGTGATTCCCAAACCTGAAGGCAGTTCTGGACTATGTGGCAGGGAAAATGTCAGATGATCCTTATGTCAGAGAACTGGATGCAGCAGTCACAGAAGCCAAGCATAACAGAGAATGGAGGCGGGAATATATGACGCTGGAGATGAAATATAAAGAGAAGTATAATGAAGGTTTGGAACAGGGTCTGGAACAGGGTCTGGAACAGGGCTTGGAACAGGGGATTTCTTTGACTAAAAAGGTATTTAAACTTTTCAGGGAAGGGTGTCCTGAAAAGGAGATAGCTGAAAAGCTGGATATTAGTGTCGAACAGGTGATAAGTATTTTGGAGTGACAGGATTATCTGAAAAAGAATTTTGCCATAGGATTCAAGCAAGCGATGCCAGGGCTGTAAACTCAGGTATCGCTTGTTTTCATTTTACAGGAAGCCATGTGAACTGTTACATTTTTACTGAAAAATTCCCTGCAGGGCTTTGAAAAATGGGAATCTTGTGATATACTGCAAAAAGCGGTCTTTAGTCGGCCGGAAAATATCATAAAAAGCAGAGTAGGCATATGCGCGTTAAGTGCTGGCTGTACAGGGAGTTGACAGCCGGACGAAAAGAATTTCTTGCGGTGCACATGCCGCATCCCGCTGCAACGGAGACAGAAAGTCTATCTCCAGCGCAACAGGTCTGCAAAGGAGGTAAACTTATGTTTAAAGAGTCTTTGGACGAGTTCAAGAACCTGAGAAACCTTACCACCGCAGCCATGTTCGCCGCCATATCTGTTATCATGGGATATTTTACAGTGCAGATAGGCGATTACCTGAAGATCGGGTTTTCCAGCCTGGTAAATCAGATGGTATACTACATGTTTGGTCCGGTATTCGGAGGCTTTTTCGGCGGAGCGCTGGACATCCTGAAATTTATCGTAAAGCCTACGGGCGAGTTTTTTCCAGGATGGACTCTGGGCGCTATGACGGCAGGCGTGATCTACGGCTGTTTCTTCTATAAGAAGAAGATCACCCTTGTCCGGGTGCTGGCTGCAGAATTTACGGTTGCCCTGATTTGCAATGTGCTTTTAGGGACGTTATGGCTGAGCCTTATGTATGGAAAGGGATTTATGATCCTGGCGCCTATGCGCGCATGGAAAAACCTGATCATGTGGCCTGTAAATTCCATGATATTTTATACTGCATGGAAATCCCTGGAGGCTTCCGGTCTTTTCCGTATGATCAGAAGGAATGGATTTTCCCGGACAGTTCAGGGAATTTCAGGAATGAAAAACAGCAATTACAATGAGAAAGGAAAGTGAATATAATGAGTGAATGTACCCATGATTGCTCCAGCTGCGGAGAAAACTGCAGCAGCAGGACGGCGGAACAGACCAGTTTTCTGGAACCGCTGAATCCGGCAAGTTCTGTAAAAAAAGTGATCGGCATAGTAAGCGGCAAAGGGGGAGTTGGAAAGTCTCTTGTGACCTCTCTTCTTGCGGTAAAGATGAGAGCGAAGGGTTACAGGACGGCGATCCTGGACGCGGATATCACAGGCCCGTCGATCCCGAAATCATTTGGCTTAAATGACGAGGGAATAGGCGTAACGAAAGACAATCTTATGATCCCTGCAACGAGCGCTACCGGCATCCAGATCATGTCCGCGAACCTTCTTCTGGACCATGACACAGATCCGGTGATCTGGAGAGGACCGATCATTGCCGGCGCGGTAAAGCAGTTCTGGCAGGAAGCGCTGTGGGAAGATGTGGATTATATGTTCGTAGACATGCCTCCGGGAACCGGAGACGTGCCGTTAACTGTATTCCAGTCCCTTCCGGTGAACGGGATCGTTATCGTCGCTTCTCCGCAGGAACTGGTATCCATGATCGTTGCTAAAGCTGTCAACATGGCTCAGAAAATGAATATCCCGATCATTGGCGTTGTGGAAAATATGAGTTATCTGGAGTGCCCGGACTGCGGAAAGAAGATATCCATTTTCGGCGAAAGTCATATCGAAGAAGCGGCAAAGCAGTACGGCATCCCGCTTTTGGCCAGGATACCGGTAAAACCGGAGATCTCAGAAGCAGTGGACAATGGAACGATCGAGTACGTGGAAGCTCCATGGATGGACGAAGCGGCTGGCGCTGTGGAAGCGATATAAGATACGGCGCCGCTGCCATGCACTTATGAAATGAGGAAAACGGATGAACATATCAATGAACCCAAACAGTGAATTGGAGCAGTCCGTCGTCAATGTCCCAGGACTTGTGCAGGTACCGGAAGGCCTGATACAGGAGGCCAGACAGTTCCAGGAAGCCATGATGATGTATACCTGCGCGATCCGGGAAGTGAAGACGAAGCTGGAAGTGCTTAATGACGAGCTGTCTATACGCAATTCCAGAAACCCCATTGAGATGATCAAATCCAGGGTGAAAAAACCGCTGAGCATAGTGGAGAAGCTGAAAAGAAAAGGGCTTCCTGTGACGCTGGATTCTATGGTCAACTGCCTGGACGACGTAGCTGGTATCCGGGTCATATGTTCTTTTCTGGACGATATTTACGCGGTGGCTGATATGCTGGTCCGTCAGGACGACATTAAAGTCCTGGCAGTAAAGGATTATATCAAGAATCCAAAGCCCAACGGATACAGAAGTTACCATATGATCATCGAAACTCCGGTGTTTTTTTCAGACAGGAAAAAGCCTATGAGAGTGGAGGTCCAGATCCGGACTATAGCCATGGATTTCTGGGCGAGCCTGGATCATCAGCTGAAGTATAAGAAGGAAATAGAAAATGCTTCCGAGATCGGGGGAGATCTGAAAGAATGCGCGGAGATCATAGCCCAGACCGATAAGAGGATGCTGGAGATCAGGCAGAAGATCGAGGCGCAGGGCGGACAGGTCTGAAGATCTGTTTTGTTGGGAAGACCCATTTTTCCAGCAAACACGGTGATTTCAGCGGCTTTTGCTGCGCCGTTTATTATGAGGGCCAGATCCCAAACTCGCTCCTGACGGAGCTTAAACAGGGGATCTGACCCTCAAACTATGCTCGCAAAACCGCTGAAATCTTACCGAATCGTTTGCCTGGAAAAATGGGTCTTCCTGAAAACAGCGGACTTCTCCTTATAAATACAGCGGCATTCCGATCATCGGGCATACGACGTATACGGCGGCCGAAATGATGACTGCCCAGACAAGGGCAGTGATGATCCCTGGCTTGATGGTGTCGTTCATTTCCCAGTAGCCATAGGAGTATGTAAGTACGATCCTAGCCTGGACGCCTAACACGGTTGTAGCTGATCCCATAAACATAACGGGGATCATCATAACAGAGGGATTCAGCTGCTTATGGATCTTGGAAGCTCTATGCCGGAATGAACTGTTCCCTTCATCCATATCTGATCGACGACGAACAGACTGTATATATCAATGATAACTATTATGTGACGGATCATGGAGTGGAAAGGATCCATAAGACGCCTCCGGAGATCATCCTGCTGTAACAGAAGGAATACAACAGGATATTTACCCCTTTATGCAGAGAGAAAAGCCTGCATAAAGGGGCTTTTTTTTGCCTACAGGCGATATCCGTAATAGAAGATCTCCTGCCTGACGGAAAATCCTGTTTTTTTATAAAGCGCCATTGCCGGGAGATTGCTCCCATCCACGTGAAGGAACGCGGATCCATATCCGCCGCTGTCCGCTGCCGGCGGGATATCAGCGCGGAACATGGAAGAAAGAGCGGATATGAGAAGGGCCTCTCCGATCCCCTGTCTTCGGAAAGCTGGTTCTACCTCCACGCCCCAAATGCAGAACGAGCCGTCAAAAACAGAGCAGGAACAGGAGCCGACCAAAACAGGCCCGGAGCCCTTAGAATCAGAAGAGGAAATATAAGCCTTAAAGGTCAGGCAGGCTTCAGAACCGTCGTCTTCTTCGCTTATAATGGTCAGGCGGCCTGGAAGGACGGGAGGCGACGGAAAACGGGCAAGGAATGTTTCGGCCGTTATCTCCATCAGCTCCTCCTGGTACAAAAGAGGGCAGCCCCAATTGGAGATCACAGCCATGGCAGAGGGGGATTTCCCGTCTATGAGAAATAGAAGCTCCCTTTCTGGAAAATGTTTTTCCGCAGAGGAGAGGAGCTCTCGGAAAAATCCTTTCCTTCTTTGTTCGGGCAGAACCGCGGCCGTACACTCCAGGTCTTCGCCGGCTTCGTACACTGCCAGCGCCGCCGCAAGGAGATTGCCTTCATAGGCCATAAAATAAGAGCCTTCCGGGTCAGAAAGATCGAACATAAGCCGCGAAGGGCAGGCGGCTTCGCAAAGGCGGATCAAAGTCTGCAGATCAGTGGTCTGGCGGTCATTTAAATGCTTTAAAAATAAAATTTCCATAGGGTTCCTTTCGGGGAAAGATGTCTGTTTACAGGTTCCAGGTAAAGCATATCATAATTTCCATCTTCCGTCTTGTTTTTCTATAAAACAGGTGGTAGAATGTGTAACAGTCCGGCCGCGGCAGAAGCGGCTGTTACTGATTTGCTGTGAAAGCTCTGTCAGGCTGCGATGTGGATTTTATGCCTGCAAGCAGGGCCGCATCGGCATTCTCTTCAGATCAGAAAGGAAAAAATACGACATGAAATATGTAAAAGAGATCGGGATCATTTTCGGGATCTCCTGCGTGGGGGAAGCCCTGAACCGGCTGCTTCCCTTCCCTGTGCCGTCAGGAGTCTACGGCTTATTCATCTTATTGGCAGTATTATTATCCGGAGTTATAAAAGTGGAACATGTAGAGGAATCAGGGAACTGGCTGTTAGATACCATGCCCCTGATGTTCGTACCAGTATCTGTGGGGCTGATGGACAGCTTTGGAGAACTGAAAGCAGTGCTCATCCCGTTTGTGGCAATTTCTGTGCTCTCTACGCTGATCGTCATGGTGATCACCGGGCTGGTCGCGGAATGGATCATCAGACGAAGGAACAGGAAAGGAGGAGACGAGTCATGAGAGAAGCTTTTGCAGATTCTCTGTATTTTGGATTTGTCTTAAGCATCGCCGCTTACGAGGCGGGAGTCTGGCTGAAGAAAAAGACAGGCTGGCCGGTATTTAATCCGCTGCTGGTATCCGTGGCTCTGATCATCCCTGTCTTAAAGCTCATAAATGTCACATATACCGAATATAATGAAGGAGCAAAATATATCAGCTATCTGCTGACGCCTGCTACGGTGTGCCTTGCGATCCCTCTGTATAAACAGCTGCATCTGCTGAAAAAGCACGGAGCCGCCGTTATATGCGGGATCACAGGAGGAGTGATCGCCAATGCTGTGACGATCTTCGCGCTGTGCGCGGCATTCCGTTTAAGCCACGTCCATTACGTGACTCTCCTTCCGAAATCCATCACTACGGCGATCGGTATGGGAGTGAGCGAGGAGGCAGGCGGGATCGTAACTCTCACTGTAGTCAGCATCGTGATCACAGGGATTTCAGGAAGCATCCTGGCGGAGACAATGTTCAAACTGTTCCATATCGGCCATCCTATTTCCAGAGGACTTGCCCTTGGAACCAGCGCGCACGCCATAGGAACAGCAAAAGCCCTGGAACTGGGGGAGATCGAAGGCGCTATGAGCAGCCTGTCTATTGCAGTGGCAGGGCTTATGACGGTATTGGTAGTTCCGCTTATCGCAAATTGGATATGATATGGCCGCCCAGGACGGGGTGAAAGCAGACATGCCGTCTTTAACGGTTACAGTACGCTTGGAGGGGCAGGAGGTATTTTATGAATTTATATGAGGCAATCAGGAGCAGGCAGTCGGTTCGTTCTTACAGGAATACCCCGATAGCCCAGGAGCAGCTTCGCAGGCTTCAGAGCTATACAGGCAGAGTCGTGCCTCTTATGGAAGATATAAAGACAGAATTCGTTTTTTATAATATGGAGGAAAAAAAGTTTCGGCCCAGAGGGCTTTTTCTGGTCCATTCTCCACATGTTCTGGCTCTTTATTCGGAAGAAAAAGAAGGCTGGGCGTTTAACGCGGGCTATATGATGGAACAGATGGCCCTTTATATGGCTGCAAAGGGGATCGGGAGCTGTTACATGGGCGGAGCGAAAGTCCTGGCAAAAGAAGGCATGAGACAGGCGATCGTCCTTGCCTTCGGCTATGGGAAAAAAGGGATCTACCGGGATCAGGAGGAAGCGAAACGCCTGGATCTTATGAAACTGTGCGTATTTCCGGAGGGAAAGGATATTTCGCCGGATATCTCCGTTATCCTGCAGGCAGCAAGGCTCGCCCCGTCGTCGTTTAATTCGCAGCCATGGAGGTTCGTCGTATATAAAGACAGGATCCATGTGTTTGCCTGCAGCAGCCGTCTGAATATTCCGGCGGCGGATCATTTCACCGGCCTCAATATGGGGATCGTCCTTTCCCATATGATGCTGGCCGCAGAGGAACAGTGGGTCTCCGCCCAGATCATCCGGGAAGACGGGCTGGTGGAAAAAGAGTACAGGAAGGGCAGGTATATCTGTACAGTAACACTCAGCTAACCCTTGAAACACATTTTTTTATATGGTAAAATAACCTGAAAAGCAAGGATTCGGGACGTTAAAGGCAGGCGTCCTGAATGAAAACAGGACAATAAGGAGGAAGCTATGATCAGAAGACTGATAGACAAGATCAGGGAGACAAAAGCTCCAATATGCGTAGGGCTGGATCCTATGTTAAATTACATTCCGGAACATGTGACGAAGAAAGCGTTCGGAGAGTTCGGGGAGACGCTGGAGGGCGCGGCGGAAGCGATCTGGCAGTTCAATAAAGAGATCATTGACAAGACATGGGACCTGATCCCGGCTGTTAAGCCGCAGATCGCCATGTATGAGCAGTTTGGCATCGAGGGCCTTAAAGTATATCAGAAGACGGTAGATTACTGCCAGGAAAAGGGGCTGATCGTCATCGGAGACGCCAAGAGAGGCGATATCGGTTCCACATCGGCAGCTTACGCTGCAGGCCATCTGGGCACGGTAAAGGTTGGAAATACCGTATGCTCAGGCTTCCACACAGATATGCTCACAGTAAATCCATACCTGGGAACAGACGGCGTAAAGCCTTTTGTTGATGTGTGCAAGGCAGAGGATAAGGGAATCTTCGTATTAGTAAAGACTTCCAATCCGTCCAGCGGCGAGTTCCAGGACAAGCTGATCGACGGAAAACCTCTTTATGAGCTGGTAGCAGAGAAAGTCGTAGAGTGGGGTTCCGACTGTATGGACGGCGATTACAGCAATGTGGGAGCCGTTGTAGGAGCGACCTATCCGGAGATGAGCAGGATCTTAAGGAAGCTTATGCCTCATACATATTTCCTGGTGCCGGGCTACGGCGCTCAGGGCGGCACGGCGGAAGATCTGCGCCACTGCTTCAATGAAGACGGCCTTGGCGCTATCGTAAATTCTTCCAGAGGCATTATCGCGGCATATAAGAACGCCGCCTATGAGAAGTTCGGTCCGGAGAATTTTGGAGACGCTTCCAGGCAGGCGGTCATCGATATGACGGCTGATATCGGAAGAGTCCTTTAAGCAGGAGGAAAAGGAATATGGCACAGGTAAAGACGACGGCTGTTGTAGCCAGCCAGGAAAAGATCGCGGACGATATCTACAGCATGTGGATAGAGGCCGGGGAGATCGCGGAAAAATGTGTTCCAGGCCAGTTCATTTCCGTATATACAAAGGATAAGTCGAGGCTTCTTCCAAGGCCTATCAGTATCTGCGAGGCAGATAAGGCTTCTGGAAAGCTCCGCATCGTATACAGGGTCGTAGGCGGGGGCACAGAGGAATTTTCCGGCTACAGAGCAGGAGATACCATCGAGATCATGGGACCTCTGGGAAATGGCTTCCCTCTTGGAGAAAAGAGCGCGTTCCTGATCGGAGGCGGCATAGGCATCCCGCCTATGCTGGAGCTGGCAAAGGCTCTGAAGGCAAAGGGCGTTTCTCAGATTACAGCAGTGCTGGGATACAGGGATCAGCTGTTTTTAAATGAAGAATTTCAGGCGTACGCAGATGTGTATGTGGCGACGGAAGACGGAAGCGTCGGAACGAAGGGAAACGTTCTTGACGCCATCCGGGCAAACGGGCTGAAGGCGGATGTGATCTATGCCTGCGGGCCGACTCCCATGCTCAGGGCGCTGAAGGCCTATGCGCAGGAAAACCATATGGAGTGCTGGCTGTCTCTGGAAGAGAAGATGGCCTGCGGCATTGGCGCCTGCCTGGCCTGCGTATGCAAGTCCAAAGAGGTGGACAGCCATTCCCACGTGCACAACAAGCGGATATGCAAAGACGGGCCGGTATTTGCGGCGGAGGAGGTAGAACTCTGATGAATACAACAGTAAATCTCGCAGGCGTGACCTTAAAAAACCCGGTTATGACAGCTTCCGGCACTTTCGGCTCCGGCATGGAATATGGAGAGATGGTGGATTTAAATAAGCTGGGCGCAGTGGTGACAAAAGGCGTGGCCAACGTGCCGTGGCCGGGGAATCCGACTCCCAGGATCGCAGAGGTCTACGGAGGCATGCTCAACGCCATCGGCCTGCAGAATCCAGGTATCGACGTGTTTCTGGAAAGAGACGTTCCCTATTTAAAGCAGTTTGATACAAAGATCATCGTAAATGTCTGCGGAAAGACGACGGAAGACTATATCGAAGTGGTGGAGCGTCTTGCGGATGCGCCGGTGGACATGCTGGAGATGAACATTTCCTGCCCTAACGTAAAGGAAGGCGGCATTGCTTTCGGCCAGGATCCAAAAGCGGTGGAGGCCATCACAAAAGAAGTGAAAAAGTACGCGAAGCAGCCGGTGATCATGAAATTAAGCCCCAACGTGACGGATATTACGGTCATGGCGAAGGCTGCGGAAGCAGGCGGAGCGGACGTGATCTCCCTGATCAATACGCTGACAGGGATGAAGATCGACGTCAACAAGCGCTGCTTTGCCATTGCAAATAAGATAGGCGGCATGTCCGGTCCTGCGATCAAACCTATCGCAGTCCGCATGGTATACCAGGCTGCCAATGCTGTGAAGATCCCCGTTATCGGTATGGGAGGGATCATGACCGCAGAGGACGCGCTGGAATTTATCCTTGCAGGAGCAACTGCCGTTTCTATCGGCACCGCCAATTTCCACGACCCTTATACGACAGAAAAGGTAGTAAAAGGGATCGAAGAGTATATGGAAAAGAACGGGATCGACGATATCGGCCAGCTGATCGGGGCAGTACGATAAAATTATTTCAGAGCGGAGGCTCAGAAAAGTTACAGGAGGTCAGAACAGATGGAAAAATACAAACAGGAATTTATTGAATTTATGATAGACTGCGAAGTCTTAAAATTCGGCGACTTCGTGACCAAGAGCGGAAGAAAGACTCCGTTTTTTGTAAACACAGGATTTTACCGCACAGGCGCTCAGTTAAGAAAACTGGGAGAATATTACGCAAGGGCCATTAAAGAGGCTTTTGGAACAGATTTCGACGTGCTTTTCGGCCCGGCGTATAAGGGGATCCCTCTTACGGTAGCGGCGAGCATGGCGCTCAGCGAGCATTTCGGAGCGGATATCAAATACTGTTCCAACCGGAAAGAAGTGAAGGATCACGGCGACAAGGGCATCCTTTTAGGCAGCCCTATCGCAGACGGCGACAAAGTAGTGATCATTGAGGATGTAACTACCGCCGGAACCTCTATCAACGAGACGCTTCCGATCATCCGCGCTCAGGGCGACGTAGACGTTCTGGGACTTGTAGTTTCCGTAGACCGTATGGAGAGAGGCCAGGGAGAGAAGTCTGCCCTGACAGAGATCCAGGAGAAATTCGGCTTTAAGACCACGGCTATCGTTACCATGGCGGACGTGGTAGAGCACCTTTACAACAAAGAATACAAGGGAAAAGTGATCATCGACGATACATTAAAGGCGGCGATCGACGCATACTACGATCAGTACGGAGTAAAATAGGAGAAGGCGCGGCTCAAGCTTTTGAAAACAGGAGTGAAGATTATGGAAAAAGTCTATAAGACCATGAGAAATACAGGCGTGTGCAATATTGTGATCGGTTCCGTCATCCTTGCGGCCGGGATCGCGGCAGGGGTGATCGCTATCGTAAGCGGCGCCATCCTGCTGAAGAGAAAATCAGAGATAACATTCTAAAAGTAAGGGGCGGACGAAGAACCAGATGATCAGGAATACAACAAAGAAACAGAAACTGGGCTGGGTACTGTTTATCGCGTATCTGGTTCTTTTAGTGTACTTTATGTTCTTTGCCGAGTCTTTTGGCAGGACACCCCATGTCCAGGAGGATTATGCCTACAATCTTACGCTGTTTAAAGAGATCCGGCGTTTTTATACGTACAGGGAGCAGCTGGGCATGAAAGCGTTTCTGTTGAATGTATTCGGAAATGTGATCGGGTTTATGCCATGCGGTTTTTTTCTTCCTGTGATCAGCAGAAGGAGCCGGAAGTGGTACAATACCTTTCTTTTAAGCTTTCTTTTAAGCCTGACGATCGAAACGATCCAACTGGTGTTTAAAGTGGGAAGCTTTGATGTGGACGATCTGTTTTTAAACACCCTGGGAGGGATCCTGGGCTTTATCATGTACAGGATCGTCCAGACGATCCGCGTAAGGAGGAGACGGCGTGGGCCGCAGAAATAGTCATAAAGTTTCATATATCAGGAAGCCGCTGGCGAAGCACAGCATACCGGCTGTTATTCTGGCCGGAGCGGCGCTTATCCTTACAGGAGCCGGGGTCTGGCTGTCTGTCAGGGGCCGGGGAGAGGCCGGTTTAAACGCGGCCGCCTGCGGAGCGTGCGCCGTGCTGGTAAGCATTACAGGCATGCTCTACTGCTGGCGGTCTTCGATTGAAAAAGAGAAAAATTATATCCTGGCAAAGATAGGCATGGTCCTGTGCGGACTGATCCTTTTATTCTGGATATGCCTGATCATTGCGGGGATCATGTGACCGTTCAGGAGGTTGCGGACATATTTTTTCGCAGTCCTGAACGGTTGCGGAACTATCGTGTGAGGTGAGAATGTGGATTATCGCAGCATATTAAAAGAAGAAAATGAAAACGCCGCGGAGAGATTTGCTCTGTCCCTGGAACGGATCCGGGAGATACCGAAAGAACAGGAAGTCCCGGATAAGTTCCGGGAATATTTTTCACGGACCGCCGGCTTTATCGAAATGATCGGCCGGCTGTGGCGCGATCTGGGAGAAAACAGGGAAGAGGAAATGACCCTGGAAGAACTGAAGGAAAGGAACCATGCTCTTTACGAGGACGTGCTTCCGGAAAATTATGAGGAAAGTTACGGGAATCCATCTTTTGCAGTAAAAATGCTGGGAGATGGTTATGGCCAGCTGCTTTCCTTTTTGTATGCAGAGATCCGGGGTGAGATCGTCTGCGCTTATGAAGGGCGTCTCTCTATGATCGCCGCTTTAAATGAAACCTTTCTGGAGGTGTATGGTCTTTTCGCCATGGCGGAAAGGGAAGGCGCTATCCCCCAGGAGAAAGAGGTAAAGGATATCCTTTACTGGTTTGTGAGCGATTACTGCGATCAGACGGTGGCGTACCGCATCAGGGAATGCCTGGATCCGTCCCTGTCTTTTGCAAAGGACATCATCATGGGATCAGACCTGTCGGATCTAAGGTATCTTTACCGTTTCGGCGAATATATTTCCCAGACTGAGCTTAAGACTGCGGAATTTTTAAGCCGTCTGCCCCAGGAAACGATCGATCAGATGGCGGATACGTATGTGGAAGGCTTCCGAAAAGGCTTTGAAGTGACGGGAAGGAGCCTGGAAGGAAAGAAGACCGCAGTGATCCGCTATGAACTGGGCTTTGAGCGGATGATAAAGAGAGCGGTGGAGGATCTTGAAAAGCTCGGATTAGAGCCGATCCTGTACCGCGCGGCCTCTGACGCGGCCAATAAAAATATGAACCGGAAGATAGGCTATTACAGCCAGGGACCGAACCGCCAGTATGACTACGATCACAGGCAGGACTGCGCTGTTTACATGGACAAGGCGTTTAAAGACAGGAAGCTCGGCGTGCTTAAGGTGGCTTATGAGCAGTATAAGGAGCTGGCCTCATGCTATGCGGGACCTTTGGTGGTGGAAACTTTTGGACAGGAGGATTTTGAACCGGTCAATAAGAAAGAAGCCCTCTCCCTTACAGACAAGCAGGAAAAGCTGGCGGCGGCTTTTGCGGGAGAGAGCGCTGTGATCTCCCAGGAATACGTCCGCGGAGACGAGACAAGCTTTACCATCATCGCATTTCCGATCCCCCAGATCGGCCCTGACTTTGAGGAGATCTTTCAGGAGACGATCCGGATCAATACCCTCGACTATGAGGAGTATAAGAAATACCAGCAGGCTATCATCGACGTCTTAGACCAGGCGGAAAAACTGGAGATCAAAGGAAGAGGAAAGAACCAGACGGATCTTCAGGTATCCCTCCATCTGCTGAAGAGTCCGGAAAAAGAGACGAATTTTGAAAACTGCGTCGCCGACGTGAATATTCCCGTAGGGGAGGTATTTACATCTCCAGTGCTGAAAGGCACGGAAGGCGTTCTGAACGTAGAGAGCGTATATATCGACGGCATTTGTTTTAAAAATCTGAAGATGTCTTTCAAAGACGGAATGGTGACGGATTACAGCTGCGATAATTTCCCGTCGGCTGAGGAAGGGAAAAAACTGGTAAAGCAGATGATACTGAAAAACCACGATACGCTTCCCATGGGAGAATGTGCCATCGGGACTAATACGACGGCTTACGCTATGGCGGAACGGTTTGGCATCATTGAAAAGCTGCCTATCCTGATCGTGGAAAAGATGGGGCCGCATTTTGCCGTAGGAGACACCTGCTACAGCTGGGCGGAAGATACGGCTGTCTACAACCCCGACGGCAAAGAGATCATCGCCAGGGACAACGAGATATCCATATTGCGAAAAGAGGATGTTTCCAGAGCATATTTCAGCTGCCATACGGATATTACGATCCCGTACAGGGAATTGGAGGAGATAAGCGCCATCCTTCCAGGCGGCAGTAAGATCCCGGTGATCCGGGACGGGAGATTCGCCGTCCCTGGGGCAGAAGCGCTGAACCTGCCGCTGGAAATATCGTAACCGTCCAGCCGCATACGGAGACGTTACACAACAGGAGAAATATCAGAAATGGAGAAACAGATTTATTTTCAGGTCAGACATGATTTCAACAGGAAAGAGACGGAATCGGCCATGAAGCAGATGGTGCTGTCGGAACTGTTTGCAAAGAAAAACATTACGGTGAAACGGCTGGCGCCCTGCGGATTTTTAGGGCTGCTTCTTTCCGGGCTGGTGGTCAATTCCGGACTGCTTCCGGGAGTGTCCCCGCTGATCCTCTTTCTTGCAGCCGCGGTCCTGGTCTACGTAGCTCTGGGGCTGGCGGCCTATGCCCTGATCATGGCTGGAACAGGAAAGACCCTGGATCAGATGGAAAAAGAGGACTATGAAGGAGAGAAGGATCTCTGCCAGGAATATTTAAGCGACAGGCTCGTTCTTTCCGGCCCAAGACAGGAAGCGATCCCTTATGGCAGCCTGAAAGACGTCCGGGAAGAAAAAGACCGCTTTGTGCTGGTCATGAAAAATACCAGAGAGATCCAGGTAAAAAAGGCTGACTTTACCAAAGGGATGCCGGAACAGTTCGCGGACTTTATGAGAAGGGCCATGGAGCGGGCGGAGCGAAGAAACGGCGAAGGAAATGGGAATCAGGCTACTGCCGCCCGTTATCAGGTAAAGACAGTCTATACGGAGCTGCTCTGCATAAACCGCACGGCCATGGAGCGTAGATATAAAAAGAGAAAATGGTCGAAGGCGGAGAAGTACGGGATCCCCGTGTTTACAGTCATCCTCCTTACCGCCCTGGTGCTGTTCGGAGCCGGGATCAGCCAGGAAAGCCTGCAGATGCTTTTAAACGTCCTGCCGGTAGCGGTGGTGCTGGAGATCGTCGTCCTGTATTTCACATATCTGCATAATGTGAAGCAGGAAGAAAAGGCGCTTATAAAGGCGGGGAAGAAAAGCTGGCGGGAGATCGAAAACTCCAATGGAAAAAAGCCTTCGGAATTTTCCATCCTGTTTGAGGAAGACGGATTTCAGGTGGACGACGGAAATTCCAGCCTGCGCCTGGATTACGGTTCCGTCCGGGGGCTTTATGAAACAAGGGACTGCCTGTTCCTGGACGATCTGAGGATCCTGGGAAAAGAAACGCTGGATAAAAAAGCCATAGAAGGCGGGAGAGAAGAAGAACTGAAGGATTTTCTGGAGGAAAAATGCGGAAAAGTCTTCCAGAAGCTGGATCTCCCGGCAAAGGTATAGTATTGTTGTAACAGTTCAGCCATGCGCCAGGATATATGATAAAGAGCGTTACAAGCTTGCTTGTAAAAGCGATTTGACATATATCCTGGCATAGGGAT
>DWZA01000053.1 GCA_019118365.1 Candidatus Lachnoclostridium stercoravium | reverse complement strand
GTTCCGGTGACGGCGATCCCAAGGAGGATGGATTATAAGCCGGTACGGGCGGATGCGAGAATGGAGGATATGATCGACAGGGCTCTTGACCAGAATTTTATCCCGGTTGTGGACGATCAGAAGAATTTTATCGGGATCATTAAAAGAAAAGATATCATCAAATATTTCTACGACAAGATGGGCAGGGAGGAACGGAAAACAGCTTCCGCCCAGGGAAAGAGGATAGTGCTGGCAGGGGTATAGCAGGTTGAAATAAAAAATTAAAAAATCGTTAACAAAACGTATCAATATCGTTAAAAAGCTGTAACATCTATTTCTTTTTGAATGCGTTTTATATACAATAAAGGGCAGGAAAAAAGAAAGGAGATTTTAGCAATGGAAGTTGCAATGTGGGCAATCATGGCATTATACGGTATACTTGGAGGCGTTTCGACACTTGCTATGGTGGTCGGTATTCCAGCTATCATTATTTGGAAGATTTACCGCAAAGTTACTTTAGGTATCTCTCTGAATGATTAATCTATAAATATCCATTTTGATGAATTTTAATTGCCGTTTCAGCTGCGTGCCGGTTATGCTGGACGGCGGAAAAGCGAATGCGGGAACAGGCGGTCCATCCACAGTTGGGATGAACCGCCTGTTCTTTGTGCGAAGACCCGCTGGTGCCCCGTCTTGTCGGATCCGCAGTATCCTGCGGCGGACAGGGGAAGAAGCTTCCCCTTATCCGGCCGTCAAACGGCAGCTGCGTCTATTTTCCGGCAGAACAGCCGCAGCAGCAGTCCATACCGCCGTCTGCGCCATCCGCCGCGTTTACCGCTGCTTTTGGAACGGCAGGCTGCCCGTTTCCTGACTGATCTATGGCCGGCAGGACGGCGGGGGTGGGATCAAAGGCAGGGTTAAAGGCATAAAAATCCTTCGAATCCAGATGATCCTGTACGATGCGGGCGGCCTCTCCAAATCTCTGGAAATGGACGATCTCCCGCTCTCTCAGATAACGGATCGGATCGCAGACGTCAGGATCTTTTACAACGCGGAGGATATTGTCATAAGTGGACCGGGCTTTCTGTTCCGCAGCCATATCTTCGAACAGATCTGTGATCGTATCCCCCTTGCTCTGAAATTCACAGGCGTTAAACGGGATACCGCCTGCTGCCTGCGGCCATATGCCGGTGGCATGGTCGATATAATAGGGACCGAAACCGGAACTTTCAATTTCTTCCAGCGTAAGATCGCGGGTCAGCTGATGGATGATGGCGGCTACGATCTCCATATGGGCCAGTTCCTCCGTGCCGATATCCGTCAAGAGCGCTTTGCATTCTTTGTAAGGCATGGCGTACCTCTGGGAAAGATAACGCATGGATGCGCCGATCTCTCCGTCGGGACCGCCGTACTGGCTCATGATAAACTGTGCCATTTTTGCGTTTGGAGTTTTAATATTAACCGGATATTGAAGACGTTTTTCATACAGCCACATTACTGATATCCTCCTTCCCAGGGCCATTTCTCAGTTACCCAGCTCCAGTAATTTCCCGGAGCCGTCTGGTCCTTTGTCAGAGGACCGTACTGGGAAGCATAGGAATCGACCGCATATTTCCTTAAGTCTTTTACATATTGATAATAAGAGAGGGCGGACGGATCGCAGGGATGGGTGTCCAGGAACAGGAGGACATCATCCAGGGCGAAGCTGGCCTGATCGATCACATCCATAAGCTGTTTTGCAGATGCCTGCTCAGAAAACTGAAAACCAGAAGCCATTATTGACACCTCCCCATTACAAAAGGCAGATCCAGCTCCGGAAAGATCGTTCCGCGGGAAAGCCCCTGATCCAGACTGTAGGTCTGGCTCCATTGCTGCATCGGGACGTATCCCATTCCCAGAGGATAGGTTTCAATAGGGCCGAAAGTTGTGCCGGGACATCCGGCGGATCCGGAGGAGAGCCAGGCGCCTGCCTGGGAGCCGGAATTGCTGAAAGGCGCGGCCGAAGGCGGCTGCATGCAGCTCTGGATCCCCACGGTCATCTTGGAATCGCTTCGGACCAGCTGGGAATGACCGTAGCCAGAGCGGCGGAAATTCGTATAAGGATCCATAGGAGGATACTCCTTTCTATACTCAGGAAGAATTCTAATAATAGTCTATGAAGCCGGGCGGAGGCTGTGCCAACGATCCGGGATTTCCTGAGGGAGGACGCGCGGAACGCACATTTTTGGACACCTGGACATAGGATATAGTACAAAACAAAGAAAAAGAGGTAACAATATGTGTTGTATGTGCAGAAATCATAGAAGATGTCATTGCTGCTGCGGATGGTGCTGCTGCGGAAACTGCGGTCAGGGGACAGGAGGATCTGGAAATGGAAACAGCCAGTCAGGCGGAGTTTCCGGAAATGGAAGCGGAAACGGAAACGGCTGTGGCTGCGGCTGCGGAACAGGAGCAGGAAACAGCGCCGGAAATGGAAACAGCTGCGGGTGCGGCTGTACCGATCTCTGCCAGGAAAGCAACCGGAGGGCGTTCCGGGAAGGATATCGGGAAGGTTACAACAAGGGCTACCAGAGCGGACAGTATTCCTGCATCGGATCGATCCCAATGCCGATCCAGAATGGAACGGCCGGAAGCTGCGGCTGCGATAACTGACAGATAAGGAAAGGTGACGGTTTGGCCAATGTCCGCAGAATGCGGACATTGGCCATCCTTCAAAGGCATGGTTTAGGGATTTGTGATTCTTGTAACAATAATGGAAAAAAGAGCCTGTTAAATTTGTGTAAAATTTTGTCAGAAATTCCCTTGATTTTTTCTGCGCCGTCCGGGTATAATGATAACAAACTATAAGATATAAAATTCATTCCACGGCTTGAATACAAAACTTTAATAATAAGTTGACTATGTATACCAGGAAGGGAGAACGTACGACATGACAACAGTACAGATCAGCTTTTGGGATATGAATTCGATCATCAAGTTTATTGAAATTGTGGAGTCATACGATTATGACATGGAGCTTTCATGCGGCAGCTATGCAGTGGACGCCAGATCGGTTTTGGCGGTATTTTCCATGCAGGCGGCAGATAATCTTGAGCTGCGGATACATAGCAGCCAGTGCGACGACCTTTTAGACGACCTGGAAGTTTACAGAGTTCAGTGGAATTTGGAACATGAAAGAGCAGCAGTTTGCTGATCAGAAGATCACCCCTCTGTTCAGACGGAGAACCGTTCTGACCAGAGGGTTTTTTGTGCGATAAGCCCGGCAAGCGGCGGCCGCGCCCTGCATGAGCGGACATTTGCCGGGCAGCGGACAGCTAAGGCTGTATTTTGGGGAGGGACGATATGAAGATATCAAAAGACGAGCGCGGGGTTAAGCTTGCGCAGGCGGCTCTGGGCGCGCTTGCGGCTTCTTACGCGCCATATTCGCATTTTCATGTGGCGGCGGCCCTGCTTGCAGAGGATGGGACAGTATATATTGGAAATAATATTGAAAATGCATCCTATCCGGCGGGCGTATGCGCAGAACGGACGGCGTTTTTTAAAGCAGTGGGAGACGGACAGCGGAGATTCCTGGCGATCGCCATCTGCGGAGGAAAGGACGGAAAAGCGGAGGACTACTGTCCGCCCTGCGGCATCTGCAGACAGGTGATGCGGGAGTTCTGCGATCCGGCGGAATTTAAGATCTTTCTGGCAAAGCAGGAGGGCGAGATCAGGGAGTATACGCTGGAGGAACTTCTTCCGGTCAGCTTCGGGCCGGATCATGTGGGCTGACAGGTAGCAATAAATGGAGCTTGAAAAACAGGTTGCAGTGGTGTATAATAAAGTCAGTTAAAAAACGGAATTGTAATTCCTGGAATGTTCGACACTCTTACTTTTTTTGAACCTACATTATGACATAAGGGATTCCAATATTTTCAGGTGGATGTCAGGCCTCCGTTTGTGTAGTGGAAGGCAGAAACCTGAGTGAGGTTGCCCACCTAGCAGCGCTAGGAGTCAATCGGTAAGAACCGGCATTTTGGGATTACAAAAGATGAAAGCAGCGAGCGATCGCTGCTTTATCTTTACGGATTATAAGCTATGGGTTTAAAGGAGAAGAAAGTGAAAAATATACGATTTCGGACATATATTTATTGGGGTATTACAGCGATCCTGGTGATCGGGGTCAGCGTTGCGTTTGTATTTCTTATGATCCATATAGACAAGGTAAAGCATGGAGTGGATATCCTGCTCAATATCCTCAGGCCGATCATTTACGGAGCCGTTCTGGCGTATCTGCTGAACCCGGTGTACAACAAGGCGGGGAATGCGGTCTCCAGGGCGCTGGGAAAGAAAAACATGGGTGAAAAACAGGTCAGGACGATTTCCAAGCTGTGCGCGACCATAGTCAGTCTGGCAGTGCTGTTCGCCATAGTCGCCGGCCTTATATCCATGCTGGTGCCGCAGCTGATCTCCAGCGTTACCGGCCTGATCCAGACGCTTCCGTCTATGCTTTACAATCTGGAGCTTAGGATCGCGGCTCTGTTCGCAGGAGATCAGGGAAGCTCCCAGGCGGTAGTGGAGGTGTACAACCAGCTGAGCATGTATATAGAAGAATGGGTAAGCACCAGGCTGACGCCGAATCTGGATAAGATCATCAGCAACGTATCAAGCGGCCTGTGGAGCGGAGTTGTAGTCAATGTTTCCACAAAGCTGTGGAGTATGGTGATCATCTTAAAAGACGCACTGATCGGCATCATCGTTATGGTATATCTTTTAAATATCAAGCAGACCTTTGAAGCTCAGGGGAAGAAGATCATTTACGGAGTATTTCCTCTGGCCATAGCCAATAAAGTGATCGGGGAGATCCGGTTCATCCACCATGTGTTCGGCGGTTTTATCATTGGAAAGATCGTGGATTCCATTATCATCGGCATCCTCTGTTTTATCGGCGTCAGCCTGATGAACATGCCGTATCCGCTTTTGATCAGCGTGATCGTAGGCGTGACCAACGTGATCCCGTTTTTCGGACCGTTTATCGGAGCGATACCCACGGGTTTCCTGGTGCTGCTGGTGGATCCGATCAAATGTATCTATTTCCTCCTTTTCATCCTCCTGCTGCAGCAGTTTGACGGCAATATCCTTGGCCCGAAGATCCTGGGGGATTCCACAGGGCTCCAGAGCTTCTGGGTTCTGTTTTCCATCCTGCTGTTCGGAGGTCTGTTCGGTTTCGTGGGAATGATCATCGGAGTTCCTACGTTCGCGGTATTTTACCGGATGGTGAAGGAGGGCGTAGAGTCGTCGCTTAAGAAAAAGGACCTTTCCAGTTATACGGACGATTATCGCGGATTAAACTATATTGACGAAGAGAAGAAGACGTTTATGAAGGACTAGATGCGCAGATGAAAAACCATTATCCGTTTATTGCATGGGTTGCGGGGATACCGGCTCTCATCATAACGCTTATTATCATCATCGTATGCAACGAGCCGAAGGGGGAGGGGATCTCCAGAGCTCTCGCCTGTAAGTCGGCGGTGCTTGCGATGATCTCCAGGGAAGAATGCGAGAACTTTGAGAAAGATCTGGACAGATCTCATTTTCAGGAAAGCGCCCGCTCCTCCTGGTATGTGAAATATATGGACTATCTCTACGAAAAAGGATATCTGACAGAGAGCATGACGCCGCCGGAGACAAAAGCGGCTCAAGGATATCTGACGTACGGAGAGGCAGAGCATCTTGCAGGGGCCATATCAAAAGGCCTGGAAGGAAAGATACGGGCGACCAGAAAAAATCGGGATACGCCGATCCCGGAAGACGAGTGGTGGCTTTTTTATGAAGCCCTTGTGCGGGAAACAGGCGGAAAAGAGGCGGTAGAGCAGAAAGAGATCCTGATCTACGGAACGCCTTTTAATGTAAAGGAAGCGCCTGCCTGGACCGCTTATACCAGCGAAGGAGTCATGGGCTTTGAGGGCATTTCCCTGGACGCGTACATAGACTGCCAGATCCGTGTCACCCTTCGGGACGGAGAACTGATCCGGGTGGAGCGGCTGGTTTCAGACCAGGTGGTCTACAAAAATGTGTGGCTGGCAGAGGGAGAACAGGGAAAAAGCCTGGTATATGTAGGAAATATCGTCCGGGAGATGGATACAGGACTGGACGCGGACGAGAAAAAGGAACTGTATAACAATATCGCGGATATTACTCTGGAAAAGGGAAAGATCCGGAAGATCGTAGTGAAAAAGGAAAGGATGACGGGACGGGTCCTGGCTGTAAAAGAGGATTCGATTGAGATCGAAGGCCATGGGATCCTGCCCTTAAGTCCGGATTTCCAGGTTTTTAAAACTTATGGGACCTTTGAGAAGAAGACGCCAGCCGATATTCTGGTGGGATACGATATCCAGGAATTTGTAGTGTCGGATGGAGCCGTGTGCGCGGCTCTTCTGGTCCGGGACTTTGACGCGAAAACGATCCGCGTCCTGATCATGGACACAGGATTTCAGTCCGCTCTTCATCAGAAGCTTACCTTTACCTCCATGGGAACCATGACTGTGGTATGGGGCGGCGGGAAGGAAGAACGGCTGGAAGTGGGGAAATCCCTTACGATCGAACAGGGCGATCCGCGGCTGGAGAAAGGGCGCGTCACGATCCAGGCGGAAGACGGCGAAGAGATCGTCGTTCAGGAGCTGGAGAGAGGTTATGGAAAGCCTTCCTACTGCGGCCACCTGGAGGTGACGGACGAGGAAGGCGGGCTGGCTCTCGTAAACGAGCTGTATGTAGAAGATTATCTGAAACGTGTAGTTCCCAGCGAGATGCCGCCAAGCTATGAGAAAGAGGCTCTGAAGGCCCAGGCCGTGTGCGCCAGGACCTTTGCCTACGAGCAGATCCTGGGGAACAGTTACAGCCAGTACGGAGCCCATGTGGACGACAGCACCAATTTTCAGGTCTACAACAATGCGGCCAGGGATTCCAGGACGGATGCGGCGGTAGACGAGACATACGGACAGATCCTCATGTATGAGGGAGAACCTATCGAAGCCCTGTATTTTTCAACATCCTGCGGGGTTACTGCAGACGGGAGCATATGGGGCGGCGATCCTTCTAAGCTTCCCTATCTGAAAAGCGTCGCCTTAAGGGACGACCGGAAACAGCTGGATCTGACTTCCAACCAGGTCTTTGACGATTTTATAAGAAATAAAAATTTTTCCGCTTACGATTCCCAGTTCCCGCTGTTTCGGTGGGAGACAGTCACTACAAGCGATATCCTTCAGGAAAAGGTAACGGGGATCGGCGCCATCACCAAGGTGAGCGTGACGGAAAGAGGAGCCGGCGGGATCGCTAAAAAGCTGGAGATCACCGGAACTGCAGGGACGAAGACTGTGAACGGCCAGAGCGAGATCCGGGCGATCCTTGGAAACGCTTCCCTGGAATTTGTAAGGAACGACGGAAAACGGGTCAATGGATATGATACGCTGCCCAGCGGATTCTTTACAGTCGGAGGCGCGGACGGCATTTTCCATATCTATGGAGGCGGTTACGGGCACGGCGTAGGCATGAGCCAGAACGGAGCGCAGGGAATGGCGGAACGGGGGAGCAGCTACAAAACCATATTGGGCTTTTTCTATGATGGGGCGGATATTGTAGAGGTGGAATGATCCGGCCGGATAGATGTAAACAGGAAGCTCACTTCCCAAAGGTCTGGATCCTGCTTACGATTTCGCTTGTATTTTTTATCGTTTCTGAATATATAAAAATGTGATTATATATCACTAAAACTATCATAAAAGTGTGATGTGCTGAACATCCCGTTGTTTATGGCAGATCAGACGGATCGGCGGATTGGCTTGGCATTGGAGAAACAGCCAGGATAGATCATATTGCCTGATTTTTTTGCAAACTGTTGAAGTGACAAAAATGGCGCCGCTGCTCTATAGATGATTGTTCATCTACGGAGCAGCGGCGCCTGTACTGTTATTCAGATGTGGGGATATGGCTTAAGTTACTGTATGTTATTGATACAGGGCTTCCGATGGACTGGCTTTTTCTGTATTTTTATTTGGCTTTACCACTCTTAAGCGGACGTTCATATCCAGGGTCCCTGTGCCTGTGATGTAGATGCTTTCGCCGCCGTAGGTGGCTTTGCCGCTGTTTACTTTATAGTTGGCTTTGGAGTTGCTGATCCAGCTGTAGCCTTCCGGGAATTCGAGCTGGATGCTCATGCCCTTTTCGCCTGTGCCGGTCTGGGTGCCGATCTTATTGCCGTCTGTGTCGATAAAATGGATGGTGTAGCTGACAGGTTTCCCCTGCCCTTCTTTGTAATAGATGGCGCCGTTTTCCTGAGCGTAGAAATTCACGTCCGCATCTCTTTTAAGGAGGAGGGAGATCTTAATAGGGTTTTTCAATATGCTGTCATATTTGCTGTTGATCGCAGTGTTGACCGCTTCTTCGATCTCATTGTTTATGTCTGCCAGCTTGGAGTAGTTGCCGGTAACTTGCGCAGTATATTTGGAAGGATAACGTACGACAAAGGAGAAGGAATAATTCCGCTCATCCAGTTCCTGTTCCAGATAGCTGCAGATCTTTGCTGCGGTTTCGCTGATGTTGGTGTAAGCGATCATGTTGCTGCCGTCTTCATTTGCTGCAGATTCGAAGAAATCATCCATCTGGTCTTTAAAGCTTTCGCCTTTGGAGGTGTCGATCGTTCCGTCTTTCAGATACTGGGCGACTACTGCGGGGCCATAGTCCGTACCGTCAGCCTTGATCGTAGACGGGGACCAGGTATGATGGGAGCTGTAGCCCTTGATCTGGTTGTCTTCCAGGTTGATGTATTTGTTCCGCAGGCTGGAGAAACCATAGGAATTGGATCCGATCGGGTCTTCCCAGGTCACATCCACATGGTACCAGTCGCCTTCGATCTTTACCAGGTTCCAGGCGTGGGAACTGTTGTAGACATAACGGGCCTCCAGGCCGCAGGCCTTTGCTGTCTGAAGAAATGCGTCCGCATATCCGGCGCACTGGGCTTCGCCGTTGACGATACAGCTGAAAGCAGTGGAGTTGGACCAGTTTTCGCCTTTCTCATAGGTACAGCCGTCAACCAGCCAGCGGATGATCATGATCTCTTTTTCAAAATCGCTCATGTCGTCGGTGATATAGGCGTCTTTGAAATCTTCGATCGCGCTTTCCACTTCCTCTTTTTCATCCGCGCTCATCATGCCATAGTTTCCAGTAGTGAAGTCGTTGGCGGAATGGCTTACGGAACTGTCGGAATAATCTTCCCATGCGTCGTCGTAAACAAGGCTTACGAAATGGGAAGAGCTGCCGCTGGAGCTGGAGCCAGAGCCGCCGCCGGAACCGGAACCGCCGCCGGAGCCGGAGCCGCCGCCGAAGCTTACAGTGCCGGTAGGACCGGAAACTGCCGCGGCAGGAACGGATGGGATCCCTTTTCCTGCTTCATAATGAGGATTTCCATTTTCATCTACCCAGGCTCCGCTTGCGTTTACCTGATAGCCGTCGGGAGTCGTACAGGAAGCCGCCATGGCTCCTCCCTGAGCCGGGTCAAGATAGTAGCAGTAGCCGTCGATCCACTGCCAGCCTACCAGCATGCTTCCCTGAGGGCCGCCCACTCTAGTATCCAGGAAATACCATTTTCCATTATTCTGCAGCCATCCGGTCTTCATAGCTCCCTGGGGAGCGCCCTGTTCAGGCATAAGATAATACCACAGGCCGCCCTGGGCGTTGTCCTGGTACCATCCGGTCTGCATAAAACCGTTGGCATCCGTATAGTAATAGTTTCCGCCGTCGTTGATCCAGCCGGCGCCGGCGGGCTGTCCGGCATCTGTGCGGTACCTCCAGGCGCCTCCCTCTACGTTCCAGGTCCCGCCGAAAGCGGTAGTTGTAGAAAGCGCGGTAAGCAGCATAGCGGCGCCAAGTTTCATTCCTGCAGATTTTCTCGTTTTTTTCATCATATATTCTCCTTTCAGGTGATCCTGTTTTTTGCTTTCACTTATAAGACGCGGAAAGGAGAAAAAAGGTTTTATAAAAAATAAATTTTTTTAAAAAATTTTTGCAGCGTTTCCAGAAGGCAGGAAAAGCATGAGGAAAGCATGCTCATGAGTATGATCTTCCTTCTGTTTTCCAGCGAAAAAAAGCCTTATCTCATGCGGATCTTCAATGCTTTCCGCCTGAAATAAGGCTTTTCTCTTCCTGCACCTGATAGGAATCGAACCTACGCACGCAGCTCCGGAGGCCACTGCTCTATCCACTGAGCTACAGGTGCAACAGTGATATTTTACTACATTTCCCTGAAGACTGCAAGTACTTATTTTACTTTGGGTTGCTTTTTACAATATATTTTGATAGAATAGAACGAAGACTGGAGATATACTTATCCAAACAGGAGGATACAACAAGAATGAGAGACAGAAGGCCGGGACTGAAACGGGCTTCAGGCGGATCAGACGCGCAGAGGTATCTCCGCCTGTTAGCAGTTCCCATAATCGTAGTTATTTTGGTTCTTGTCATTGTGATCGTGGACAAGTCTCCTAAATCGGAAGAAGCAGACGCAGTGGGCAGCGCGGCAGAGACGGCTGCACAGGCGGATACAGCGGATACAGCGGACGGGCCGGCAGACGGCGCAGAGACAGCAGAAGGGTCGGAAGGCCAGGCGGAGCCTGCGCAGGAAGACCGGTTCGCACTGAGCAGAGACGAGATCCCGGAGATCAATTCCCTGATGGAAGCGTACTGTCAGGCGAAGGCAGACTGTGATGCAGAGACGATGTATCAGCTTTATGGAAAGACGGATACGTCTGATCTGGAAAACCTGCGGACAAGGATGCAGTGGAGGGCAAAGTACATCGAGTCCTTCCAGAATATCGTCTGTTACACCATACCAGGGCTGGAGGACGGTTCCTACCTGGTGTATGTGAGCACAGATATCAAATTCCGGGTGACGGACACACTGGCGCCGAATCTTATGTGGTGCTATGTGGTAAGGGATCCGGAAGGCAATTTTATCATTCAGGAAAACGTATCGAAGGATGTTCTGACTTTCGTTGCTCAGGCAGAGCAGTCGGAAGGGGTGCGTACGCTGGCGGCTCAGGTAAACGCCAGGCTGAAGGAAGCGGTAGAGTCTGATACGAAGCTGGCCAGCGCTTACGGAATGCTGAGAGAGGACGTCGCCGCGCCAGGCGAAGAGACGACGGCTGCTATGAGCCTGGAGACGACGGCAGCAGAGACGACCGACGAGACAGAGGCGGCAGAAGCTGGAAGCAGTTCTTTAGAAGGACAGGTTTCTCAGGAAGGAGAGACAGCTCAGGCAGAGACGGAAGCTTCTTCGGAAGCAGAAGCAGAGTCCTCTTTAGAGGGAGAGACTGCCGCGCAATAATACTTCGCAGAAGAGACAGAAAGCTGCTGCAGGCCTGTTATGGAGGCTGCAGCGGCTTTCTTCACCTTGTTTTAAATATGGAGGAAATAAAAATGGATGTAAAGGACTTTTATTTTGACCTGCCCCAGGAGCTGATCGCTCAGGATCCCCTGGAAGACCGGTCGGCGTCCAGGCTTTTAGTCCTGGATAAGAATACCGGTGAGATGTCCCATCGGGGATTCAGGGATATCCTGACCCTGCTTAAGAAGGGGGACTGTCTGGTGATCAATGACACAAAGGTGATCCCGGCCAGGCTTTTCGGCGTAAAAGAGGGCACGGAAGCCAAGATCGAAGTACTCTTATTAAAAAGAAAGGAAAACGATATCTGGGAGGTTCTTGTAAAACCGGGGAAAAAGGCGAAGCCTGGCACGGTGATCCGCTTCGGGGACGGACTTCTCGTTGGAAAGGTGATCGACGTGGTAGAAGAGGGAAACCGCCTGATCCAGTTTTCTTATGAAGGGATCTTTGAAGAGATCCTGGATCAGCTGGGACAGATGCCGCTGCCGCCATATATCACACACCAGCTGAAAGACAAAGACAGGTATCAGACCGTTTACGCGAAGCACGAAGGCTCCGCGGCGGCTCCTACCGCCGGCCTGCATTTTACAAAAGAGCTGTTAAAGCAGATAGAAGAGATGGGCGTGACCATCGCCCATGTAACGCTCCACGTAGGCCTTGGGACGTTCCGGCCGGTCAAAGTGGAAAACGTGCAGGATCACCATATGCATTCGGAGTTTTATGTGGTGGAAGAGGAAGAAGCGGAAAAGATCAACCGGACCAAACGTGAGGGAGGCAGGGTCATCTGCGTAGGCACCACCAGCTGCCGCACCCTGGAGTCCGCCACAGGAGAAGACGGTATATTAAAGGCAGGAAGCGGCTGGACGGATATCTTCATTTATCCAGGCTACCGCTTTAAGATCCTGGACGGCCTGATCACCAATTTCCATCTTCCGGAATCTACTTTGGTCATGCTGGTCTCCGCGCTGGCAGGAAGAGAACATATCCTGGCGGCTTATGAAGAAGCGATCCGGGAGAGATACCGGTTCTTCAGCTTCGGGGACGCGATGTTCATCATCTGACGCAGCCGTTCAGGGCGGGTCTTTCAAACGAGGACAGAAAAATGGAATTTTACGGATTAAACGATATGGTGCGGGCAGGCTGCCAGGACTGCGAAGGCTGCTTCGCATGCTGCAAAGGTATGGGGCAGTCTGTGATCCTGAACCCGTGCGACGGGTTCCTGCTTGCAAAACATCTGAAAACGCCTCTGGAAGCTTTGATGGGAAACCGGATCGAACTTCATGTGGAGGAAGGGATCGTCCTTCCGAACCTGCTGATGACAGGAGAAGAGGAACGCTGCGTTTTTTTAAATGAAAAGGGCAGGTGTTCCATCCACCCGTTCCGTCCAGGCGTCTGCCGCCTCTTTCCTCTGGGAAGAGACTACGGAAGCGGAGAGATCCGGTATTTTCTGCTGGAGAACGGGTGTAAAAAGGAAAACCGGACAAAGGTGAAGGTCAGAAAGTGGCTGGATACAGAAGACATCCGGAAAAATGAGGAATTTCTCCTGTGCTGGCACAGTTTTTTAAAGGATGTCCGCAAAAAGGCGGCGGAGGAAAGAGATTTTGCAAAAGAAGCGGCTCTTTACATCCTGAAAACCTTCTATTTTACGGGCTGGCCGGAAGAAACAGAAGGCTTTTACAGCCAGTTTTCCAGCAGGATAGAGAAAGGAAGAGCCGATCTTGGGATCTGAAGGGCCGGCAGGGAAAACAATGGGAAGAGAGAAAAATAAGGCAAAATACATATCGCGATATGGTATGCTTATTGCGCTGGCATTTATTTTCAGTTATATCGAGTCCCTGATCCCCATTCCGATGCCTGCTCCGGGGATGAAGCTGGGTCTGGCAAATCTGGTGACCGTGGTTGGTCTGTATACTGTTGGATTCCGAGGGACCTGTGCAGTTTCCCTGATCCGGATCGTTTTAGTGGGCCTGACCTTCGGAAATGCCTTCAGCATGTGGTACGGGCTGGCAGGAGGGATCGTAAGCCTGCTTCTGATGACAGCGTGCAAAGCTTTAAAAGCATTCAGTCCCGTAGGAGTGAGCGTAGTAGGAGGCGTAGGGCACAATATCGGCCAGATCCTGGTAGCGGCTTTCGTAGTGGAAAACACAGGAGTCTTTTATTACCTTCCGCTCCTGACGGCAGGCGGAGTCGGAGCAGGAGCTGTAATCGGCATCCTGGGAGGGATCGTGGTGCAGCGGATCAGACGGGCTTATGGAGACGCATGATCCATGGACATAGTTGAAAGGTTATGGAATATAAAAATATAAGGAGAAGATGATTATGGTTTATGAAGCGATCAAAAAACTGGTGCAGTATGGATTGGACACAGGGCTGATCCAGGAAAGGGACAGGGTCTACGCTACAAACCAGATCCTGGATGTTTTAGGCATGGACAGTTACGAAGAACCGGAAATCGCGGTGGGGGAGATCTGTCTGGAAGAGGTTTTAAAAGAACTTCTGGATCATGCCCATGAGACGGGAGTCCTTGCGGAGGACAGCGTTACTTACAGGGATCTTTTTGACACAAAGCTGATGAACTGCCTGATGCCAAGGCCCAGCGAGGTGGCGGACCGTTTCTGGGATATCTACCGGAACCAGTCTCCAAAGGCGGCTACAGATTACTATTATAAATTAAGCCAGGATTCCGATTATATCCGCCGTTACCGGATCAAAAAGGATGTAAAATGGGTAGCGCCTACTCAGTATGGGGATCTGGATATTACCATCAATCTTTCCAAGCCGGAAAAGGATCCAAAGGCGATCGCAGCCGCCAGGCAGATGAAGCAGAGCAGCTACCCTAAATGCCAGCTGTGTATGGAAAACGAAGGCTACGCGGGGCGGGCAAACCATCCGGCCAGGAACAACCACAGGATCATACCGATCACTATCAACGGCGGCCAGTGGGGGTTCCAGTATTCTCCATATGTATATTATAACGAGCACTGCATCGTATTTAACGGACAGCATGTGCCGATGAAGATCGACAGGGAGACTTTTATCAAGCTGTTTGATTTTATCAAATTGTTCCCTCATTACTTCCTGGGTTCCAACGCGGATCTTCCCATTGTAGGCGGATCGATCCTGACCCACGACCATTTCCAGGGCGGCTGCTATACGTTCGCTATGGCAAAGGCGCCTATTGAGAAAGAAGTTTCTTTCCCAGGATTTCCGCAGGTAGAGGCGGGGATCGTAAAGTGGCCTATGTCCGTGATCCGCACCAGATGCAGGGAGATCGAACCGCTGATCCAGCTGGGAGACAAGATCTTAAAGGCATGGAGAGGCTATACGGATGAAACCGCGTTTATCTTTTCTGAAACGGACGGAGAACCCCACAATACGATCACGCCGATCGCAAGGAAAAACGGGGATATGTACGAGCTGGATCTGGTGCTGCGCAATAATATCACAACAGAGGAATTTCCTCTTGGCGTATATCATCCTCATCAGGAGCTCCATCATATCAAAAAAGAAAATATCGGCCTGATCGAGGTTATGGGACTGGCAGTCCTTCCTTCCAGGCTGAAAAACGAGCTGTCCCTTCTGGAAGATTACATTATAGAAGGAAAGGATATCCGCAGCAATCCGGAGCTGGAAAAGCATGCGGACTGGGTAGAGTCTTTCCTTCCGAAGTATGAGAATGTAACGAGAGAAAATATCGACCGTATCCTGAAGGATGAAGTAGGAAAAGTCTTCGAAAAGGTTCTGGAGGATGCCGGTGTTTACAAACGCACTCCGGAAGGAAGCGCGGCATTCCAGAGATTTATTGACAGCGTGCAGTAGCAGCGCGCAGGATCGCCTCCTCGCCTCCCTGAAACCGCTTTGCATGACAGGAAGCATTTCTTAATAATATGTAAGATAAATGTTATTGAATGCCAAAAGACGGAAGAGTATCATAATAGGGGAAAATGACATCAGTGCAGGAGGTAGATGAATGACAAAAAAAAGATGGATCACAAAAGCTGCCGCGGCTCTGGCAGTATGCTTTTTAAGCCTTGGAACGGCGGCGCCGGCCTGGGCGGAGGAAGAGCCTACAGAAGAAACACAGGAGCAGAAGATCGAGATACAGGCGTCTGCAGACATTACGTCCTGTAAGATCGGAAACGATAAAAATACGGTTACTATAAACGCGGTTTCCCAGGGAGATATGACGGGAACGGACGGGAGATTTTATCTGTTTGAGATGAAGCCTTATGAGGATGAGATCGGCAGCAGGCGGGATTTCCTGGCTTCCGGCGAAGGAAACAGCTTTACATGGACCACGTCTCTGGATCATGGAAGCGCAGACGACAAACTGTACAGCAAATTTGTCGTGGCTGTCTATGACGGAGAAGATTTTGTCCAGGTGAGCGAGCCCTATTATATCACCAACCCGGAGATGATCGCGCCGAACCAGGCGGCGTTTCCGTATTCTGCAACAAAGAAAGGTTTAAATATCGAGCTTTCCATGCTGGAGGACGCCTTTGATCTGGGCGTAAAGCATGTAGGCACGAATATCGCGTTCCATCAGATCCTTGGATCAGGGATCGATTATACATATGACGGAAAGACCTATCATTTCAGCAAAGACGTGATCGCCCAGTACGACAAGATCATCAGCGCCCTTTCCGGAAAGGGAATGACAGTTACGGCTATTGTTTTAAACGGCTGGAACGACGCAACGCCGGATCTGATCTATCCGGGAACGGTGAAGTCCTCCAATGCGTTTTATTACCTGTTCAATGTAGCTACAAAAGAGGGCTATGACCAGACCAGGGCGATCATGGCTTTCCTGGCGGAACGGTATAACGGTTCCAACCCGGATCACGGAAAGATCTCCAACTGGATCCTGGGCAATGAGATCAACAATCAGCAGTGGAATTACACAGGAGAGTGGGACCTGACCAGCTATGTAAAGGCGTACCAGAAGGCTTTCCGCGTATTCTATACCGCGATCAAGAGTACCAGCGCTAACGACAGGGTGTATTTCTCCCTGGATTACAACTGGAACAATCCTCAGGAGAAGGACGGGAAGCTGAAATACGGCGGAAAAGAGATCGTAGATTCCTTCAACTCTATAGCGAACGACTGGGGACAGATCGACTGGGGGCTGGCGTACCACCCGTATCCATGCCCTATGACGGAACCGGAGTTCTGGAACGACAGCCAGACAGGGCTGATCAGTACAGATTTTAATTCTCCGGTGATCAATTTCGCAAATCTGAATGTGCTGACAGATTATTTTAACCAGGCTGCTTTAAAGTCTCCTACAGGCCAGGTAAGGAATATCATCCTTACAGAACAGGGCTTTACCGGCGTAGATGCGGCGAGAGGAGATATCCAGAACATCCAGGCTGCGGCTTACGCTTATTCCTATTATCTGGTGGACAGCAACCCGGATATCGACGCTTACATCCTCAGCCGCCAGGTAGACGCTCCTTCTGAGAGGCAGCAGAACCTTGGATTCGGCCTGTGGACCTGCGATATGAACCAGCCAGACCGGATCGTAGCGGCGCAGCGCAGGAAGATCTGGGAGGTATTCCGCGATATTGATAAGAAAGCAAGGACTCTGGAGGCAACTGAGTTTGCAAAAGAGATCATCGGGATCGATAAATGGAGCGACGTAGTTCCTAATTTCCGCTGGAGGTCACTGGAAAATCGATAAAGAGATACTAGTCAGCCTTTTATGCCGGAACCCATCGGACCGGCATGAAGCGATGCGGCAGAAACGCCGCCATAATGGGGATAATGAAAAAATTAAGCAGAGAAGAAAGCTGCAGGGCAGCGATAAAAAAGGAGATCCAGGCAGTAGAGAAAAAAGAAGAGAAATTAAGGCAGCGCGCCTTAAAACCAAAACAGCCTGGATGGAAGCAGGAACTGGAGAAAAAGATACCGGATCAGGTATATTCCACATTGGAGAAGGCCTTTTGCAAAGCGTTTGAGATCGTATTTGAAAAAGGAACGGGGATCATCGAAAAGAGCTATCAGAAGGAGACGATCCAGCAGGACCGCATGATACAGGAATATGCCTTCCAGGTCAAGGCGAACAGAAAGGAGCTGAAAAAGCTCCATCAGAAGGCCGCTGCTGCAGATATGAAAAATATGGCCTTTACCACAGTGGAGGGCATAGGGCTGGGAGTGTTCGGGATCGGCCTTCCGGATATTGTCATCTTCGTAGGGATGCTGCTGAAGGGCGTCTATGAAACCGCCCTTCACTATGGCTTTGACTACGATTCCCCGGAAGAGAGACTTTTTATCCTGAAGATGATGGAAGCTTCTATGCTGGATGGAGAAAGCTGGCGGCGGGCCAATGCAGAGATCGACAATCTTGTTACAGAGCAGTTCCTCGTTATACCGGGGGAGGGCGACTTTGAACGGCAGCTGCGCCGGACCGCCTCTGTCTTTGCTATGGATATGCTGGTGCTGAAATTTATCCAGGGGCTTCCGCTGGCGGGCATCCTGGGGGGAGCCGCCAATCCTCTCTATTACCATAAGGTTATGAAATACGTACAGCTGAAATACAGGAAGAGGTACCTGTATAAAAAAGACGGAGAAACGATAACGTTTGGAGGCGAAAATGGGTAAGATAGAGGGAAACTCTGGCGGATATGGTTTACCCTGGCGGATTAAAAAAATTGAAAAAACGTGCGGCCAGTTCTTATAGTGAAATCGGGATAAGGAAAACCACCCTGCTGCAAATGCGGCATTGATATGATGCGTTCATTCAATACCTGTTTGCGGCAGGGTGGTTTTTATTTCATTAGTAAAAAGCTGATCCTACTTCCATTCCACCACTTCAGCAGGCAGCGTATCCGGCGTATAAAGGAAGGAAACCGTATCTCCTGGCTGGATGAACGGCAGCTGTTCGCTGACTGTGATAGAAGCGGAATATACGGTGTCGTCCCCGGCGAGCATAAAGTAGTAGAAGGTATTGCCGGAGATCACAACATCTTTGATGTCGCTTATGGTCCCGCTCATCTCTTCCGACCCGACGGCGGCTTCCGCCTCCGGCTCTTCCAGGTTCAGCGCTTCCCGGTAAGCCCGTTTCGCCTCGTCAATAGTAGTGCCTGTTCCAACGATCTGATACTGTTCCACATCAACGAAAGCGTACATCTTTACCAGTCCTGCCTGATCCTTCAGGGAAATAAAGTAGGTCGGACGGTTGGAGATATTTAAAAGCAGAGGGAAGGTAGCCGTGTACTGAAGGTGCTGCACCTGTCCCTGGGCAGATTCCATGGCAGAATACTCTGTGGCGCCTGGAACCGTGTAGAAGGTAGTATCTTTGGTGCGCAGGTTCACCAGCACAAAGCCGATGTTGGACTGATCTGCGGTAACAGAAGACATACCCGTATACAGGTATACGTCGTCGTCCATGGCCAGGTAGTTGTAGCCGTATGTTGTGCGCCGCACGTCTTTCTGGCCGAAGATCGAGTTAAAATAGCCGTGCTGGAACAGTCCGTTGTCGTCCAGCTGGGAGATGATCAGGTCGGAATCGTAAAGCTGATCGATCCACTGGGGAACCTCTTCCTTCGGATAATACTGGCTTTCTCCGGTCACAGCATTTACAAGGACCGCGCCACTAATGTCTTTTCCATCCCACCAGCCGACGCGGTAAGCGATCGTCGGAGCTACCCAGTAAGGAGTGCCGTTATCGTCGATCTCGAAAGATACGATATCGAACATCTTTGTGGGATAGGAAAAACGGAGATACCGGTAGATGTTCCGGAAAAAGTACTCGCTGGGGGAGTATTTCATCCCGGATTCCAGCCATACCAGGTTGGTTTCCTGAGAGACCATATCCACGGTGATATAAGCGGGAAGACCCTCCTGCATGTTAAAGAGCCACTTGATGGGGTCCGCATAGGCCAGCGGTGTGACGCGGTAGGGAGCGCCCTGGTAATTGATCTGGGTGTAGTCTTCTTCGATCTCAAACTGGGAAACCAGTTCGGTCATCTCTCCAAGCTTGCGGTTGCCCAGGCGGGAAGCCGTATCCTTGTCAACTACCGGGATCTGAGACATGCTGATCTCAGAGATATCTTCTGTAAAACTGCCTTCATTGATCGTGATCAGATCCCTGTAACGGGAAGCGTTAAAAAGCTTCAGCCCGGCCAGAGAAGCGACGCAGTAAAACGCCGCCAGGATGACGATCAGCCCCAGGCCGTATTTCACAGGCCTGGCGATATCCGCGCCGCTGATCCCGTGGAAGCCATGGATGCCGCCCTGGTTTAAACCTTCCAAAAAGACCTTCATATAGGACAGGAAGTTAACGAACAGGATGATGGCAATGGAGATCATCAAAAAGATGATAAACGACCGATCCCGCAGGTTGATAGCGGGAAGGGTGGTGTAAAATACCAGAAAGATCAGAACTGCCGACAGCAGGATCCTCTGTATTATGGAAGAAATCTTTTTGTCTTTCATTTGAGCCTCCTTAAATCGTACCGCCCGGTCCGGCTGCGAAAACCCGCATACCGGCTCCAGGGCCGAATAGCTACATTGTATCATTGATCCTGAAAAGCATCAAGCCGCAGGTCCAGGCTGTAAACGTAAGAAATCTGTTAATTACCGGTAATAGTTCAGCCGTGCGCCAGGATATATGATAAAGAGCGTTACAAGCTTGCTTGTAAAAGCGATTTGACATATATCCTGGCATAGGGATGACATCCCAGGCTTCTTGTCAGCACATTCTGTGCTGGCAAGAAGATACACGGCTGAACTATTACAATTGCTGTTAAACGTAAGAAATCTGTTAATTGTTTCCACCCCTATCCTATGGTATAATAGGAGCACTTAGCGAGGTATTTTCGAGCTTAGTGCGAGTCATACCTGTCCCCTTAACGAGGTCTTCCACGAGTTTAGTGGACATGGTATAATACCGACAGGTATTATACTTGCGCCGGCCCGGTAACGCCCTCAGGCGTTAAATCACAATACCGGGCCGTGCGCATCCCCCGGAGGGATCATGTCCGGAGGACATGGTATACTACATGGATAAGGAAAATACATAAAACACAGGAGAAGCACAGCATGAAAAGGTACAGATCAGTCATCGCGGCGGTATTGAGCCTGACATTGGCCATGGCTCCGGCAGCATACGCTGCACCCTCGCCGCAGGAAAATACAGTAGAGATCGAAGAACAGGGGCCGTCCGGCAAGGGGATCCAGCCGACACAGGCGCCGGGAGAACAGGGGCAGAGCAGCTCTTCTTCAAAGAGCGAAAACACGCCTTCTTCAGAAAGCGCAGGCCCTTCTTCCGGAACAGAGTCTTCTGCAGCTTCGGAAGATACGGCGGCTGTTCCTGCGATCCAGTCAGAGGGAGCCGTCCTTCTGGATGCAGAGACCGGGACAGTTTTATTTGGGAAAAATGAAAATACAGCGTTTTATCCGGCCAGCATCACAAAGCTTATGACAGCGCTCCTGGTCGTAGAAAACTGCAGCCTGGACGATAAGGTTACATTTTCGGAAACGGCGGTCACAGATCTGGAATCCGGAGCGGTTACTTTAAATCTGACTGCAGGAGACGTCCTCAGCGTGGAGGACTGCCTCTATGCGCTCCTTTTAAAATCAGCTAATGAAGTGGCCAACGGGCTTGCGGAAAAGGTGTCGGGGAGCGTTTCTGCGTTTGCGGATAAGATGAACGCCAGGGCGGCGGAGCTTGGCTGCAGGAATACTCATTTTGTAAATCCGAACGGACTCAACGATACAGAGCATTATACGACGCCCTATGATATGGCGCTGATCGCCAGGGCGGCATTTGCCAATGAAACTCTCAGGAAGATCGATTCTACCACCAGCTATACCATACCGGCTACGAAAAAAGCTTCCGCCAGAACGGTCACTATGGGCCATAAGATGTTCTATCCTACAGATTCCAGGTATTATCCGGGGATCATAGGCGGAAAGACCGGCTATACGTCCAAAGCAGGCAATACGCTGGTGACAGGAGTGGATAAAGACGGCGTCCGTCTGATCGCCGTAGTGATGAAGAGCCAGGGGACTCATTACCAGGATACAAAAGCTCTTCTGGATTACGGATTTGCCAATCGGAGCAGCCTTTTAGCTTCCGGCGGACAGCCAGTCTCCAGCGGACAGCAAGTTACCGGCGGCCCGACTTCTCCGGAAAGCGCGCAGACCGGCGGACAGGACGGCGCTGTGGCCAATGGAGGACCTGCCGCAGAAGTTTCCCAGGGAACCTCTGCTGAAACCGGGACACAGAGCGGCATAACCGGCACATGGGGACAGGAAGGGGATAAGTGGTACTATATAAAAGAGGATGGTACGAGAGCGGCCGGAGAGTGGCTGACCATTGGAAATCATGAGTACTGGTTTGACGAAGACGGTACGATGGCTGTGGGATGGAGGAATTTTACCAATGGAGACTGGTACTATTTTGATACGAACGGGGCTATGGTGACAAACCGCTGGGTAGAAAACACAGGAAAATGGTTTTATCTGGGAGATACCGGAGCGATGCTGAAAAATACGGCTACTCCCGACGGTTACCTGGTGGATGAGACGGGAGCCAGAAGATAGCGCGCAGCAAGAAGCGGCGCGGCCGGATCCTGCCAGCAGGGAAAAAGAGCTTGTCCTGCAGGGCAGAATCCTGTATACTGATAACCAGCAGCATTCCGGCGCAGGCCTTTTAAGAAACGCAAGAAAAGCCGGATAAAGCTGGAAAGGGGAATTTGTGATGACATCAGATATTATTTTGGGACTGATCATTGCCGTGATCGGAATTTTCATCCTTGCCTGCCCATATGATATGATCAAGACGATCTTTCCAAGGGCAAAGTCAGAAAAGATCTTAAAAGTAGCCGGAGCTGTGGCTGTGGCGGCCGGCGTGATCATGGTCGTGATGGAATTTATCGGCGGCTGACAGGGACGGAAAAAAGATATGTTCTTGAATTGGATCGCAGGAGCGGCGGCGCTTGGGGCGGCGGGCCTTATCCGCTCAGAATATGAAAAGCGCTGCCTGTCAACGGATCACTATGAGATCGTTTCCAGCAAGATCAGGGAAGAGAAGACGCTGGTTTTCCTGTCGGATCTTCATGATCAGGAGTTTGGACAGGATAACGAGGCTCTTATGGAGGCCATAAGCCGGGCAAAGCCGGATCTTATCCTGATCGGCGGCGATATGATGGTGGCCCGGAAGAAGGAAAAGCGGGGACAGAGGGCGGCGGATCACGCTGCAGATAAGGCCTGGAAGCTGGTCAGAAGGCTTGCAAAGGATCATCCGGTCATTTATGGAAATGGAAATCACGAACAGCGGATGGCGCGGGAGCGGACCATATACGGAAATGCTTTCGAAGATTACGTCAGACGTCTGGAGGAAGCAGGAGTCGTTTATCTGTCTGACAGAAATATCCCGATCGGCGAAGATCTCGCTGTGGGAGGATTGAATATTTCTGAAAAATATTATGAAAAGCGCACGAAAGCCAGGATGGGAGCGGATTATGTGGAAGCTCGCCTGGGAAAGGCCGAGGCAGAGCGGTTCCAGATCCTGCTGGCCCATTCGCCCCTGTATTTTGACGCTTATGGAGAATGGGGAGCGGACCTGACGTTTTCCGGCCATTTTCACGGCGGGACTGTGCGCCTGCCTTTTGTGGGAGGCCTGATGACGCCTCAGTTTCAGTTCTTCTATCCAAGATGCGCCGGTATCTTTCAGGAAAAGGGGAAATGGATGATCGTGAGCCGCGGGCTTGGGACCCATTCGATCCGTATCCGTTTTTGCAACAAACCACAAGTTGTAGTGGTTAGATTGAAAAGGATAACTACATTTTGATATATTGGTTAAAATGTATATTTACAGCAAAAAGAATCTTTGCTATACTGTGAAGGAGCGCTGCCACAGACCAAGCGGCAGATAGGCTCCTTTCTTTTTTGTCATGAAGTATCCGGAAAACGCGCCAGGGCCGTTTTGCGGCCGCGGAAAGGGATGGAAACATTGGAAATTTCTTATAAGCTGGAAAAGTTTGAAGGTCCGCTGGATCTTCTGCTCCATTTGATCGAGAAAAATAAAATAGACATTTACGATATCCCTATCGCTGAGATCACAGAACAGTATTTGGATTATGTAAACCATATGGATAAAGAGGATCTGAACCTGGTGAGCGAATTTCTGGTCATGGCGGCTACGCTTCTGGATATCAAGGCCCGGATGCTCCTTCCGTCGGAAAAAAATGAGGAAGGGGAAGAAGAGGATCCGAGAGGAGAGCTGGTTGCCAGGCTTCTGGAATATAAGATGTATAAATATATGGCGCTTGAGCTTAAAGACAGGGAGTTTGACGCGGATAAGGTACTTTACAGGGATCCGTCCGTACCTAAAGAGGTGGAGCAGTACCGCCCGCCGGTAGATCTGGACGAGCTGCTTTCCGGACTGACCTTAGCCAGGCTGCAGGCTATCTTCCAGTCTGTGATCCGGCGGCAGGAGGATAAGATCGATCCGGTGCGCAGCCGGTTCGGCACCATAAAAAAAGAACCGGTAAGCCTGGAGGACAAGATCAATTCTGTTATGGGCTACGCGAGAAAGAATCGGCGTTTCAGCTTCCGCATGCTTCTGGAGAAACAGGCGGATAAGGTGGAAGTCGTAGTTACCTTTCTGGCGGTGCTGGAGCTGATGAAGATCGGAAAGATCTATCTGACCCAGGAAAATATTTTCGACGATATGATGATCGAGACGATCGAGCCGGAAGGGGAAGAAGGGACGCTGGAGATCAGCGACGTTTCCTTATAGAGACAGGGATATAGGAGAGATAAGATGGATCAGTGGCTGGAAAATGAAGATGAATTTAATATGGAGGACATCATAGCCCGCCATCAGGCTATGGAAGAGGAGCTGGAACAGGAAGAATTAAAAGAGAATACGGCAGAGCTTCCGGAGTACCCTAAAGAGCAGTGGAAAAAATGGGAAGCAGTGGTGGAAGCCGTCCTGTTTACTATGGGAGGCGCTGTGACTATAAAGCAGCTGGCGGCGGCGCTGGAGACGGATCTGAAAACGGCAAAGGCGGCGGCAGAGCGGCTGAGGTCCAGGTACGCGGAAGAAGAACGGGGGATGCAGATCATCCAGCTGGAAGACAGCTTCCAGATGTGCACCAGAGCCTGCTATTACGAAAACCTGATCCGGGTGGCGGCAGCCCCGAAAAAGCAGGCGCTCACAGACGTAGTCCTGGAGACATTGTCCATTATCGCATATAAGCAGCCGGTGACGAAAGCGGAGATCGAAAAGATCCGCGGAGTAAAATCCGACCACGCGGTGAACAAGCTGATCGAATACAATCTGGTGTATGAGGCCGGCAGGCTGGACGCGCCGGGCAGGCCGTCCCTTTTTGCCACAACAGAGGAATTTCTGCGCCGGTTCGGCGTAGGATCCCTGACAGACCTTCCGGAACCCAGCGTAGAGCAGGTGGAAGAATTCCGTATGGAAGCGGAAGAAGAGATCCAGTATACATCAGAAGAGAAAGAAGACAAGGCGTTGAAAGAAACAGCAGCGGCAGAAGAATGAGGAGGACCATTAAGTGAAATGCTGTGAGATCAAAGTAGTAAAAAAAGACGGAACAAGAGAAGATTTTAATATCAATAAAGTCGTAGTGGCGGTAAATAAATCTGCAGAGCGGGCGATGATCCAGTTTTCCAATGCAGAGCTGAACTTTATCTGCCAGTTCGTAGAAGAAAAAGCGGAAGACCTGGATCAGAAAGAGATCGAGATCGCCAAGATGCATAATCTGGTAGAAGGCGCGCTGGAACGGGTAAATCCCCAGGTGGCCAAAAGCTATCGGGACTACCGCAATTACAAGCAGGATTTCGTGCGCATGCTGGACGAGGTTTATAAAAAGAGCCAGTCGATCATGTATATCGGAGACAAGGAAAACAGCAATACAGACAGCGCCCTGGTTTCTACCAAGCGCAGCCTGATCTTTAACGAGCTGAACAAATCCCTCTATCAGAAGTTCTTTATGACGGTAGAGGAGCTGCAGGCATGCCGGGACGGATATATTTATATCCATGACATGTCCGCCAGAAGGGATACGATGAACTGCTGCCTGTTCGACGTAAAAAACGTCCTGACCGGCGGCTTTGAAATGGGAAATCTGTGGTATAATGAGCCAAAGACCCTGGACGTGGCCTTTGACGTGATCGGGGATATCGTTTTAAGCGCGGCCAGCCAGCAGTACGGCGGCTTTACTGTTCCCAGCGTGGAAGAGCTTCTGGCTCCCTACGCGGAAAAATCTTACCAGAAATACACAGATAAGTATATGGGCCTTGGGCTTTCTGAGGAACGGGCCAGAGAAGTGGCTATGGCCGACGTGCAGCGGGATATGGAACAGGGATTCCAGGGCTGGGAGTATAAATTTAATTCTGTTTCCTCCAGCCGGGGAGATTATCCGTTTATCACTATGACCGCAGGCACGGGAAAGAGCCGGTTTGCAAAGATGGCGACGATCACTATGCTGAACGTGCGCAGGAAAGGCCAGGGAAAGGCGGACCATAAAAAGCCGGTGCTTTTCCCAAAGATCGTTTTCCTCTATGATGAAAACCTCCATGGTCCGGGAAAAGAGCTGGAGGACGTATTTGAGGCGGGGATCGAGTGTTCCAGAAAGACGATGTATCCGGATTGGCTGTCCCTGACCGGAGAGGGCTATATTTCCAGTATGTATAAAAAATACGGAAAGATCATTTCGCCTATGGGCTGCCGCGCTTTCCTTTCTCCCTGGTATGAGCGGGGCGGAATGGAGCCGGCGGACGAGAAGGACGAGCCGGTATTTGTAGGCCGGTTCAACATCGGCGTCGTAAGCCTGCATCTTCCCATGATCCTTGCGAAAGCAAGGCAGGAAAGCAGAGATTTCTATGAGGTGCTGGATCATTATCTGGAGCTGATCCGCAGGATCCACATCCGCACTTATGCGTATCTTGGAGAGATGAGAGCGTCTACCAATCCGCTGGCTTACTGCGAAGGCGGATTTTACGGCGGCCATCTGGGCCTTCACGATAAGATCAAGCCGCTGTTAAAGACAGCCACGGCTTCCTTCGGGATCACGGCCTTTAACGAGCTGCAGCAGCTGTATAACGGAAAATCTCTGGTGGAAGACGGCCAGTTCGCCCTGGAAGTCTTAAAGCACATTAACGATAAAGTAAATGAATTTAAAAAAGCGGACGGCAACCTTTACGCGATCTACGCCACTCCGGCGGAAAATCTCTGCGGCCTTCAGGTAAAGCAGTTCCGCAAGAAATACGGCATTATAGAAAACGTATCGGACAGAGAATATGTAAGCAACGGTTTTCACTGCCATGTTACAGAGGATATCACCCCGATCCAGAAGCAGGATCTGGAATACCGTTTCTGGGAACTGTCCAACGGCGGTAAGATCCAGTATGTGAAATACCCTATCGATTACAATAAAGAGGCGGTGAAAACCCTTGTGCGCCGCGCCATGGATATGGGATTTTACGAAGGAGTGAACCTGTCCCTGGCTTACTGCGACGACTGCGGCCACCAGGAGCTGGAGATGGACGTCTGCCCCAAATGCGGAAGCAGGAATTTAACGAAGATCGACAGGATGAACGGATATCTGAGCTATTCCAGGGTCAAGGGAGATACCAGGCTCAACGACGCCAAGATGGCGGAGATCGCAGAGAGAAAAAGCATGTAACGAATTAAGTTCAGAACGGCGGGAAAACAGGGACATGAGCAGGCGTTAAGCTTGCTTATAAGCATGCTCATGTCCCTGTTTTCCCATCGGATGACCATCCGATGCTTCTTGTTCCGGCCAAAGGCCGGACAAGAAGATATGCCGTTCTGAACAGGGGCACCATTGCGCCATTGTGCATGAGCAGGCGTTAAGCGAAGCGTTACTATAGAGGAAGGATTCAGGATAAAGATGCGTTATCACAACATCACAAAAGACGATATGCTCAATGGAGACGGGCTGCGGGTGGTCTTATGGGTGGCAGGCTGCTCCCACGGCTGCAAAGGCTGCCATAATCCTGTGACGTGGGATATCTGCGGCGGGATCCCATTTGACGAGGCTGCCAGGGAAGAGATCTTCACAGAGCTGGAAAAGCCTTATATCGCCGGGATCACTTTCAGCGGAGGCGATCCGCTCCACCTGGAAAACAGAGAAGAGACGGGAAAACTGATCGAAGAGATACGAAGCCGTTTCCCAGATAAGACCATCTGGATCTACACCGGATACCAGTGGGAAGAGATCTGCGGCCTGGACTATGTGCGGAAAGCAGACGTAGTGGTGGACGGAGAATTTATAGAAGAGCTGAAAGATACGAAGCTCCACTGGAAAGGGAGCGCAAACCAGCGGGTAATCGACGTAAAGGCCACTCTGGCAGGGAACAGGATCGTACTCCATGAAGAAGATGAAAAACAGCCATAAAGGAGAATATATATGAAAAGGATCGCAAAATTTGAAAAAGTCAGTCTGGAGCAGTTTAAAAAGGACTGGGCGGATACATTTCCGGAGTGTTCAGAGAAGGATATGGAAACAATCTATGAGGAGATCAAACTGCCAAAGCGGGCTACTTCCGGATCCGCAGGCTATGATTTTTACACGCCGGCAGGATTTTCCTTAAAGCCAGGCGAAGGGATCAAGATCCCTACCGGCATCCGCGCCAGGATGGAAGAAGGCTGGGTGCTGAAGATATATCCAAGAAGTGGGCTGGGATTCAAGTTCCGCCTGCAGCTGAACAACACTGTGGGGATCATTGACAGCGATTATTATAATTCGGACAATGAAGGACATATCCAGATCAAGATGACCAATGACAGCAAAGAGGGAAAAACGGTAGAGCTGGCCGCAGGCACAGGGATCGCCCAGGGCATTTTTCTGGAATACGGCATCACCGAAGACGACGAGGCGGACGGAGTGAGAAACGGCGGCTTCGGCAGCACGACGAAGCAATAGGAGAGGAAACGGCGCTGCAAGTAAAAGCGGGAGGCAAAAGGGTGAAAAAGAGCGGAAAACTTCTGGCAGCCGCAGCTATAGGCGCGGCTGCAGTATTGACGGTTTCCTGCGGGAGCAGGAAAGAAGAAGCAGAACTGAGGATGACAGCGATCCAGCAGCTGGACGGGGGAGATTACGAAGGAGCGATCTCCACCTTCGACATGGCTCTTCAGGAAGGAAACGGAAGGGTCGGGGAGATGGAACTGGATATTTTAAAATACCGGGCGGAGGCGGAATATAAAGCCGGAGACTGCGCGGCTGCTTCCCATACCTGGGATATCCTGATCGAAGTAGACGGGGAACAGCCGGAATATCTCTATTCCAGGAGCATATCCAAGGCAGGAGAAGGCAAGATAGACCAGGCTTTGGCAGATTATGAGGCCGCAGCGGCCATGGATATCCAGATGGATCGGGATGTTTTCGGCAGGGAAGACGCTCTTTTAGCTGTAGGCAAGGCTCTGGAAGAGGCGGGGCAGACGGACCGGGCATCCCAGCTTTATGAAAAAGCCCTGGAAGAGGGGGTCGGAGGAGGCTCTGCCCAGGTGCTCAACGCTCTGGCAGTGTCCCTGATGGAAAGCGGAAATTATGAAGAGGCGCTTTCATTTCTGGAAAAGGGCATAGCCACAGGAGACGAGGCGGTCATGGCGGATCTTCTGTTCAACCAGGCGGCCGCCTATGAGTATATGAGCCAGTATGAGAAGGCGCTGGAGCTTTTCCAGGCGTATGAGGCGGCCTACGGGCCAGACGAGGCGGCGCAGAAGGAAATAATATTTTTAAGCACCAGATAGAAAGGCGGTTTCATGGCAGAGACAATAGAGATCAGGGAAATAGAAGAACGGGTGATCCTGGTGGGGGTCAGCACCAGGGAGGGAGACGATACGGAAGCGTCCTTAGACGAGCTGGAGGAGCTGGCGGACACGGCCGGGGCAGCCACCCTGGAAAAGATCATACAGAACAGGGAAAGCGTTCATCCGGGAACTTATCTGGGAAAGGGAAAGATCGAGGAGGTACGGGAGCGGATCGAAGAGCTGGGCGCCACAGGAGTGATCTGCGACGACGAGCTTTCCCCTGCCCAGATGCGCAATCTGGAAGAGGCGCTGGAGACAAAGGTGATGGACAGGACCATGGTGATCCTGGATATTTTCGCAAAACACGCCAGCACAAAAGAAGGAAAGATCCAGGTGGAACTGGCCCAGCTTAAGTACCGGGCGGCCAGGCTGGTAGGCCTTCGCAGCTCTCTCTCCCGTCTGGGCGGCGGGATTGGAACGAGAGGTCCCGGCGAGACGAAGCTGGAGGTAGACCGCAGGCGGATCCATGACCGCATCGGACAGCTGAAAGCAGAACTGGAGGATGTAAAGCGCCACAGGGAGACGGCAAGGCAGAAGCGGAGCAAAAACCATGTGACCGTGGCTGCTATCGTAGGCTATACCAACGCGGGAAAATCCACGCTTTTAAACAAGCTCACAGGCACAGGAGTCCTGGCGGAGGACAAGCTGTTCGCCACTCTGGATCCCACTACCCGGAATTTAAAACTTCCAGGGGGCCAGGAGATCCTCCTGACAGATACGGTCGGATTTATCCGCAAGCTTCCTCATCACCTGATCGAGGCGTTTAAGAGCACCCTGGAAGAGGCGAAATACGCGGATATCATCCTCCATGTGGTGGATTGTTCCAATCCCCAGATGGATATGCAGATGTACGTGGTATACGACACTTTAAAACAGCTGGGAGTAGAAAATAAAGAGATCATTACTGTTTTCAACAAGATCGACGCGGCGGGGACGGACCGGATCCTGAAAGACCTTTCTTCCGACTATCAGGTGAAGATCTCCGCAAAGACCGGACAGGGGCTTGAAGAGCTGACTGATCTTCTTGAGACGATCTTAAGGAGCAGGAAAGTCTATCTGGAGCAGGTGTATGATTACAAAGATGCAGGAAAAATTCAGTTAATTCGAAAATATGGCGAACTTCTCTCAGAGGAGTACACAGAGGAAGGAATCGCCATAAAAGCTTATGTTCCGGCAGAGTTGTTCACGTCTGTCCTCCCTTCATAAAAAAGAAGCTGCCTGTCGAAACAGGAAGTTTGCAAACAATTATAATCTTATAAGAAAATTTAATAAGAACACAATATCTGGTGGAAAAATAAAAAACCATCTAGATATTGTGTTTTTTGTAAGAGTCTGCTATAATAGGCATTACGATTCTTAATGCATTGTGCCGCCGCTTCCGGCGGCATGAACCGTTTATAAAGAAATATACAGCGGCAGCTTAAGGCGGGCTGCGGACTGCAAGGAGAAAGGGGTACTACATATTATGATCAGCGTCATCAAGCGCGACGGAGAGATCGCGGAGTTCAGCCTGAATAAGATCACAGAGGCGATCAAGAAGGCATTTAAAGCTACGGGAAAGGAGTTCAACCATGAGATCCTGGAGCTTTTGTCTCTGAGAGTAACTGCTGATTTTCAGGACAAGATGAAAGAAGGGCGTATCTCCGTAGAAGAGATCCAGGACAGCGTGGAGCACGTTCTGGAGCAGACCGGCTACACAGAGGTAGCGAAGGCATATATCCTTTACCGCAAGCAGCGGGAAAAGATCCGCAACATGAAGAATACCATCCTGGACTATAAGGATGTGGTAAACAGCTATGTAAAGGTAGAGGACTGGCGCGTGAAGGAAAATTCCACCGTGACTTATTCCGTAGGAGGCCTGATCTTAAGCAATTCCGGAGCTGTTACGGCGAACTACTGGCTGTCGGAGATCTACGACCAGGAGATCGCGGACGCCCACAGGAACGCGGATATCCATCTCCACGACCTGTCCATGCTTACGGGCTACTGCGCAGGATGGTCCTTAAAGCAGCTTCTTTTAGAGGGGCTGGGCGGCATCCCAGGAAAGATCACGTCCTCGCCGGCAAAGCATCTTTCCGTGCTCTGCAACCAGATGGTGAATTTCCTCGGTATTATGCAGAACGAGTGGGCGGGAGCTCAGGCGTTTTCTTCTTTTGATACATACCTTGCACCTTTTGTGAAGGCGGACAACCTGTCCTACCCGGAAGTGAAAAAGTGCATCGAATCCTTTATATACGGCGTCAATACGCCGAGCCGCTGGGGCACGCAGGCGCCGTTTTCCAACATTACCTTGGACTGGACCGTGCCGGACGATATGGCGGAGATGAACGCCATCGTGGGCGGCAAAGAGATGGACTTTAAGTACAAAGACTGCAAGAAAGAGATGGATATGGTCAATAAGGCGTTCATCGAAACGATGATCGAGGGCGACGCCAACGGCCGCGGCTTCCAGTATCCGATCCCTACCTATTCCATCACCAGGGACTTTGACTGGTCCGACACAGAAAATAACCGCCTTCTCTTTGAAATGACAGCCAAGTACGGAACGCCGTATTTCTCCAATTATATCAACAGCGATATGAAGCCCAGCGATGTGCGCAGCATGTGCTGCCGTCTCCGTCTGGATCTGAGGGAACTGAGAAAGAAGACGGGCGGGTTCTTCGGATCCGGCGAAAGCACAGGCTCCATCGGCGTTGTTACGATCAATATGCCGAGGATCGCTTACCTTTCCAAGAACGAGAAAGAATTTTATGAACGTCTGGATCACATGATGGATATTGCGGCCCGTTCATTGAAGGTAAAGAGAGAAGTTATCACAAAGCTTCTGGACGGCGGCCTGTATCCTTATACAAAACGCTACCTGGGCACTTTCGAGAATCATTTCTCCACCATCGGCCTGGTAGGAATGAACGAAGCCGGCTTAAACGCGAGATGGCTCCAGAAGGACATGACCCACAAAGAAACGCAGGAATTTACGAAGAACGTCCTGAACCATATGAGAGAGCGCCTTTCCGATTATCAGGAAGAGTACGGCGACTTATACAACCTGGAAGCGACTCCGGCAGAGTCCACAGCATACCGTCTGGCAAAGCACGATGTGGAAAAATATCCGGATATCAAGACGGCCTCCGAGGGCGGGACTCCATATTATACCAACAGCTCCCACCTTCCGGTAGGATATACAGCGGATATCTTTGACGCCCTGGATATCCAGGATGAGCTTCAGACCCTTTACACCTCCGGAACCGTATTCCATGCGTTCCTGGGAGAGAAGCTGCCTGACTGGAAAGCGGCGGCAAAGCTGGTAAAGACTATTGCGGAAAATTACAAGCTGCCGTATTATACCATGTCCCCCACCTATTCTATCTGTAAGGATCACGGATATCTGTCCGGCGAGCATTTTACCTGCCCGATCTGCGGCAAAGAGGCGGAAGTCTACAGCCGTATCACCGGCTACTACCGTCCGGTTAAGAACTGGAACGCAGGCAAGACTGCAGAGTACAAAAACCGCGTTACCTATGACGTGGCCCATTCCAGCTGGAAGCCGGAGGAGATCGGCGATATGGTAAAAGAGGCTGTAGAAGCGGCGGCGGAGAAGACCTCTCCGGAGAAGATCCTGTCTGGAAAGACCGGGGAAGAAGCGGAGACAGGCATGTATCTCTTTACTACAAAGACCTGCCCTAACTGCAAGATCGCCAAAGAATTTTTGAAGGATGTGGATTACGAAGTAGTGGATGCGGAAGAAAATCCGGACCTGTCCAGCCGGTACGGCATCATGCAGGCGCCGACTTTGGTGTGGGTAAAGAACGGAGAGATCCGGAAGTTCGTAAACGCTTCTAATATCCGGAAATTTACGGAAGAACTGAGAAAATAACGTTTAAAAATGATCCGGAAAATGAGAAAAACAGATATAGACAGGGTAGCCGATATCTGGCTGGACACGAACCAGAAAGCTCACGACTTTATCCCTGCCAGCTACTGGCAGGATAACTTCGAAGAGGTAAAGCAGATGCTGCTTCAGGCGGAGGTGTATGTCTGGGAGGAAAAGGCGCGGATCTTCGGTTTTGCAGGATTATATGGAGACTATATCGCAGGGATCTTTGTATGCGGAGAGGCTCAGTCCGGCGGGATCGGAAAGGAGCTTATGGCTTTTCTGAAGGAGAGAAAGGAAACCCTGAAACTGAATGTCTATAAAAAGAATATAAGAGCAGTAAGATTCTACCAGAGAGAAGGCTTTGCGATCCTGTCGGAAGGCAGGGACGAAGCTGCGGGAGAAGAAGAGTACTGCATGGGCTGGAGCAAAAGCAAGACAGCGTAAAAGGCTGCGCTTCTGCTCCGGGACAGGCCAGGGGTATCTGGGAAAATTACAGATACCCCTGGCTTTTTACATAATTGCGAGGCGCATTGATTTTCCGGCTCCGTTAGAGTAAAATTATACGTAAAGAATAATATTTCTGGAATAAATCACAGCAGGTAGGAGGAGTTTGGAAATGATCGTGTATCACGGAAGTAATGTGACCGTAGAACAGCCAAAACTTATTAAGCAGAATCGATGAGAAACTGGCTTTTCAACAGTGTACCCTGCTTCGATTTGATATCCCTGATGAAAATTGGCTGGATTTTGTAGCAGCTAACCGCCAGGGGACATATAAGGATAAACAGTATGATATTCGAAGGGAGGGAATTGCTGTGAATGAACATCAGTTTAGCGCAATGTTGGCGATCATTGTCCCGCCGATCATTGAGATAATTACAAAAAATAGTAATATTGATGAGAAAACAGCAATATTTCGTTTTTATCAATCGAAACTTTATAAAGAGCTTTCAGACGAAAAAACAAAGCTGTGGCATTATGGACCAATGACTTTGTATACGATGTACCAAGATGAGCTTTTGACAGGTTCTTACGACTATCCAGAGGAGGCTTGATCTATGAGCAAAAAAACAGATTTTTTGATCTATTGTATGGAAAGGTATCGTTATTTTAAGGGGCTGTCCGGCGAGGAGGCGGCAAGACTTTTCGACAGATATGATATCTATAGCTTCCTTATGAAATACTATGAGTCTCTTCATACCATGGGAGACCGCTGTATTGTAGAGGATATTGATGGCTACATCGCCAGTGTATCTTCATGAACAGATATATCAAATGCCGATGTGTCTCTATATGCAAGTATGAGGGTCCACATCGGCATTTGACAGGGGGGCTTTTACAGGAAAATTTCATTTTCTTTCCTATCTGTAAAATTCTTTTCCAGCATTGCTACGTGAGATAAAAAATCTTCATCGTCAAAGTACTTTGCTCCTTTGGGGCACAGTCGGATACAGCGCTGGCATTTAATACAGGTTCCTGGAACTTCTGAAGTATTGTTCTCATCAATAGCTCCCATGGGACATGATCTGGCGCAGGCCCTGCACTGGATGCATCTGTCCCTATCAGTCTTAGGCCTGGACTTCAGAAATTTTGCAGGCTGTCCATCAAGTCTCTTTGGAATATAGTAAGGGGCATCCGGATCTCCTGGAACAGAGACAGCCTTTGGGATCTGGGAAGATCCTTTTATCTTTCTGGCTGCTTTCTGAGCAAAATCCTTCATTTCTTCTTCATCTTCCTGGTTTGGCCGTCCAAAAGCCAATTTGTCTGTAAATGCGTGACGCCCTGCAAAGGCTCCGGCGGCAATGGGGTGAAAGCCATTTTTTTCCAGCCAGAAAGCCAGTTCTGCCAGGGAATTGTCAAAACTGCGGTTTCCAAAAGTTACTACGGGAACAGCCAGGGCGCCGTTTCCATGTACGTTTTCCTGAATGTAGGGGAGAATTTTGTTGGGAACCTTCCCCGCATAGGTGGGAACGGCGAACAGAACAAGATCCCCGCTGTGAAAAGACAGGGGAGACTGCCGGTCTGCAGGAAGCGTAAAGTCTAAGGCCTCCAGGTGACATTTCAGCTCTTCGGCCAGCCGGCCGGCAATAGCCAAGGCAGTCTTTTTTGTATTTCCTGTAGCGCTCCAATAAACAGCCCATATTTGACTGATCATAAACATCCTCCCTTTCATCGTGGCGGCTCTGTAATTCAGCGCCTTTTAGCTTATTATAAGGGAACAAAGACAGGAAGGCAAGCTTGCATAAGCTCTTTATCATATATCCGGGCGCACGGCGGGACGGGGTGTAACAGTTCAGCCGTGTGTCTTCTTGCCAGCACAGAATGTGCTGACAAGAAGCCCTGGACGTTATCCCTATGCCCGGATATATGTCAAATCGCTTTTACAAGCAAGCTTGTAATGCTCTTTACCATATATCCGGGCGCACGGCTGAACTGTTACACGGGTTTTATAAATTTCCATGTCTCCCCTTTTAAAGAGGGGGGATTTTTGATATACTGCAAGTAGTAAAATTTCGCAGTCAGAAAGATCAGGAGGGAATGAATATGGCAGAAACATTGAACAAAAGCGTTGATCAGGAAGATAGAAAGGAAAAATTCGGAGAAGTAAAGATCGCCGACGAGGTGATCGCAATCATCGCGGGGCTGGCCGCTACAGAGGTAGAGGGCGTTGCTTCCATGGCGGGAAATATCACTAACGAGTGGGTGAGCCGCCTGGGCATGAAGAAGCTTTCCAGGGGCGTAAAAGTAGAGGTGACAGAAGAACACGTATCCGTAGACCTGTCCTTAAATATCCGGTACGGTTATAATATCCCGGATGTGAGCGAAAAGGTGCAGGAGAGAGTGAAGACTGCCATCGAGACGATGACAGGGCTGATGGTGCTGGATGTAAATATCAAGATCGCCGGCGTGGATATGGATGTGGAGGAACAGTGAGGCTGAAAAACGTATTGATCGCAGTAAAGGATATCGAACGGTCCAGGAAATTTTATCATGACCTTTTCGGGCTTGTCCCGGTTTTAGAGAGCGATGGAAACATGATCCTCACAGAGGGGCTGGTACTTCAGGAAAAAGAGATATGGAAGGCGGCGCTGGGAAAAGAGATCATTCCCAGGAGCAATTCCTGCGAGCTGTACTTTGAGGAACGGGATCTGGACGGCTTTGTAAAAAAACTGGAGGAACAGTATCCGGATACTATATATGCCGGAAAAACGGAAGAAAACAGCTGGGGGAGAAAATCGGTGCGGTTTTACGACCCGGACGGGAATCTGATCGAAGTAGGAACGCCGGCGTAAGAAGCAAAAACTGTGCCTGGATCGGAGAAAATGATGGAGATACGAGAGATCAAAGAGAAAAAGAAGCAGTACCTGGACCTGCTCCTTCTTGGAGACGAGCAGGAGAGCATGATCGACCGGTATCTGGAACGGGGATGGATGTTCCTTTTAGACGACGGCGGGATCCGGGCGGAATGCGTGGTCACTGATGAAGGCGAAGGCGTGCTGGAGATAAAAAATATCGCCGTTTTTCCAGAATATCACCGCAGGGGATATGGGAAAAAACTGGTGGGATTTATAGAGAAGGAGTTTAAAGGCCGCTTTTTGGTTCTCCGGGCAGGCACAGGGGACAGCCCCCTGACAGTTCCGTTCTACGAAAAATGTGGTTTTCAGGAGAGCTTTCGGATAAAGGACTTTTTTACAGACTACTACGATCACCCGATCGTGGAAGGCGGGGTGACGCTTTCGGACATGGTCTATTTTGAAAAGAGGCTGGATCAGAGGAGGGGATTTTTTGGAAGCGATTTATGAGATCGTTCCGATCAATGAAGATACATACCGGATCGAGGAAGCGGGAGTTCGCTTCTTCCTGTTGGAAGGGAAAAAGGAAGCGCTGCTGATCGACAGCGGCATGATGGTGCGCAATGCAAAAGAGATCGCTGAGGGGATTACAAAACTTCCGCTGAAGCTTTTAAACACCCATGGCGATATCGACCATATCGGAAGCAACAGGGAGTTTCCGTCGTTTTATATGAATCCGGCGGAGGCGTCCAATTATTACAAGACCCAGGGACGATCTGGAAAGATCGACCCGGTCTGGGACGGGGATGTGATCGACCTTGGGGATCGTCCTTTAAAGATCATCGCCATCCCCGGCCATACTCCGGGGAGCATCGCTGTCCTGGACATCAAAAACCGCATGCTGTTCAGCGGCGATCCGGTACAGGATGGAAATATCTACATGTTTGGAGTGCAGAGAGAGTTTCACGCCTATCTTTTAAGCTTAAAGAAGCTGGAAGGATACCGCAGCCAGTTTGACGAGATCTATCCGTCCCACGGAAGCTGTCCCATCTCTCCGGATCTGATCCCGGCGCTGTATGAGGCTGGGGAAAAGATACTGAACGGGGAGCTGAAGGGGGAGAGAGCAGAGGTGCACGGCTGTCCGGTGATCCTGGCGGACGCAGGCGCGGCCGGCTTTTTCTGCGACATTCCGGACAGCGGGCGGACTTCATAAAAGTATTGTAGAAACCGAAGGTTTACGATATAATTGTAACAGTTCGGCCGTGAGCCGGCGGCGCATTTTGCCGGACTTAAGAACCAGTGCAGTGAACCCGGCCCCCGGCCTGGCGGGCAGGGCAAATGAGTATACCAGGAGGAAGAGGCATGACGAGAAGAGAACTGCGTGAACATTGCTTTAAAATGCTGTTCTGTGCAGATTTTTATAACAAAGAAGAGACGAAGGAGCAGCTGGAGGAATATTTCGAGGCTCCCCAGGAGGACGAGATCGGACCGGATGGCAAGATCGAGATCCTGCACATGGTGGAGATCCCGGAAAAAGACCGGGAAGAGCTGCAGGAAAAGACGGAAGCAGTCATGAGCAGGCTGGATGAGATCGACGGCATGATCAAAGAAGCGGCGGAAGGCTGGAATCTGAAGCGGATCGGCAAGGTAGAGCTGACCCTTCTTCGTCTGGCTGTGTACGAGATGAAATTTGACGAAAAGGTGCCGGAAAAAGTGGCGATCAACGAGGCCGTAGAGCTGGCTAAGAAGTTTGGAGGCAAGGATTCTCCGGGATTTATCAACGGAATACTGGCCAAGATGGTGTAGTATGGCAGGCGTTTATTCGGTTTCCCAGGTAACTGCATACATTAAAAATCTGTTCCGGCAGGATTTTGCCTTAAACCGTCTTTCTGTAAAAGGGGAGGTATCCAACTGTAAATACCACCCTTCCGGCCATATCTATTTCACATTAAAAGACAAAGGCAGTACATTGGCCTGTGTGATGTTTTCCGGTCAGAGGAAAGGGCTGGATTTCCAGCTGAAGGAAGGGCAGCAGGTGGTGGTTTCCGGCTCTGTGGACGTATATGAAAGAGACGGAAGATATCAGATGTACGCGAAAGAGATCGTCCTGGACGGACGGGGCGATCTTTTTGCCCGTTTTGAGGAGCTGAGAAACCGGCTGGAGGAGATGGGCATGTTCGCGCCGGAGTATAAGCAGCCGATCCCCAAATACGCCAGGACCGTAGGGATCGTTACCGCATCCACAGGCGCTGCGATCCAGGATATCATCAATATTTCCAGAAGAAGGAACCCATATGTGCAGCTGATCCTCTATCCGGCTATCGTGCAGGGAGAAGAGGCGAAGTATTCCATTGTCCGCGGGATCGAGACCCTGGACCGGATGGGCCTGGATGTGATCATCGTAGGAAGAGGCGGCGGCTCTATTGAAGACTTGTGGGCATTTAATGAAGAGATCGTGGCGAGAGCCATTTTCAATTGCTCCACGCCGGTCATTTCAGCGGTGGGCCACGAAACAGACGTGACCATCGCCGATTATGTGGCAGATATGAGGGCGCCGACTCCGTCGGCAGCGGCGGAGCTGGCGGTCTTTGATTATTATATTTTAAAAAACACACTGGAGACTTACCGGAAGCGATTGTTAAACGGGCTTCTCAGGACTGTGGAGAATAAATCGTACCAGCTGCGCTTCCTGGAATCCCGTTTTCAGCTCCATCATCCGGGAAGAACGCTGAATGAAAAACGGCAGCGGCTTTTGGATATAGAAGATCAGCTGCGCATGCTTACGGAGAGGAAAGCGGCATCGTGCAGGCAAAGGGCGGATCTGATCTCCGACCGTATGAAGGTCCTGATGGATAAAAAGGATCAGCAGACCCGGCACAGGCTGGGGATACTTTCGGAGCGGCTGGAAGGCCTGTCTCCGGTAAAGAGCATCGCCAGGGGATACGGGTACGTCACAGGACCGGACGGACGCAGGCTGGATTCTGTAGATAAGATAAAGATCGGCGACCGGTTCCAGGTGCAGCTCGGCGACGGAACGGTCACAGGGCGCGCGGAAGAAGTCGCAAGAAAGGAATTGCAGTGATGGCAGACAAGAAGAAGGAAGAGCTTACGGAAGAGAAAAGGGAAGAAGGGCTGGAAGCGGGAAAAACGATCGAAGAAACCTTTGAACGTCTGGAAGAGCTTTTAAATAAGATGGAAGACGGGAACTGTTCGCTGGAAGAATCATTCCGGTATTATGAAGCAGGAATAAAGATGATCCGTTCCTGTTATGAAAAAATAGACGAGGTGGAGAAAAAACTGATCGTATTGAATGAGGAGGATATGGAACAATGAATGCAAAAGAGCAGTTAAAGATATACACGGAAGAAGTGGAAGCGGTAATAGAAAAATACCTGCCGGCTGAGGAAGGGCATCAGAAGACGGTCCTGGAGGCTATGGACTACAGTGTAAGAGCGGGAGGAAAACGGCTGCGTCCGCTCCTCATGCGGGAGACATACCGCCTGTTCGGGGGAAACGGCTCAGAGGTAGAGCCGTTTATGGCTGCGATCGAGATGATACATACCTCTTCCCTGATCCACGACGATCTGCCCTGTATGGACAACGACACCCTTCGCAGAGGGGTCCCGACCACATGGGTAAAGTACGGTTATGATATGGCGGTGCTTGCGGGAGACGGGCTGATGATCTACGCCTTTGAGACGGCTGCAAAGGCGCTTTCCATGACGGAAAATAAAGAACGGGCGGCCAGGTGTATGGGCCTTTTGGCGGAAAAGACCGGCATTTACGGCATGATCGGCGGCCAGACCGTAGACGTGGAACTGACCAATAAGCCGATCCCGAAGGATAAACTGGATTTTATCTACCGCCTGAAGACCGGGGCGCTTTTAGAGGCTTCTATGATGATCGGCGCTATCCTGGCGGGAGCCGGAGAAGAGGACATAAAAGCCATCGAACGCACCGCTTCCCTCGTAGGTCTGGCGTTCCAGATCCAGGACGATATCCTGGACGTTACCAGCAGCCCGGAGATGCTTGGCAAACCAGTATTAAGCGACGAGAAGAACAATAAGACGACCTATGTCACGCTGGAAGGCCTGGAGAAGGCGCAGAAAGACGTGGAAGAGATTTCCGCGAAAGCGGTGGACGAACTTCACTCCGTAGGCAGGACCAACGAGTTCCTGGAAGAGCTGATCAAAATGCTGGTCACAAGAAAAAAATAATGCTGTAACAGTTTAAGGAAGCGGTAGAGTATGGTATTGGAAAAGCTGAAGAAGCCGGAGGACATAAAAAAATTAAACGAGGACCAGCTGAAGATACTGGCGCAGGAGATCCGGGAATTTCTGATCGAAAAGATCAGCGTTACCGGCGGTCATCTGGCTTCTAACCTGGGAGTCGTGGAGCTTACTATAGCGATGTTTTTAAGCTTCGACCTCCCCACAGATAAAGTGATCTGGGATGTGGGCCATCAGTCCTACACCCATAAGATACTGAGCGGAAGGAAGGCGCTGTTCGATGAACTGCGCCAGTACGGGGGGATCTCCGGCTTTCCGAAACGCAAGGAGAGCCCCTATGACGCCTTTGATACGGGGCACAGTTCCACATCCATCTCCGCAGGGCTGGGGATGGCCCAGGGACGGGATATCCTGGGACAAAACCATTTTATCGTTTCTGTGATCGGAGACGGAGCCCTTACCGGAGGCATGGCCTACGAGGCGTTAAATAACGCCGCGCGGATGAAAAAAAATTTTATCATCGTGCTCAATGACAACAATATGTCCATTTCCGAAAACGTCGGCGGCATGTCAAAATATTTAAACGGCATCCGTACGGACGTAGGATATAACGATCTGAAGCGCTGCGTCAATCATACCCTGGAAAAAGTTCCGCTGGTCGGCGCGCCGCTGATCGATAAGATCGCCAGGACAAAGAACGGCATCAAGCAGCTGATCATTCCAGGGATGCTTTTTGAAAATATGGGAGTCACCTATCTGGGCCCGGTAGACGGCCACAATATAAAAGAGCTGTGCAAGGTGTTCCGGGAAGCGAAGAAGGTGGATCACGCGGTGCTGATCCACGTCCGCACGAAAAAGGGAAAAGGATATGAGCCGGCGGAGAAAAATCCTTCCCGTTTCCACGGGATCGCGCCTTTTGATATCGCTACAGGAAAGCCTAAGGCAGAGAAGAAACATCCGGATTACACAGATGTTTTTGCAAAAAAGATCTGCGAACTGGCAAAAGCTGACCGGCGGATCGTAGCCGTGACAGCGGCCATGCCGGACGGGACCGGGCTGAAATCCTTTGCCAAAAGGTTTCCGGACCGGTTTTTCGACGTAGGGATCGCGGAGGAGCACGCTATTACCAGCGCGGCGGGGATGGCCGCGGCAGGATTAAAGCCGGTGGTAGCTATGTATTCTTCTTTCCTTCAGAGAGGATACGACCAGGTGATCCACGACGTATGCATCCAGAACCTTCCGGTGCTTTTCTGCATCGACCGGGCAGGCCTTGTGGGAAGCGACGGGGAGACGCACCAGGGGATCTTCGACTACTCCCTTCTGACATCTATACCCAATATGAGCGTGTGCGCTCCTAAGAATCTGTGGGAACTCCAGGACATGCTGGAATTTGCGGTCAGATATGACGGCCCCTTCGCTGTCCGGTATCCCAGAGGACAGGCATACCGGGGATTAAGGGAATTCCGGGCTCCGGTGGAATATGGAAAAGGCGAGATGATCTTTGAGGAGTCAGAGTATGCGCTCCTGGCAGTGGGAAGTATGGTGAGCACGGCGGAGCATATCCGGGAAAAATGGAAAGCAGAAGGACGCCCGTGCACTCTGGCAAACGCAAGATTTGTCAAGCCGGTGGATACGGTTCTGATCGACCGTCTGGCAGAAAAACACGATAAGTTCGTAACGCTGGAAGAAAACGTTCTTCAGGGCGGTTTCGGGCTTCAGGTGACAGCTTATATCCATCAGCATTATCCCCATATCAAAGTGCTGAACATCGCCTTGCCGGACGCCTATGTGGAGCACGGAAATGTTTCGAAACTGAGAGAGGCCCTGGGGATCGACAGCGATTCTGTGGTAAAAAAGATGAAAGCTTTTTTTGGAGGCAGCGATGAAAGAACGTCTTGATGTACTTTTGGTAAAACGAAACCTGGCGGAGTCCAGAGAGAAAGCAAAGGCAGTGATCATGTCCGGGATCGTATATGTGGACGGGCAGAAAGAGGATAAGGCCGGAGCTTCTTTTGAGGATTCTGTAAATATAGAAGTGAGAGGAAATACCCTTCCTTATGTTGGAAGGGGCGGTCTGAAGCTGGAGAAAGCAGTAAAAAGTTTTCATATTTCTCTGGAGGGGAAGGTCTGTATGGATGTAGGCGCTTCTACCGGAGGTTTTACAGACTGTATGCTCCAGAACAGAGCGGCGAAGGTCTACTCCGTGGACGTAGGACACGGACAGCTGGACTGGAAGCTGAGGAACGATCCAAAAGTCGTATGTATGGAGCGGACGAATATCCGCTATGTGAAACCGGAGGATATCGGAGAGCAGCTGGATTTTGTTTCCATCGACGTTTCATTTATTTCCCTGGAAAAGGTCCTGGGTCCGGTAAAGGCTCTGATGAAGGAAGAAGGAAGGGCCGTATGCCTGATCAAGCCCCAGTTTGAGGCAGGACGGGAAAAGGTAGGAAAGAAAGGCGTAGTGAGAGACAGATCCGTCCATGAAGAGGTGATCGAAAAAGTCATCCTGTTCGCTGTGGGACTGGGATTTGAAGTACTGGATCTGGAATTTTCCCCGATCAAGGGTCCGGAGGGCAATATTGAATATCTGCTTTACCTTCAGAACCACAAAGAAGGGGAAACATTCCCCCAGATAAAGGTAAACCCGGAAAAGATCGTGGAAGAGGCGCACAAAAATCTGTAGAGAGAGGCCAGAATGAAATACTTTTATGTGATCGTTAATCAGGAAAAACCGTATGCTCTGGAAACGGCAAATCATGTCAGACATTATCTTGAGACGCATGGAGCAGGCTGCGCCATGAAGCAGGAAAGAGAAACGGCTGCGGCAGGCAAATATACGGATGTGGCGGACGTGCCTTCCGGAGCGGAATGCGTTATCACCATCGGCGGGGACGGCACCCTGATCCAGGCGGCCAGGGATCTGGCGGCGCTGGAGATCCCCTTTGTAGGGATCAACCGGGGACATCTGGGCTATCTGACCCAGGTGAGCAGGGAAGAGGACGTGGAGGATATGCTGGCCGCTCTTCTTGCAGACCGTTTCCACACAGAGGAGCGGATGATGCTGGAAGGCAGGGTCGTGCGCAAAGGAGGCGTCCTTCTGGAAGACATCGCTCTTAATGAGATCCTCCTTACCAGGACGGGAGCGCCAAAAGGGATCTTGCGTTTTAATATCTCAGTAGACGGAGAATTTCTCAATGAATACACCGCAGACGGGATCATCATAGCTACGCCTACGGGCTCTACTGCCTATAACCTTTCGGCAGGAGGGCCGATCGCTGTACCGGATTCCCGGATCGTGGTCATAACGCCCATCTGCTCTCACGCCCTAAACGCAAGGAGCATCGTCCTTCCGGCCAGCTGCCGCCTTCAGATCGATATCATGGAAGGGGAGCAGAGCATCGTTTTTGACGGCGATACTGTCGAGAGGCTGGAGTGCTCGGACCGGGTGGAGATCGGGAAGGCCAGCTGCGTAACGCGGCTTATTAAACTGGACAGAGTGTCTTTTTTGGAAAATATACGGAACAAGATGGCAGGGATATAGGAGGATTAGGTTAAAATGAAACTGGAACGTCACAGCAAAATCGTAGAACTGATCGGGAAATACCAGATAGGGACGCAGGAAGAACTGGCGGAATACCTGAACAAAGAAGGTTACAATGTGACTCAGGCCACGGTTTCCAGGGATATCCGGGAACTGCGGCTGAGCAAAGTGGCCGGCGAGGACGGGAAACAGCATTATGTGGTGCTCCAGAATCAGGAAAATTTCAACGACAAATATATCCGGATCTTAAAAGACGGCTTCTTGAATATGGACATGGCTCAGAATATCCTTGTGATCAAGACGGTTTCCGGCATGGCCATGGCGGTAGCCGCCGCGTTGGATGAACTGCACTTCCACGAGATCGTAGGCTGCGTAGCCGGAGATAATACGATCATGTGCGCGGTAAGGAGCGTCGACGATACGATCATTGTTATGGACAAGCTGAAAAAGCTGACTGCAGATTAAAAGAGGTGAAAGGATGCTGCTGGAACTTCACGTAAAAAATCTGGCCCTTGTGGAAAGGGCGGATGTGGAATTTGGAGAAGGATTAAATATCCTAACCGGAGAGACAGGAGCCGGTAAGTCCATTATCCTGGGCTCAGTCAATCTGGCTCTGGGAGGAAAGGCTCCCAGAGAGATGATCCGGAAGGGAGAAGACTACGCGTATGTGGAGCTGGTCTTCTCTATTACGGAACCGGAAAAGAGAAGATCCCTGGAGGAAAGGGATATATTTCTGCCGGAAGACGGAACACTTGTCATATCGAGAAAGATCATGCCGTCCCGCAGCGTCAGCCGGATCAACGATGAAACGGTGACGTCAGGAAGGCTGAAGGAGATCACAAGCCTTCTGCTGGATATCCACGGACAGCATGAGCACCAGTCCCTGCTTTACAGATCCAAACATCTGGAGATCCTGGACGACTATCAGAACGTCCGCATACAGCCCCTGAAAGCAAAGATCAAAGAGACTTACGATTCCTTTACTTCCCTGGAAAAGAAGCTGGCCGGTTTTTCTTCCGATGAAGAAACCAGGCTCAGGGAGGCGGATTTTTTGCGCTTTGAGATCAATGAGATCGAAAGCGCCGCTTTAAAAGAAGGAGAGGAAGAAGAGCTGGCGGCCGCATACCGCCTTTTTATGAACAGCAGAAAGATCGTGGAAGCGCTGTCCGCCGCCTATGAAAGCGTAACCGGAGCGGATATCAGCGCGGCGATCCGGGGAGTGGAAGAAGCGGTCGGATATGATGGAAGACTGAATAATATCCGCGACCAGCTTTACGACGCGGAGGCTATCTTAAACGATATCGCCCATGGGATTTCCGCTTATATGGACGATCTTACCTTTGACGAGGAAGAGTTTGCCAGGATCGGAGAGCGTCTGGATCTGATCCGCGGCCTTCAGGCAAAATACGGAAGCACGACGGAAGAGATCCTGGAAAATCTGGAAGAAAAAAAGAAACGTCTGGAAGAACTGGAGAATTTTGACGTTTTAAAAAGGAAAACGGAAGAACGCCTGGAAAATACCAGGAATGAATTAGAAAAGCTGTGTACAGAATTATCAGAGATAAGAAAAAAAGCTTCCAAAGAGCTGACAGAAAAGATAAAACAGGGTCTGGAAGACTTAAATTTTATGGGCGTGGAATTTTCCATTGCTTTTACAAGGCTGGAACGTTATACGCCAAACGGCTTTGACGAGGTGGAATTTATGATCTCCACCAATCCGGGAGAGCCGATCCGGCCGCTGGCCATGGTGGCGTCCGGCGGAGAACTGTCCAGGATCATGCTGGCCATTAAAACTGTGCTGGCGGATTCTGACAACATCCCCACATTGATATTTGATGAGATCGATACAGGCATCAGCGGCCGGACGGCGCAGAAGGTATCGGAAAAACTCCGTTACATAGCAGGCCGCCATCAGGTGCTGTGCATTACCCATCTGCCTCAGATCGCCGCTATGGCGGACGTTCATTTTGAGATCGCCAAAGAAACGAAAGACGGCAGGACCATAACAGCTATCCGCCGGCTTTCGGAAGAAGAGATGGTCATGGAGCTGGCCCGGCTGTTAGGCGGAGTCCAGATCACAGACGCGGTGATCGAAAACGCGCGGGAGATGAAAAGGCTTGCAAAGGGGAAAAAGGGATGATCTGACAGCTTAAATTTCCTGAAATATCGCATACTAGAAAAGGAGCATGAAACAACGTGCTCCTTTTTTCTATGTCTTATCAGTGCAATGGATGAGGAGGTATGCGGTGTGACGGGAAGAAAGAGGTTTCGCAGGAGGATGGCGGCGCTTTTTGTGGTCAGCCTGATCTTCTGTATAGGTTTTACCTGGCATTATGTGGGCAGGATGGTGCCGGACCGGCTGAGCGTGGTGGAAAATGAAAAAGAGATCTTTTCCTTTCCAGGACTTCTGGATACGACGCTGTACAGTGAAAGCGAAGAGGTGGTATTGGGAAACGGCTCCGATATACCGGCGGACCAGATCCACATCACGTCCGGAGAATCATTTTCCATAGAGGGAAAGGATCTGGGAAGCTATAAGCTGGGGGTAAAGCTCTTTGGCCTGATCAAGTTCAAGGACATCCAGGTGGACGTAGTAGACGAAAAATACGCGGTTCCCTGCGGACTTCCGGTTGGGATATACCTGAGATCGGAAGGGATCATGGTGATCGGGACAGGAGAAGTCCGGACAGGCACAGGAGAATCGGCGGAGCCGGCTGCCGGGATCTTAAAATCCGGGGACTACATTGAGGCTATCAACGGCGTCTCTATTTCCGATAAGGAAACCCTGGTCCAGAAGATCAATGAAAACAGAGATCAGGATGCAGTCCTTACGGTCCGCAGGGAAGGAGAAGAGATACAGGTCAAACTGAATCCGGTGTACACAGAAGAAGGGGACTATAAAATGGGCGTATGGGTGAGAGACGATACTCAGGGGATCGGCACTATGACATATGTGGATCTGAACGGCAGGTTCGGCGCCCTGGGCCATGGGATCAGCGACAGCGATACCGGCGAGGTGGTAGAAATTGAAGAGGGAGATCTGTATGATACAAAGATCCTGGGAATTGAAAAGGGAAGTTCCGGAAAGCCTGGAGTCCTTTCAGGAGTGATCTATTATGGGCCTGGTTCCCAGCTGGGCCATATAGAAGCGAATACGGGAGAAGGGATCTTTGGCACGGTAAACGACCGTTTCAGCAAAAGCCTCCAGGGAGAGCCGATGGAGATCGGCTACCGTCAGGATATCCACAAGGGAGAGGCGTTTATCCGCAGCAGCGTTTCCGGAGAAGTGAAGGATTACAGGATCGAGATCCAGAAAGTGGATTACAACAGCCCCCATAAGAGCAAGGGCATGGTCATCAAGGTGGTGGACGAAGAGCTTCTGGCTCTCACCGGCGGCATCGTCCAGGGAATGAGCGGCAGCCCGATCATCCAGGATGGAAAGCTGATCGGGGCGGTCACCCACGTATTCATCCAGGACAGCACGAAAGGATATGGGATATTCATTGAAAACATGATGGAACACTAAGGTGGAATTTTAGTCCCAGGTATGATAAGATAGGAGGAGCAGAATGATCGCGCAGCAGTTCCAATGTCCGGCAGACATGGGAACTGGCGCGAAAATACAGGAAAGAGAAAGGAAGGCTTATGGTAAACTGGAAAAAATGGCTCATACCGGCGGCGGCCGCCGCGTGTCTTTGCGGCTGCGGTCTGAAAGACAAAGTCCTTGATCTGACAGGCCTGGGGGAAAGCGCGCAGGAAGCGCGGCAGGACCTGGAGGAAGAAGAGGAAAAGGACGACGAAGACGGCCGGGAAGAAACCCAGGAGGAAGCCGAAGAAGAAACGGAAGAAGCGGAAGAAGAGATCCTGCCGGAGGAAGACCCGGTGGAAAATAATGGCGGCACAGTCGTTGGGTACCACGGGAACAGGTATTATTGGAGGTATTCTCCGGAAAGTAAGAACAGCAGCGGATTGTTCGGTTATTTCCCCTATGATCCCAATGTGGAGAATGAGCTGGTCTGCCGGTATGCCGACGGGACGGAAGAAGTGATATTTACCGGCGCCGGCAATGGCGATATTTACGTGGCGGGAGACAGGATATATCTCCAGAATGGATCTTCCGATTTTTATTCTGTGGATCTGTCGGGAGGGGACCGCGTGGACTATACGGGCATGGATATCTGGGCTGCAGACGATGAAGCGGGAACTGTGATCGCCCAGCGCCTTTCGCCTACTCAGGGCATATCTGTCGTCGATGTAAGAAGCGGCGGCGTATATCCGGTATTTGAAGGCTTTGCCACATATGCGGGGACCATCGGCGGCTGCGTCTATTTTTCAGCAGCAGACAGCGCTACCGGGGAGCTGGTCCTGTATCAGCTGAGGACTGATGGAACGGACCTTCCGAAAGAGATCGACCGCTGTTCCATCGACGAAGAATACGGCGCCGGCTCTTATGTGACGGAGATCACGCAGATCGGGGACACTCTGTACTATTCCTATGGCTGCTACGCGGGAACAGGCGGATTTTTCCAGACAGGCGGGATCAACAGCGTAAAGACAGACGGAAGCGGCCATATGGAATGCGTGGAACCTGGGATCATCCAGGCGGAGGAATTTCTGGCGGCGCCTTATGAAGACGACGTGCTGATCTACTATATCGGGCCGGATAACGAGATGGTAGGATCTTATATCGGATACTGGGATGACAGCGTTTATGGCGGATGCACGATGAAGAGCATGGATACCGGCGAGACACTGCAGATCGCTTTCCCGTTAAGCAGGCAGGGATCCTTTGTGTATCTGGATGGAACCGTTTCACGGATTATGGAAAATGAGGCGGATTATGAGGTACTGATCCCTGAAGAGACGGCGGCCGCAGTAGGACTTACAGAAGGCGGGGACGCATCGCAGATTGTCCTTATAAAAGACGCAGAGATCCTGGGAAGAGAACTGTTCTTTACCGTGGAGACTAGCGCCAGAGACGCCGGCGCGGATATCGGATGGAGAGAAGGTTACAGCCGCACCCGTTCGGATTTTTATACCATGGAGATCGGCGGAAACCAGCCGGAACTGATATATTCTTATTAAACGGGATGGTGACGATGGATGACGGCATTTCAGATAGAGGATATACGGGGATTTACCTCCCAGCTTTTTGTAAAAGAGACATTTGACAGCTTCCTGCTGAAGGAGGCAAAGGTCGTTACATACAATTCATTTTCTATAGACGGCAGGATCCGCCACGGATATTTCACAGAGGAAGAACTGGAAGAGAACCAGATAGAGGAATATTCCTACTGGAGAACGATCCGTCCTATATGCTTTTCCCTGATCCGGGGAAAACGGCTTCCGGAAAGCTTCCACATTATCCTGAAGCTGGCGCCAAAGGATGTCTGCAAGGTAGCCGGGCAGTCCGGCGGGGCGGTCCGCGGGGAAGACATAGAGGGCATGTATCTGAACATCCGGTATGAAAACCGGGAGCTTGCCTGCATTACCGGGCTGTCGATGAAGACCTTTACGATGGATAAGACCATGGACGGGCTGTGGGATGAGACGGTGAAGGAGTTTTTCCGGTCAAAGGGGATCGTATAAGTACAGGGAGGGACAGACATGAAGGTATTGGATTTTGGTTCTCTGAATATTGATAACGTATACAGCGTGGATCATTTTGTACGGGGCGGAGAGACGATCTCTTCGGAGAAGCTGGAAGTGTTCAGCGGCGGAAAAGGATTAAACCAATCGATCGCTTTAAGCAAAGCCCTGGCGGGAAGCGGGATCCTGGTGTATCACGCGGGAGCGGTCGGAAAAGAAGACGGGGATTTTTTATTAACACAGTTGGAAGAGGCAGGGGTGGACATATCGTTTACGGCCCGGCTGCCTGTAAAGACCGGCCATGCGATCATACAAAGGGACCGGACGGGGCAGAACTGCATCCTGCTTTTTGGAGGAGCGAACCAGGCTGTCACAGAAGAGATGGCGGATGAAGTCCTGAAGGATTTTGAGGCGGGAGATTTTCTGATCCTGCAAAATGAGATCAGCCAAATCGGGTATATTATGGAAAAGGCCCATGAAAAAGGCATGAAGATATTCCTGAACCCTTCGCCCATGGATGAAAAGATCGCCGGATATCCCCTGGAATATGTGGATTGTTTTTTGCTGAACGAGATCGAAGCGGCAGGTATCTGCGGCATAGAGGAGGATGCAGCATCAAAGGAAGAACTGCTGGATCAGATTTCCAGAAGATTTCCAGATGCGCAGATCGTCCTGACTCTGGGCGGAGAGGGATCCATGTATAAAAAGGGAGATTTTATCGCAAAGCAGGAGATCTATAAGGTCCCGGTGGCAGATACTACGGCTGCCGGCGATACGTTTACCGGATATTTTATCGGCGGGATCGCGCGGGGAGAGTCCATAGAAGAGGCTTTGGACCACGGAGCCAGGGCGTCCGCCATCGCAGTATCAAGGCCGGGAGCGGCGCCGTCGATCCCGGATCGGGATGAAGTGGAAAAAATGGGAAAGAAGGGATAAAGATATGGGACCATACGAGTATATTGTTGTCAGCATTAACGGGGATTACGCGGAGCTGAAACGGACAGATGAAGAAAGCGAAGAGCTTAAGACCGTGGCGAGAGCCCTGCTTCCGCCGGAGATCGAAGAAGGAACAAGGCTGAGGTATGAGATGCTGGAATACTCGCTGATCGGATAGAAGCGCATACTCCTTAGTCCGTCCGATGTCGATACGTCCCTGCATGCGGGGCATGCGGTCCGTATCGTCGCCGTCCGGAGCTTTGGTTTTGCATGCTATGAAAGTTGATTGCTGCGTGCCGGTGGCACTTTGCAATCACTGCCGACATTCGGAATCCGGCCTGTCGGCCTGCTTCCTCATGCCGTCCTGGTTGCCAAATGTCTGTGCATTCCTGCGTGCGAGCACGCGGCATGCACAGCCGCTTGGCAGAACTTTCATAGATACAGTAAAAGCCGATTGTTTTGTGCCTGCGGCACGCCACAATCGCCAGAAGCATTCGCAATCCGGCCTGTCGGCCTGCTTGCTCATACTCCTTAGTCCGTCCGATGCCAATACGTCCCTGCATGCGGGGCATGCGGTCCGTATTGTCGCCGTCCGGAGCTTTTACTGTAAAAAATACCCCGTCTGCTGCACGAAGCTAACAAACAGGGTATCAAAAAGGGGAGGATAAGTATTCTGTTATCTTTTGTAACTGTTAATAGTATTGGCAGAACTTTGAAGTTTATTCATATTCCAGAAAAAATATTTTGCAAATTCTCATGTTCTGTTGTATACTGGCAGTTGAAGTTCCTATAGGACAAGAACTACTGTGAAATTATGTAAAAGGATGGAGTTATACGATGGCTATTTTAGAGACTTGGAGAAACCTGGCCTATGGTGACGGCCTGGACGAAAAAAAGCGTGAAGAGTTATGGACAAGGTATTTCCAGATTGAAAAGGGAATCTATGAGAAGATCCTTTCTGATCCGACTCAGGTGATCGAAGGCACAGTAAAGGAACTGGCTGATAAGTATGAGACGGAAGTGCTGATCATGACTGGTTTCCTGGACGGGATCAATGAAAGTTTAAAGGGATACGAGAACCCGATCGATACCATGGAAGAGGATACGCCGGTTAAGATCGAGATCGATCCGGAGAAGCTGTACTACAATATGGTAGAGGCAAAGGCAAGCTGGCTGTACGGACTTCCTCAGTGGGACAGCATTCTTTCCGAGGAGAGAAGAAAAGAGCTGTACAAAGAGCAGAAGGCTTCCGGAACAGTCCGCCGCGAGACAAAGAAAGTATATCCGAACGATCCGTGTCCATGCGGAAGCGGCAAGAAATATAAGAAATGCTGCGGTAAGAATCTGTAAAAAATTTTCTGAGGGCGGCCGGTCCTGTCCTTAGATATAACTAACATAGCCCTATGTGCTGCAAACGCTCTTTCTGGAGTGTCTGCAGCACATAGGGCTATTATTTTTGCGCGGCGCTGCTTATATCTGTTTATCGCTCGTCCATAGGAATGTAGTCTGTATTCGGCATAACGCTGATATATGCAGGACGGATGATCTTGTCCATATTGATCAGCTCTTCGATACGGTGCGCGCTCCAGCCTACGATCCTTGCGATAGCGAAGATAGGCGTAAAGAGCTCCAGCGGGATATCCAGCATGCTGTATACAAAGCCGCTGAAAAAGTCCACATTTGCGCTGACGCCTTTATAGATCCGGCGTTCATCGGCAATTACTTCAGGAGCAAGGCGCTCTACCATAGAATAAAGATTAAAGTCGTCATGGCGTCCTTTTTCTGTAGACAGCTTTTCTACAAAGCTTTTCAGGACTTCAGCTCTTGGGTCTGATTTGGAATAAACGGCATGGCCCATGCCATAGATCAGACCTTTCTTGTCGAAAGCCTCTTTATGGAGGAGCTTTTTAAGATAATCGCGGACTGCGTCTTCATCTTTTACATCTGTTACCTGCTCCCGCAGATCGTTCATCATCTCTACAACCTTGATGTTGGCGCCGCCGTGGCGCGGGCCTTTCAGAGAAGACAGAGCGGCGGTCATGGTCGCGTATGTATCTGTTCCGGAGGACGTTACTACATGGGTCGTAAAAGTAGAGTTATTTCCGCCGCCATGCTCCATATGAAGGATCAGCGCAAGGTCCAGCACATGGGCTTCCAGAGAAGTATAACGCATATCCGGGCGCAGAAGCCGGAGAAGGTTCTGTGATGTGGAGAGCCTCCGGTCCGGGCGATGGATGTACATACTTCCACCCTTCTCATAGTGATTATACGCATGGTAGCCGTATACGGCCAAAACAGGAAACAGACTGATCAGCATCAGACATTGACGCAGAACATTGGGAATAGAAATGTCAGAAACCAACGGATCATAAGAAGCAAGAGTTAAGACACTTCGTGAAAGAGAATTCATCATATCGCGGCTGGGAGCCTTCATGATAACATCGCGGACAAAATTAGTAGGAAGGGTTCTGCTGCGTGAGAGGATATCTGAAAAATTTGTCAATTGTTCTTTTGTCGGAAGATTTCCGAAAAGCAGTAGATAAGAAATCTCTTCAAATCCAAAACCATCATTTTTTGTAGCGCCTTTTACCAATTCTTTGATATCATATCCTCTGTAGAACAGGCGGCCTTCGCACGGAACCTTTTTGCCGTCGACGATCTTGCTGGCCTCGATGGTAGAGATCTTGGTGAGACCGGAAACAACACCGTTGCCGTTTTTATCTCGCAGGCCTCTCTGGACATCATATTTCTCATAGAGGGAAGTATCGATCTTTCCATTCTGGACACAGATGTCGGCGAAAGAATCTATGGTGTTCAAAAATTCAGTTTTGTTCATTACGAACCACCCCTTTTCTAAAAATATGAATTTCCTGCAACAAATCAGCTGTGCGCCAGCAGACACTGCTTACCGCGATCACAGTATCTGCTGGCACATAATGGAGTAGTCATAATTTGTTAAAAGAAATTTCTACTATTATATTATAAATTTGGAAAAAAATCCATAAAAAATGAATTAAATCTCAGTAAACAAAAAAAGCCCTGACAGATCAAGGCTTTTCTCATCGGGGCAACAGGATTTGAACCTGCGACCTCTCGGCCCCCAGCCGAGCGCGCTACCAAGCTACGCCATACCCCGGAACCATATAGTATTATACCAGAAAATCTTTAAAATGCAACTATAATCCAGAAAATTCTGCTTATTGAAAGTAACAGTTCGGCCGTGCGCTAGGATATATGATACTATTGGAATTTATGCCTTTCAGATCACGGCCTGGTATAAAAATACAAAAACAGGCATGGTAAAGATACACAAAAGCGTGGTGATCACTCCGATGGCGCCTGCGTACTCACTGTCTTCACCGTATACCTGCGCCATCTGAGTGACCGTAGAAGCGGCGGGAGTCAGAAGAGCGAGAAAGGTGACAAGAAGGATCATCTTGCCGTCCGGAAGAAGATAAGCGAGGCGGCTGGCAAAAAGGATGACCAGAGCTGCGGCGGGATAGGCCACAAGTCTCATAAAAGCGATAAAGTACAGGCGTTTATTGGTGAAAACAGCCTTCAGGTCAATATTTCCCATGAGCATGCCTGTGACGATCATGGAAAGTGGGCCGATCATATCTCCTACAGATTTCAGAGTTTCGTTAGCTACCGCGGGAAGGCGGATCTGGAGGAAAAACAGGATAAGCCCTGCAAAGATGGAGATCAGGTTCAGATTTCCGAAGATCGCTTTCCAGCTGATCAGATTTTCATGACTGAACGCATTTTTCAGATGGGTCCACTGCATGATCGTCTGGACCGCAAGAAAACCGCTGGCATACAGCACCCATTCCGGGCCGAGCAGGGAGGTGACGAGAGGAATGATGAAGTTTCCGGAATTTGAATAATAAACAGACGTCCATTCCACCAGGCTCATGCGAAGAGGCTTCCGGATCACTACGGTGAGAACAAGCAAAAGAGCCTGGGTCAGGATGCCGGCTCCTATGGCTAAGAGCAGACCGTGCATCTTTTCCGGAGAAAATTCCGTCTGGAACGCGCTGATCATAACGCAGGGTATAATGATATAGAGGACGGCTTTGGATAAGACCATGCTGTCGCTGCTTTTCATGACGCGAAGTTTGACGACGGCATAGCCCATGAAGACCATCAGAAAAAGTTTTATGATCTGCTGGATCAGGGAAAGTGTAAGTTCCATTAATTTCTCCATTCTGAACAGGCATTTTGTAAAAGTTCAGCCGTGTATCTTCCCTCCAGCACAGAATGTGCTGGAGGAAAGCCTGGGATGTCATCCCTATGCCAGGATATATGTTAAATCGCTTTTACAAGCAAGCTTGTAACGCTCTTTACCATATGTAACAGTTCATGACGGCGGGAAAACAGGGGCAAAAACAGGCATTAAGCTTGCTTATAAGCATGCTTTTGCCCCTGTTTTCACATTGGATGGACATCCGATGCTTCTTGCCCGGCCCTGGCCGGGCAAGAAGATGTGCCGTCCTGAACTGTTACTATCATATATTCTGGCGCACGGCTGAACTTTAACACGATTATAGCACAGCAGGTTCAATTTGCAATGATTTTTCTCTTATGGTCAGCCGGAGGGACCGATTTTCCAGACCTGCAGAAGTACGGCGGGGGCAGATTAAAAAGTTGTGAAAGGGCGGAAGGTATGGTATGATTAAAACATGTTTTGACGCAGATTTTCCAGGGGAGGCCGCAGATGAGGCTGACCTTGCTGATATGACGATATTGTAACGGGAGGAATAATGATCAGGAAAAATTGTAGTATCCGAAAGAGATCTCTGGCGCTGGCGGCAGCATTCTGTATTGCTTTTACAGGGACGGCCTATGGAGCGGGCGCGCCGGAGGAAGGATGGTACCAGGAAACGTATCATTCAGACAAAGATTATTCAGAGATGAAATACGAGGGGTTTGACCGCTCAAAGCTGGACGGCCTGCTGGATGAGCTGGAGCGTATCCTGGATTCCTGTGAAGCAGGCAGGGAGACGACGATCGTAAATCTGTACTGGGAGATCAGCAGCCAGATCGACTGGCTCTTGACGCAGAAACAGCTGAATTCCCTTATATATTATAAAGACGCTACAAATGAAGAAGCTCAGATAAGAGAACAGGAACTGAACCAGATCGTCAACGAGGCGGGAGACCGGACATATACGGTGTTAAAGAGGGTCCTGGATTCTCCGTACCATGACGTCCTGGCGGCGGAGATCGGTGAAAGCGGCCTGGAACAGCTGGAAGCCTATGAGCCCATGACAGAGCGGGAATTTGAACTGCAGGAGCAGGAGACAAAGCTGGTGCAGGAGTACAATGAAGCGGTCCTGGCCAGCTATACGGCAGTGGTGGACGGCGAAGAGTGGACGACGGAGCGGTATAATGAAGAGCCGCCGGAAGACTACGGAAAAGATCTTGCGGTATACAAAGCTCTTATGGTTGAAAAGAACCAGGCGGCCGGAGAGATCTACCAGGAAATGGTCCAGGTGAGAAATGAGATCGCCAGGGAACAAGGATATGACAACTTTGCGGAATACGCTTATGAAGAGATCTACCAGAGGGATTTTTCTACGGAAGACATCCAGTCGGTGTATAAAGAGGTAAAGGAATACATTGTCCCGCTTCTGAACGATCTGACCATTGCCAGCAGTATGACGGACTTAGAGGCGCTGGTCGAAGCGACAGCCGATAAGACAGGAGAGGAGATCCTTGACGAGATCGAACCGTTTATCGGCCAGGTCCATCCGGCTCTGGCAGAGGCGTTTGTCTTTATGAGGGAGCATCATCTATATGACATCGAAGCGGATGAAAAGAAGCTGAACGTGGGATTTACTACCAGTCTGCCGTCTTATGGAGTGCCTTTTATCTTCAACAAGCCTTATGGATATTATGCGGATTATAAGACCATGATCCATGAGTTCGGCCATTACAACCAGCAGTTCCACAGCACGGAGCAGTCGCTGTGGGAGACTTCCCGGATGGACGTTTATGAGATCCATTCTCAGGGGCTGGAGGTACTGTTTTATCCTTATGCAGAAGAATTGTTCGGAGACGGCGGAGAGACGTTCCAGTATGAGACGATCGGAGGCATGCTGTATTCGATCCGGGAAGGCTGCCTGTACGACGAGTTCCAGAACCAGGTATACAGCAGCCCGGATATGACGCTGGAAGAGATCAACCAGACGTTTTTGCGGCTTTCCTCTGAATATGGCTATCAGTATGAAGAGGGAGAGGATCAGGCTTACAGCTGGGTGGAAGTGCCCCATACCTTTGAAAGCCCCATGTATTATATCGGATATGCCACCTCTGCTCTGGCGGCCCTGGATATCTGGACAGAGTCTCTGGAAGACAGAGAAGCGGCTGTGGATAAATATATGCGCATGACGCAGATCGGAGGAAGCGAACCATTTTGCAAAGTCATGGAAGATTCTGGATTTGACGACATCTTCCAGGAAGGCGTGATCGGGGAAATGGCATTTTCCATAAGGGACATCATGGATATAGAGGAAAAGATGGCAGAATATACGCAGCAGGCAGAGCAGGGGACGGAAGGGTCCGGGATCCCGGCGGCAGCCGGAACCGCTATTATGGCGGCAGCGGCAATTCTGCTGGTGGCAGCCGCTGTGCTGACGAAAAAAAGGAGATCCAGGCAGGAACAGGAAGAGAGGACAGAAGATGATGGACAGGAATAGAAAAAGGATCGTCAGTTTTGATCTGGATCAGACGCTGTTAGATCATGGGACGTATACCATACCGGACAGCGCGCTGAAGGCTCTGGAAAAACTGAAGGAAAATTCATACGTGATCCTGGCTACCGGCCGCGACATGGACAATTATTACAGCCGGGAGTACAAGGAGATCGTAAAACCGGATGCGATCATTCATTTAAACGGGACAAAGATCACAGTAGGCGACGAACTGATCTATGAGCATACGATGGACAAGACGCTGTTAAAAGAATTATTTGCTTTTGCTGATAAAAATGGCTACGCTCTGGGAGCTACGATCGGAGACGAGGATTATTACCTCCATCCAGAAGTGGTGGAGCGGATGGATAAGGACCGCTGGGGCGTCAGCGGCCGGCGTTTTAAGGATCCATGGGAACTTTTGGACAGCCCGGTGAGGACTCTGGCCTATGTAGGCACGGAAGAAGGAGTAAAGGATATCGAGGCTCATTTTCCCCAGCTGAAACTTCCTATGTTTGCGGGAAGAAGAGGCGCGGATGTGATCGAAAAGACAGCGTCAAAGGCCAAGGGGCTGGTCCGTCTCTGCGACTATTTCCATATATTGTTGGCTGACACAGTGGCCTTTGGAGACAGCATGAACGATTACGAGATCCTTGTAGAAGCGGGGACCGGCGTAGCGATGGGAAACGCGCTGGCGGAACTTAAGGCAGTCGCCGACTATGTGACGGACGATATTGATAAAGACGGCGTATGGAACGCCTGTGTAAATTTGGGATTATTTGAATAGGCCGTTCGGGGCTGTTACGGATATACCATAAGATACGGCAGTTTAACAGCTGCGAAATTCAGGAAAAAGGGGTGTGGCGATATGGCACGGAAATATGATTTGATCATCATCGGAGGAGGACCAGGAGGATACACGGCTGCAGTCAAGGCTGCTTCTTCCGGATTAAAGACAGTTGTGATCGAAAAGGACAAGCTGGGCGGCGTTTGCCTGAACCGGGGATGCATACCTACAAAAGCCCTTCTTTTTGCATCCAGGATGTTTTCCAGGATGCAGAACTGCGATGAATTCGGGGTATCCGCCGATTTTATTTCTTTTGATTTTGGAAAGATGCAGGATTATAAGAGAAAGTCTGTAAAGACTTACAGGGAAGGGATCCGGGAACTGTTTGAAGAGAACCATGTGGACGTCGTTTCCGGCACGGCCACGATCCGCAGAGGAAAGACCGTTGAAGTCAACGGAGAAGAAGGCCGGGATTATTTTGAGGGAAAAAATATCATTATCGCCACAGGAGCAAAACCGCTTATCCCCGATATCCCAGGGATCGAGCTGCCTGGGGTCGTCACCAGCGATCAGATCCTGGCGTCCAGAAACTGGAATTACGACAGGCTTACGATCGTAGGGGGCGGCGTGATCGGCGTGGAATTTGCTACGATCTTTAATTCCCTCTGCTCAAAGGTAACGATCATCGAGCAGGGAGAGACCCTGCTGGGGCCGATGGATAAGGAAGTATCCAGGGAGCTGGAAGAAGAATTGAGAAGGCGCGGCATTGCGGTCTACTGCGGCGCAAGAGTGAAGGAGATCCAGGAAGGGCTTGTGTGCGTTGCAGAGCATAATGGACAGGAACTATCAGTCCGCTCCAACCAGATCCTGATCGCTACAGGCCGTACCCCCTATACAAAGAATCTTTTCGGATCTGACGTACATTTTAAAATGGAAAAGGGTCAGCTGTATGTGGATAAGGATTTTATGACCAGCGAACCGGGGATCTACGCGGTGGGAGACGTGATCTCCCGCACCCGTCTGGCTCATGTGGCGGCGGCGCAGGGAACCTATGTGGTGGAATCCATCATAGGAAAGGACCATGAGATGCGCCTGGAAGTTGTTCCCAACGGTATGTACGTAGCGCTGCCTATCGTGCCCAGCTGCATTTTTACAGAGCCGGAGATCGCTTCCGTAGGACTGACGGAAGAGCAGGCAAAAAAGCTGAACATGAAGGTACGGTGCGGCCATTACAATATGAACCAGAATGGAAAATCCATTATCGTCAGGGAAGAAAGCGGATTTATCCGCCTGGTTTTCGAAGCCTATTCCAATACGATCATCGGCGCGCAGATCATGTGTCCGAGAGCGACGGATATGATCGGGGAGATGGCAACGGCGATCGCAAACGGACTGACAGCGGCGCAGCTGTCCCTGGCGATGAGAGCCCATCCTACCTATAGTGAAGGGATCGCTGCAGCGATCCAGGATGCGATGGCTCATTGAGAGTAACAGTTCAGCCGTGCGCCAGGATATATGATAAAGAGTGTTACAAGCTTGCTTGTAAAAGCGATTTGATATATATCCTGGCATAGGGATGACATCCAGGGCTTCCCACCAGCACATTCTGTGCTGGTGGGAAGATACACGGCTGAACTGTTACCATTGAGATCCGGTTTTCGGAAATAAGGAGTAGATCAGATATGGAGATACAGGACAGGATTGAACGATTAAGAGAACGGATGGAGGAAGCGGGGATCGATCTCTATATCATCCCCACGGCGGACTGCCATGATTCCGAGTATGCAGGAGCGTATTTTAAATGCAGGGAATATATCACGGGATTTACCGGTTCCGCCGGAACGGCGGTGATCTCCCGGCAGGAAGCCTGTCTGTGGACAGACGGCAGATACTTTGTCCAGGCGGCCATAGAGCTTCAGGGCACGGGAGTGCGCCTGATGAAGATGGGGGAGGACGGCGTCCCTACAGTAGAGAAATATGTGGAAGATACGCTTCCAAAAGGCGGCGTCCTTGGATTTGACGGAAGGGTGATCCCTGCGGAAACCGGAGAAAAACTGGAACTGCTGGCTGAGAAAAAAGGCGGGTCGCTGCGGGCGGACCGGGATCTTGCAGGGGAGATCTGGAAGGAGAGGCCGCCCCTTTCCGCAGAACCAGTGTGGATCCTGGAGGAGGCTTATGCAGGAGAAAGTGCGGAAAAAAAGCTGGAGCGGCTAAGGAAAGAACTGGACAGGACTGGGGCTTCGGCTCATATCCTTACGGTCTTGGACGACATTGCCTGGCTTTTAAATATACGGGGTAATGACATCCCCTGCAATCCGGTAGCCCTTGCTTATTTTGTTATGACAGGGGAAAGAAAGGTGCTATTTATCCAGAAAGAAGCGGTGAGCCATAAGCTTCAGGCATATTTTGACCGGCTGGGTGTGGAGACGGCGCTATATGACAGCGTATACGACTTCGTCCGCGGGCTTCGCGGCGAGACGGTCCTTATGGATACAGGAAGAGTAAATACGGCGTTGTGGAAGGACCTGGATCCATCCAACAAGATCATTTCCCGCGCAAATCCGTGTACAGACTGGAAAGCAGTGAAAAATCCGGTGGAAATGGAAAATATCCGGCGCGCCCATAGAAAAGACGGCGTGGCGGTGACGAAATTTATCCACTGGCTGAAAACGAATATCGGAACGATATCGCTGGACGAGGCAGAGGCGGCAGAACGTCTGGAAGGATTCAGAAAAGAGCAGGAAGGCTATATCGAGCCTAGCTTTGATACGATCTCCGCCTATGGCTCCAACGCGGCTATGTGCCATTACAGCGCGCAGCCGGGCGCCTGCGCCAGACTGGAAGCGAAAGGGCTTTATCTGACAGATTCCGGCGGACAGTATTACGAAGGGACAACGGATATTACAAGGACGGTTGCTTTAGGAGAACTGACCCAGGAGGAGAGGCTTCATTTTACTCTGACTGTGATCGCCATGCTGCGGCTGGGCGCCGCCAGGTTCCGCTACGGCTGCAGCGGTATCGCTCTGGATCATATCGCCAGGGAACCTTTCTGGCAGAGAGGGCTGGATTTTAACCATGGCACAGGCCATGGCGTCGGATATCTGCTGAATGTCCACGAAGGCCCTAACGGCTTCCGGTGGAGGACGACTCCGGCGGCTGTAAGCTGGATACTGGAAGAAGGGATGCTCACATCCGACGAGCCGGGGATCTATATAGAAGGCAGTCATGGGATCCGGACGGAGAACCTGATGTTCTGCAGAAAAGAGGAGAAGACAGAGTACGGCCAGTTTATGGGCTTTGAATTTGTGACCCTTGCGCCCATCGACCTGGACGCTCTGGATCTGTCGGTGATGGAGGACAGGGACATCGCGCTTTTAAACGGGTATCACCGGAAGGTATGGGAACAGCTGTCTCCTTATATGGATGGGGAAGAAAAAGAATGGCTGAGAAGCTATACGCGGGAAGTAAAGAAAGCAGGCGCAGATCAGCAGATACATGGCTGAACTGTTACAGTTTAAGGCCGCAGGAAATGGAAAGAAAAAAGACGGCCGCAGGGATCGTTTCCGCTTTACGAAGTGTCCAGTAAAACGCGCCGGAAACGCATTTTGCTGGATTTTCCATGTGAGCCGCCCCTGCCTGCCGCCTGCCCGGACGCGCCGGCGCGCGGGCAAAGGCGCCAGTTTATTCCTGGGGAAATTCTACGGTCAGAAAAGAATGATTTACGGCAGGAAGAAAGCGGTCCGTGATATCTTTTGTAGCGATCGACAGGCTGGATGTGTTTATACAGGGATGGCAGCCAATATGATCGGCAGCCAGCACATCCCGGTCGATCAGCAGCTGGACCCGGTTCTCCTTATCGTTCATAAGGCCGAGAACGCTGACAGAGCCTGGGGTGATATCCAGAAATTCTTCCATAAATTCCGGTCCGGCAAAGGACAGACGGGAAGACTGGATCTGTTTGGAGAGCAGAGCGGTACGGAATTTCTTCGCGCCGGGCATCATCAGAAGATAGAATTTCGTCTTCTGCGCGTTGCAGAGAAAGAGATTTTTGCAGATCTCGATCCCCAGGATGCGGTCCACGTCCTGACAGGCCTCAATGGTGTCGACCGCAGCGTGGTCCACGCGGCTGTAAGGGATCTGCAGGCTGTCTAAAAGGTCATAGACCCGGATCTCTTTGGAAAGCCGTCCCTGGCAGGAAGCAGGGCGGCCGGTATATACGGTCTGATCGATAAAAAAAGGTTTCATTTTATATATCCTCCTGTGTAGTAATGCTCAGGTGTTTTTATGGCCAAAAGGCCTTCTGCCCCTATGATACCGGATTGTTCCGTACTTCGTACTCTCACAATCCTCAAAAACATTCATAATCCGCTCATTTTTCTGCGAAAAATGGCTGCTTATTCATGTTTTGGGCGGGTCCCAAGTTCAAAAATCCTTTTGACCCTGGTATCATTATAAAGGAAAATAATAAAAAAGCAAGAAAAGGGAGAAAACCATGGAAGAGAAAAAGAAGGAACGGGCGCTGTGTCCCGTATCAAAAAAATGCGGCGGCTGCCAGCTCCTGGATATTCCATACAAAAAGCAGCTGGACGATAAACGAAAGATGCTGTCAGGACTTTTAAAAGATCTGTGCCCGGTCAAAGGAATGCTGGGCATGGAGGATCCCTATCATTATAGAAATAAAGTACACGCGGTATTTTCCAGGGACCGGAAAGGCAACCCTGTTTCCGGAGTCTACCAGGCCAACAGCCACATTGTGGTCCCGGTGGAGAAGTGCCTGATCGAGGATGAAAAAGCAGACGAGATCATAGGCACCATACGGGGAATGTTAAGATCCTTCAAGATCAAGACGTATGATGAGGATACCGGTTACGGCCTGCTCCGCCACGTGCTGGTGAAAAGAGGATTTTCCACCAATGAGATCATGGTGGTGCTGGTGACAGCTTCGCCGATATTTCCATCTAAAAATAATTTTGTGAAAGCCCTGCGTCAGAAGCATCCGGAGATCACGACGATCATACAGAATATCAACGGACGCGGCACCAGTATGGTCCTGGGCGACAGAGAAAATGTGCTCTATGGAAAAGGATATATCGAGGATGTGCTCTGCGGCCGCCGTTTTCGGGTGTCTTCCCGGTCGTTTTATCAGGTAAACCCGGTACAGACGGAAGTCCTTTATAAGAAGGCGATCAAGCTGGCCGGCCTGACAGGAAAAGAAACCGTGATCGACGCATACTGCGGGATCGGAACCATCGGGATCATTGCGGCGGGATCGGCAGGAAACGTTCTTGGAATAGAGCTGAACAAGGACGCAGTAAGAGATGCCATCAGCAACGCAAAGGCGAACGGCGTGAAAAATATCCGTTTTTACTGCGGGGACGCCGGGGAATTCATGGAGCAGATGGCAGCGGATGGAGAAAAGGCGGACGTGGTCTTCCTGGACCCGCCCAGAAGCGGCAGCACGGAAAAATTTATAAACTCAGTGGCAAAGCTTGGGCCGGCCCGCGTCGTATACATCTCCTGCGGCCCGGAAACCCTGGCCAGGGATCTGAAATGGTTTAAAAAGGCGGGGTATAAGGCGAAGGAAGCGTGGGGCGTGGATATGTTTCCGATGGTGGAGCACTGCGAATGCGTCGTGAGGTTGGAGAGGGGAAGATAATGGGACACTGTAAAGTGATTGAAGATATGCTGGACGAAGTAAGGTATAATGCTAAATGTGAGATGGCATTGAACATGCTTAAAATAACAAATTTGTCATTTGCGGATATTGCAGAAGTTACGGAATTGACAGTTGACGAGGTGGAAAAGATTAGCAAGGATGTGAATAAGGAGAAAATTTATATATAAGTTTTGATATTCTCTTATATAGGTAATTTGAGATGACAGTTTTTAAATGAATTCTATGATCAATAGTACCTTATAAACGAATATAGAGGGCTGTCAATGTTGATAGCTATTTCTGTAAATGAATTAAAGTGGTAATTATAAGAGGTGCAAGAAACTATTAAATGGATAAAGTGTGGGAAATTATAAGAAATACATTATTTGGATAATTTGTGCTGTAGTACTAATATTTATAGTGATTCCACTGATTGTTTATGGACTATCCGAAGGCAGAATACTTTCAGTTGGGGGAACAAATGATTGGGCAGGTTTTTGGGGTGGATATTTAGGGGCTATTATGGGCTCAATGTCAACTATAGGCGGTGTATATCTGACTATCTCTGACGATAGGAAAAAAGGGATAGAAGAAGAAAAAAGTAGATACTTAGAGTTACAAGAAGGAAGACGGTTAGATACAATACCTTATTTAAATACGATGTATTACATCCCCAAACACATTGATGAAACAGAAAAATCAAATGTATATTTTGTAGATTACAGAGGGGAAGAATTAAGGATTAGAAACCATTTAACAGATAAGTATAGGCGAGAAATTGAGAAGCCAAGTATCTATTTATATGTTCTGAATTATTAAATAAAGAATATAGGAAGTGGAAGTGCTGGGGG
>DWZA01000052.1 GCA_019118365.1 Candidatus Lachnoclostridium stercoravium | reverse complement strand
ATGCGATCAAGAGAAACGCTCTTCTTGAGAACGTTACTCTGGATGAGAACGGCAAGATCGATTTCAACGATAAGAGCGTGACAGAGAATACTCGTGTTTCTTATCCGATCGACCACATTGAGAAGATCGTACGTCCTGTTTCCGCAGGCCCTGCAGCTAAGGAAGTAATCTTCCTGTCCGCAGACGCGTTCGGCGTACTTCCTCCAGTATCTATCCTGACACCAGAGCAGACACAGTACTACTTCCTGTCTGGATTTACAGCTAAGCTGGCTGGTACAGAGCGTGGAATCACAGAGCCGACACCTACATTCTCCGCATGCTTTGGACAGGCATTCCTGGAACTGCATCCGACAAAATATGCAGAAGAGCTTGTTAAGAGAATGGAGAAGAGCGGATCTAAGGCATACCTGGTAAATACAGGCTGGAACGGAACAGGAAAACGTATTTCTATCAAGGATACTCGTGGAATCATCGATGCTATCCTTAACGGAGACATCTTAAACGTTCCGACAAAGAAGATCCCATACTTCAACTTAGAAGTTCCTACAGAGCTTAACGGAGTAGATACAAATATCCTTGATCCACGTGACACATATAAAGACGCTTCCGAATGGGAAGAGAAGGCTAAGGATCTTGCACAGAGGTTCATCAAGAACTTCTCCAAATACGAAGACAACGAAGCTGGTAAGGCATTAGTCAGCGCTGGTCCTCAGTTATAATAACAAAATGAACTTTATCCCCGGCCGATCCTGCGGCCGGGGATTTTTCAGTATAAAAGGCTATCCGCTTTTATAAAATGTGGCGCCGCGCAAACGAAATTTATGCTGCACAAAAAGGAGCGAAAACAGGCATGAAAACGGAAGAACGCTTGATACAACGACTAAAAGATTACAACAAAACAGATTTTTATCCATTTCATATGCCGGGGCACAAAAGACAGGATCCCATAGGCCGCGAATATGAAGATCCTTTTTCAATCGATATTACAGAGATCCATGATTTTGATAATCTCCATAATCCGGAAGGGATACTGAAGGAATCTATGGAGTGGGCCGCAGATATTTACGGAGCTGACAGGACATACTACCTGGTAAATGGAAGCAGCTGCGGCATCCTGGCCGCTATTTTTGCATCCGTAAGCCATGGAGGGAAGATCCTGATAGGAAGGAATTGCCATAAGTCAACGTTTCATGGAATATTTTTAAATCACCTCCATGCAAGTTATGTTTATCCACAGGTAATTGATAAAATGGGGATACAGGGCGGGATTTTGCCTTCTGATGTGGAAAAAGCCCTGGAAGAAGAGCCGGATATAGAGGCTGTGCTGATCGTTTCCCCTACATACGATGGAATCGTATCGGATATTGAAAAAATTGCGGATATCGTGCACAAAAAGGGAATCCCCCTGATCGTAGACGAAGCTCACGGGGCGCATTTCTCTTTCGGAAAAGATTTTCCGGTATCCGCTTTAGATCTTGGAGCTGACATTGTCATCCAGAGCATACATAAGACTCTTCCATGTTTTACCCAGACATCCCTTCTTCATGTAAAAAAGGGATACGCTAATATGGAAGCCATAAGAAAATATTTAACTATCTTTCAGAGCAGCAGCCCGTCTTATATTTTTATGGCCGGGATTGAAAACTGCATTTACCATATGGACAGAGAAGGGCGGGAAAAGATGGACCGGCTTTTCCAGAACCTTCTGGCTATGAGGAAAAAACTGTCCGATTTAAAAAGCCTTCATGTGATAGGTAAAGAATTGGCGGGAAGATATGGAATCAAGGACATCGATCTGTCAAAGATCGTGATAACGACCCATAAAGCGCCGATCAATGGGTCCGAGCTTTTTGAAATGCTGAGAGAAAAATACCATTTGGAAATGGAAATGGCATCGGCGGATTATGTCGTCGCTATTTCTACGGTTTCAGATACAGAAGAAGGACTGGCCAGGCTGGCGGACGCTCTTTTGGAGATCGACAGGAACCTGAGCGGAGAAGAGATATTTGAAAAGAAAGAAGACGACCGCCTGATCCGGGTCAATTCCAGGCCGGAAGTAGAAATGACAGTTTTTGAAGGAGCTATGAGCGAAAAGGAATCTATTCCCATTGAAAATAGCATAGGCAGGATATCAGGAGAATTTGTTTATATTTATCCGCCGGGAATACCGATCGTAGCGCCGGGAGAGCTGCTCCTGCCCTCCCTTGTAAATATTATTTTAAATTATCAGGAGATAGGACTTCCGGTACAGGGATTAAAGGATCCCAGCGGAAAAACGATCCAGGTAATAAGAGGAAAAGACAATGGGTAAGATTTTTTATATCATGGGCAAGAGCGCTTCCGGAAAAGATACGATCTACAAAAAGATCCTTGAGGATATGCCGGAATTAAAGACAGTCGTTATCTATACTACAAGGCCGATCCGGGACGGGGAAAAGGAAGGCGTGGAGTATTATTTTACTGATGAAAGAAAGCTGAAAGAATTTCAAAAAGCGGGAAAAGTGATAGAATCCCGGACGTATCAGACCGTTTACGGCCCATGGATCTATTGTACGGTTGACGACGGCCAGTTTGAGTTGGATCGATATGATTACCTTATGATAGGAACTCTGGAATCCTATGGGAATATCAGAAGGTATTTCGGAGGAGAAACAGTCGTCCCGGTTTATGTCTTTGTAGACGACGGGATCCGACTTTCCCGCGCCCTGGAAAGGGAGAAAGCACAGACATCTCCAAAATATGCGGAAATGTGCCGCAGGTTTCTGGCGGACGAAGAGGATTTCAAAGAGGAAAATCTGGAAAAATACGGGATCGATCAGAAATTTGAAAATAACGATCTCCATAAGTGCATAGAGCAGATCGAAGGAATGATATTGGCAGCTTCAAATTCTTAAGAATATTTAAAAGAAAAAGTCAATATCGAAAAATCCTACCCACAGATAGAGGATTATGGTATAATACCGACAGGACAGAATATATGGATGAGGAGGGACGGATCATGCCAGGATTTCAGGATATTTTAGGCCATGAAGGTGTAAAGGAGCATTTGATCAATGCGATCGATACGAACAAGGTATCCCATGCATATATCATAACAGGAGAAGAGGGTATGGGGAGAAAATCTCTGGCTCATGCATTTGCCCTGACCCTGCTCTGTGAAAAAGGCGGAAGCGAGCCGTGTATGAAATGTCATGCCTGCAAACAGGTACTTGCGGGAAGCCACCCGGATCTGATCCATGTGACCCATGAAAAGCCGGGAAGCATCGGCGTCGACGACATCAGGGAGCAGATCCAGGATACGATCATGATCCGCCCGTACAGCAGCTACTATAAGATCTATATATTGGATGAGGCGGAAAAGATGACGGTACAGGCCCAGAACGCGCTTTTAAAGACGATCGAAGAGCCGCCGTCCTATGCGGTCATCATCCTTCTGACTACGAATCAGGATATCTTTCTTCCAACGATACTGTCCCGATGCGTTCAGCTGAAATTAAAGCCTCTGCGGGATTCTGTAGTGAAGGAGTACCTGATCAATACTCTTCATGTTTCCGAGCACCAGGCGGCCGTATATGCGGCTTTTGCCAGAGGAAATCTTGGAAGGGCGATCCATATCGCTACTTCAGAGGAATTTCAGGAAATGTATAAGGGAATGTTGTTCCTTATGGTCCATTTAAAAAATATGACTATTTCTGAGATTCTTGATTATATTAAAACCATGATCGAAGAAAATATGGATATCAACGAATGCCTGGATTTTATGCAGCTGTGGTATCGGGATATCCTTATGTATAAAGTTACCAGAGATATGAACCTGCTCATTTTTAAAAATGAATACAATTCCATCAACGAGATGAGCGAGAAATGCAGCTACGACGGTTTCGAAAAGATCCTGCAGGCGATCGATAAAGCGAGAGTCCGCCTGGATGCCAATGTAAACAGGGATCTTGCGCTGGAACTGATGTTGTTAGTAATGAAGGAGAATTGATACATGATAAAAGTAATCGGTGTAAGGTTCCGCAAAGCCGGAAAGATCTACTATTTTGATCCGGCGGGGAGGGACATTTCCACGGGGCAGCATGTGATCGTAGAGACAGCAAGGGGGATCGAGTTCGGCGACGTGGTCCTGGGCTGCCGCGAAGTAGAAGATTCCAAAGTGGTGCAGCCATTAAAGCCGGTAATACGTATGGCTACCCAGGAAGACGAGAACATTGAAGCCAATAACAGAAAGAAAGAAAAAGACGCCTTTAAGATCTGCCAGGAAAAGATAAAAAAACACGGACTTCAGATGAAGCTGATCGATGCGGAATATACCTTTGATAACAATAAAGTCCTGTTTTATTTTACAGCGGACGGAAGGGTAGATTTCAGGGAGCTGGTAAAGGATCTGGCCGCTGTTTTTAAGACGAGGATCGAGCTGCGCCAGGTGGGAGTAAGAGACGAGACAAAGATCGTAGGCGGCATAGGCATATGCGGAAGAGATCTTTGCTGCCATTCCTATCTTTCAGAATTTATCCCTGTTTCTATCAAAATGGCAAAAGAGCAGAACCTGTCTTTAAATCCTTCAAAGATTTCCGGCGTCTGCGGCAGACTGATGTGCTGTTTGAAAAACGAAGAGGAAACTTATGAATACCTGAACAGCAAGCTTCCGAACGTAGGCGATTTCGTAACTACAAACGACGGGCTGAAGGGCGAGGTCCACAGCGTCAGCGTCCTGCGCCAGCTGGTAAAGGTAGTGGTAGTGGTAAATAAGGATGAAAAAGAGATCCGGGAGTACCGTGTAGACCAGCTGAAGTTCCGGCCCCGCAGGAAAAAGGAAAAGGTAGTAGTGGACGCGGAATTAAAGCAGCTGGAAGCGCTGGAGAAAAAGGAAGGAAAATCGAAGCTAGATGACAATTGAGTTAAAGGAAAACGAGCGCCTGGACGATCTGCAGAGAAATGGCTTTCAAATCATTCAGAAAACAGACGGTTTTTGTTTTGGGATGGATGCAGTCCTTCTTTCCGGATTTGCATCTGTGAGAAAAGGGGAAAAAGCGCTGGACCTTGGAACGGGGACAGGGATTATCCCGATCCTTTTAAAAGCCAAGACAGAAGGGGAACATTTTTCCGCATTGGAGATCCAGGAAGAGATGGCCGACATGGCTAGAAGAAGCGTTGCGGCCAATCATCTGGAAAAAGACATCACAGTTGTCACAGGAGATATAAAAGAAGCCAGCCGGATATTTGGCGCGGCTTCTTTTGATGTAGTTACGTCCAATCCTCCGTATATGAACGATGCCCACGGCCTGAAAAATCCGGACCTTCCAAAGGCGATCGCCCGTCATGAGGTTCTCTGTACCCTGGACGACGTGACGAGGGAAGCGGCAAAGGTGCTGAAGCCGGGAGGACGGTTTTATATGGTGCACAGGCCCCACCGGCTTGTGGAGATCATTACAGCTCTGACAAAATACAGGCTGGAGCCAAAGAGGATGAAAATGGTCCATCCCTATGTGGATAGGGAAGCCAATATGGTGCTGATCGAGGCGGTAAGAGGCGGACGGTCTATGATAAAAGTAGAAGCGCCGGTGATCGTTTATAAAGAACCAGGCGTCTATACGGATGAAATCTACGATATTTACGGATATTAAGAGGATTTACAGAGATTTGACATTTTAGCTGCAGCTTGGCAAACAGGGGCTGGAAGGAGAACTCTATTAAGGAGAGGAAAAGAAGGATCGCCTCCGATTTTGTAGAAAAATTACAGGAGTGAGAAATGGAAAACGAGATCAGCCTGAGGATACAGGCCGCTTACGGCGACTTGAGGCCGTCGGAAAAAAGAGTAGCTGATCATATCCTGGAGCATATGGAAGAACTCCGGTCGCTTTCGATCGATCAGCTTGCGAAGCGCTGCGGCGTCAGCCAGCCTACGGTCGTCCGCATGATCAAAGCAATGGGATTTGGCGGATATAAAGAATTGCGGTACACAGCTGTAGAGGAACTGGCAAAAAAAGAGGAGAGAACGCTGCAGCCGTTTCACGCAATGTACGGATATACTCTCACAGGGGAAGAAAAGACGGAGGATATCCCGGCAAAGATCGTTGCTACAACAGAAAGTATGGCGGAAGAAATACTGAAAAATATTTCTTCAAAGACATTTTGCCAGGTGATCGACACTTTGAACAAAGCCAGGAAGATCGATATCTACAGCGTGGAAAACTCCAATGTGACGGCTCAGGATCTTCTGACGAAGCTTCTTTCTTCGGATTATAAAAGATATGCAGAGATCCTGAACCGTAACAGCAGGATCGTGCGGGACAAGGCCTATCTTATAAATAACAATAAAAAGTAATACATAAAAGCAGAGGGAGATGTATGCTCTAAGTGACTTCTTAATCATGGTTTTTGTCATGGTTGATGAAGCAGTCACTTAGAGCATTTTCATTTCGGGAGGTACAGCCATGAGAAACGAAAAAATCACCCCTCTGTATGAGCGTTTGAGCCGCGACGATGAGTTACAGGGTGAGAGCAATTCCATCTCCAACCAGAAAAAGATGTTAGAGGACTATGCCCGCCGGAACGGGCTGCCGAACCCCACCCACTTCACCGATGACGGAGTATCGGGAACCCGTTTTGACCGTCCCGGCTTTCTGGCGATGATGGAGGAAGTCGAGGCCGGACGGGTGGA
>DWZA01000051.1 GCA_019118365.1 Candidatus Lachnoclostridium stercoravium | reverse complement strand
GGGTATATTCATCCGATGGGAAAAGCGGGGCGGACGCAGGCTTTTAAGCAAGCTTATCGACTGCGTCCGCCCCGCTTTTCCCGCCGTCCTGAATTTTTAAAAAAAATTTTTATTTTTTTGCAATAAAATATCGGCCTCATGCATTAACTTATTGAACGGATGAAAATGAGTCTTCAAAAGACGGGATCCGGGAAAGCAAAAAACCATCAAACACACATTTATCAAAAACGAAATTTCCATGCATTACACCATCACACACCGCTTTCCTCTTCCTGTCTGGAGGGACAGAATTTTCAATTACAAACTAACTGGCAATTAGAATTTGTAATTCGGAACCGAAAAAGGGCCTTGCAGGCGGTATGTCGACACCGCGCTGCAAAAGCCCTTTTTCATTTCTTCCTCATCTCCGCAGAACACATTTTTATCAATATATTTTTCTTCTCCCTGATATCCGTCCATCACGGCCCTGTCTGTATACTGCCAGAAGTCCCATTTTCCTTTCATGTCCACATCCGGCGGATAATAGACGTTCCGGATCCACAGGGGATATTCTTCAAATTCTCCCAGGATATAGAGTTCATATACCTTATAGGTGGTATAAATGACCGGTCTGGCCTGATACTCGTCTTCCAGGCGGTCTAAAAAGGCCTTCAGCTCCCGGACGACTTCGGCCTTTTGGGGAGGATCCGCTTCCTTATTTCCATAAAATTCCACGTCCACCGCCGGGATCAGTCTGCCTTCCAGGCTTCCCACATTGGTGATATACCACTCAGCCTGGTTTTTTCCAGGGCTGTCGAAGCTGAAAAAATGGTAAGCTCCAGCAGGGATCCCAGCCATGGCCGACTCTTCCCAGTTTTCCTGGAACCGCTCGTCAAGATGGCCGCTGCCCTCTGTCGCCTTGATAAATGCAAAATCAATATCCTGCTCCCGGATCTTTTCCCAGCAGATATCCCCCTGGTAATGGGAAACGTCGATACCCTGAACCTGGTATTTCTCTGCAAAATAAGGGTTTATGCGCACCGTTTTTGACAGCACCAGAGACGCGCCTAAGGCTGCGGCGGCCAGAAGGATCACCGCCAGGCCGCCGATAAATCTCAGACTCTTATTTTTTCTTTTCCCGCTTTTTTCCTTTAAACTCTGCGACATCGATCTCATAAACATCCACTGCCTCGATCATCTCATCTCTGAACTCTATGGGACTGCCGGGAGCCATGTGTTCCATCAAAAATCTCAGCCCCCTGCGCTTATCTTCCGTTTTTTCCAAAAGGCGGATCGTTCCTGTACCCATGATACTCTCATATGCAAAGGAATAGCTGCAGGTGTAGCTCCCTTCGATCACTCCGCCTTCCCGGTCCAGCTCAACAGCCACCTGGGGATCCTTCCGGAACGCTCTGGCTTTCCTGCCCTCTTTTGCGGAATGGATGTAGAATTTCAGGGAGATATCTCCGTCCTTCTCTTCCCATTCATAGCCGTAATTGACCGGAACGATAAACATACCTTCTTCATCCCGGCCGCCGATCCGCAGAACCGTGCACTTTTCTATAACGGAGCGCAGCTCTTTTCCGTCCGTGATCTCCCGCTTTGCCAGCCGCATATGCGCCATCTATTCTTCTCCCTTCAGATATGCCAGGATCTCTCCTGCATTAGTATCCGGCTTTACTTTTGGATATACTTTTTCAATATTTCCGTTTTCATCAATAATATATGTGGATCTGACAACTCCCATGGAAACTTTTCCATAAAGCTTCTTTTCTTTCCATACGTCATATGCCTGGATCGCCTGAAGCTCCGGGTCGGAAAGGAGTATAAAGGGAAGACTGTATTTTTCCGCGAAGCGCTTATGGGAAGCCTCGCCGTCCTTGCTGATCCCGATCACCGGCACGTCCAGCGCTTCAAACTGGCTGTAGGCTCCGGCAAACGCGCACGCTTCTTTTGTGCATCCTGGGGTATTATCCTTGGGATAAAAATATACTACTACCTTTTTTCCAAGAAAATCCGAAAGCTTTACTTCCTTTCCGTCCTTATCCTTCAGCGCGAACTCCGGCGCCTTTACTCCTGCTTCCAGCATATCGAAAACCTCCTTATTAAGATACACGGCTGAAATGTTACTATTTCTATCTTACAACGTAATCTTCTTTGTTGCAATCTTATCTGCAAATGCTCTGTCATGTTCTACAAAGATCATCGTAGGCGAATATTCCAGGATCATGTCTTCCAGCTGCATCCTTGTAAAGATATCAACATAATTCAGCGGCTCGTCCCACACGTAGACATGAGCCTTCTCGCACAGGCTCTTAGCCAGCAGGACTTTCTTTTTCTGGCCCTGGCTGTAATTTTCCATTCCTTTTTCAAACTGATCCCTGGAAAGATCAAGTTTCCTCAGCATTGCCAGAAAAAGCGTTTCGTCCAGGCTCCATTCCCTGGCAAAGTCTCTGAGGCTGCCTCTTAAAAACTCCGCCGACTGGGGAACATATGAGATCTTCAGCCCGGAAGCCACGGCGATCTCGCCGCTGTGCCAAAGTTCTTTCTCTTCTGCAAAGAACTTTCCGCCGTTTTTCCTTTCCCCTTCTTTCAAAAGAAGCTTCAGGATGCTGCTCTTTCCACAGCCGTTTCCTCCTTCCAGAGCCAGACGTTCCCCCTGGAACAGGGAAAAGCTGACAGGCTCTGCCTTCTTTCCCGGATTACTCTCCTGGCTGTATCCAAAATACACGTTTTTAAACTCTGCCATCCGATCGGCATAAAACGATTCCGGCATAAGCTTTAAACGTTCCGCCTCTTCTACATTTTTCAGCAGGGACTTTTTCTCTTCCATGGCTTTTTCCTGCCGCTTCTCCAGATTTTTCCTTCTCTGCTGCATCCTGCGGGATTTCTCTCCGATGTAATCCCTGTTCGCCACCAGCTGTCCTCTTACATGGGATTTCTTTCCTATCTTGGTGGCTTCCACGTCGTCCGCCCATTTTCCCGCCTGCCTGGAACTTTCCGTCAGGCGGCGTATATCCTTTTTCAGCTTTTCATTTTCATGAAGTTCAAACTCATCCTGGCGCCTCTTATTTTCAAACCACGAGGAAAAATTTCCTTTCTGGATCTGGATATCCGTCTTGTTGATCGCCATGGTGTGATCGGTACAGTCGTTTAAAAGGGTCCTGTCATGGGACACCAGGATGAAGCCCTTTTTCCCGTTCAAATACCGCCCCACAGTCTCTCTCGCTTCCCGGTCCAGATGATTGGTCGGCTCATCGATGAGCAGAAACGCGTTTTCCTTTAAAAACAGGACCGCAAGGAGGATCTTTGTCCGCTCTCCATATGACAGCGAAAAAAACGGACGGGTGAGAACGTCTTCCGACATATTCAGGCGGAAAAGCTCCTTTTCCAGCTCCCATAATCCACAAAAAGGATTCAGTTCAAAGGCGATTTCCACAGCCGTCTTCGCCTCGTCCACAGGAAATGGGAAATATTCAAAATCCACGCTGGCGGAAATCTTTCCCTGATACTCATATTCTCCCATAAGAAGCTTCAGAAAAGTGGTCTTTCCTCTTCCGTTCCTGCCTGTAAATCCCAGCTTCCAGTCTGTGTCGATCTGGAAGCTCACGTCTTCAAAAATATTATCGTAACTGCCTTCGTAGGCAAATGTAAGATTGCTCACCTGTATCAAAGACATCCTATCCCCTCCTTGTCCGTTGTCAAAAAATAAAGCTGCAGGAACATTCATTCCCACAGCTTATGCACTGTCAAAAAGGGGCGTCTCGCCCTGTATTGTTTAAAGAATGATCTTTCCTGTCAGCCGGACAGACTGCGGCCTGCTCTCCATACCGCAGCGCAATGCTCTGTCCTTATGAAATTACGTTTCATCTGCAGGAAATAATGATCATCCTTTCACCTCGATCTGAATTTTGTACACGCTTATTATAAGGGAAACTGAATGGATTGTCAAATATCTTTCCATAAAGGTTCCCTCTTATTTTTTCTTTTCCTGGGATTGCTAAAAAAAATTGTCGAAAAATGTAGAATTAACGCAACAGTCGCGCCTGTTTTTCGTATATATATAATAGGAGCTTTTATAATAATAAGAACTTCTCACTTCTATTTCTTTCTTTTTTCCTATCTGAAAAAGGGAGACTGGCCCATAGTCTCCCTTATCTTTATAAAATTGGTTCTTCTATTTTCTTGCACCGCACGGTCAAACGTGTCCTTCCTCCCAGAGTACAGGTAAAAAGGCTCAGATCCCAGTCGCTCTCTACCATTTCTTCTATAGCGGTAGGCTCTAAAACCTGCACTTCGCCTACTTCGTAGAAAAAGGTATTTCCGTCTGTATCTGTAAATTCCACCTGATCTCCGGCGTTCAGATCGCCGAGAAGGCCAAAATGAGTGCGGTAATTGTGCGCGGCAATGACAAAATTCCCCTGATATGCGCTTCCTGTATACCGGCAGGGCGCGATCCGCAGCTTTGGATAGCTCCACTCGCTCATCACCGGAAGCGACAGCTCCAGAGATGGGATGGAAAGTGTTCCTATGTAATCGTTCCCGTCGATCTCCATCACAGGCATATCCATTTTGGGGTTTAAGATATAATCCGGGATCTCCTGTTCGCCTGGATCCTCCAGCTGCGGCGGCGCTGCCGGAGAAGGCCCCGGCAGCTGTCCGACAACTTTTTCTGACTCAATATCCGCCCGCCTGTCATCCCACAGATTATAGACTGTCAGGGAAAGCGCGGCTGCTATGAGCAGGAAACCTGCCGCCATCATACAGAGTCCGCGCCTGCTCCTGCCGCGGTTTTTACGGATCGTCTGTCTGTTTCTACTGTTTTCCATGACGCTGTCTTCTCCATCCGGTCAAAAACAGCAGCGCGCCGGAAACTGCCAGCAGGGGCACCGGCCACCAGAGCATTCCTGTCTGGGGAAGGATCGGCTCTCCCCATTTCACAGGGAGTATTCCAAGAGGCGTCAGGTTATCCAGGATCGTCTCCAGCGGTTCCGGATCGTCTCCGCCTCCGCCGTCGTTTCCGCCTCCACCGCCGCCGTCATCGTCGTCATCTCCGCCTCCGCCGCCATCATCGTCATCATCTCCACCGCCTCCGCCGCCGCGGCGGGTATTGGTCATTACAAATGTAATTCCCTGGCGGTCTACGGAGACTGTATATCCTGACGGGGTGTCGTACTCTGTTACTTCCCAGTTGGAATCTTTATCCAGGTCTGACCAGGTATGACGCCAGTTGTTTTCTGCGTTCAGGGTTACTGTATCGTACACCTGGCCGTCTTTAAGCAGCTGGACCCTGATACTTTCCGGACGTTTGCTTTCATGGCCGTCGTCATTCCACACCTTTAAGACCTTGCGGCTAAGGCTGCCGTCTTCTCCGCCGTCCTGGTCGCTGTTATATTTGCAGGCCGCCGTCATATCGTATATCCACTCATCTGTCTCCTGGCCCAATCCCGGCAGGCACGCCATAAAGGCTTCCGGTATGTAGGTATGATCGCCTTCTTCATAGCGGTCGCCTGTCACAAGATATAATCCCACAGGCAGATGTTCAAACGCCGCCTTTCCGGCAGCGTCTGTCACTGCCGTTTTTAAAGGCGCCAGAGAATCCCTCCCCACATAGGCGTCCAGCGTCTGCGCCAGGGCGCGCCAGCCGGAGCTGTCCAGATCTTCCAGGGACACCGGATATCCGGCGAAATCTCCTGTCAGGGTAAATTCTGCCATATCCGACACTTCCGCTACACGGTAGATCCTAAACTGTACGTTGGCAAAGCCTGTCCCTTCTTTTTCAAACTGAACGGTCAGAGAGGTTTCCCGGCTATTGTCGATGGATACGTAGGCCAGGGCGGTAAAGCCCAGGCCCAGCACCAGCATCAGCGTGGTCAGGGATGCTGCGATCCATTTCAAAAATCGTTTTGTTTTCATAGGCGCATCACCTTATTTCCTTCACTTCTTATTTTTCCCTGCTTTTCTTTTTCTGCAGAAAATGATCAGGATCCCGGCTGCCAGGATCACCAGAACAAGGGGAATAAGAACTTCTCCTCCAGGAATCGTCTGGACTGCGGCGGTTTCTCCGCTTCCAGCTGATCCTGGTCCTGTTTCCATGGTTTCCTGAGCCTGACGGCTCTCCTGTCCGCTTTCCTGGGTTTCGATCCTGTGTCCCCTTATCAGCAGCCGGTGGGTATTGATCCCATAGGGCGTACAGGTGACCAGCGTGCAGTAATCCTGCTCCGGGTCGATCTCCAGAGCATCCATATCGTACGGCTCTACTACCAGGATCTGATCCACCTGATATGTCAGCGTCTCGTTTAAGACCTTCAGAGAAAAGGTATCCCCCTCTTTCATTTTATCCAGGTCCGTAAACAGCTTGGCGCTTGGCAGACCCCGGTGGCCGGAGATCGCGCAGTGGGTTCCTTTTCCTCCTACCGGAAGGGAACTGCCTTCAATATGACCTGCAGCCACCTGGAGCACGGCTTCGCTGGTGCCATGGTAAAGAGGAAGGGAAACACGGATCCCTGGGATCTCTATATATCCCATGATCCCGTTTCCTGAGATATCTAACAGACTCTCATATTCTGCTCTCTCTTCATCAGACATTTTATAGCGGTCTTCCTTTTCCAGAAGGCTCCTGTTATATTCCTGAGCCGCAGCCAAAAGCTGCGAGTAGTCCTCCTGTTTCATTTCCGCTACTTTTTTCGAATATTCCGCGATGGCTCTGGACTGATGCAGGGAATTCCAGTAATCGCTGACTGTAGGGTACAGCAGCAGGGAAGCTCCGGCAAGAAAGATCAATATCAAAAGAATCGTTGTTATCCTGCTTTTTTTCATGCCGGTTTCTCCTGTAGTTGAAACGTAAATACCATGTAACCGTTCAGCCGTGCGCCAGGATATGGCAAAAATGTGTCGTAAGCTTGCTTACATAAGCGCCTTATAGCATATCCTGGCATAGGGATAACATCCCAAGCTTCCTGCCAGCACATATTGTGCTGGCAGGAAGATGCACGGCTGGACTGATACAATGCCATCCGATCATTCTTCACGGCTTCTGGATTTTCTGATGACCAGCAGTACAGCCGCTCCGGCCATCAGGATCCCGCCTCCAACATAGAACAGAGTGGTACCCATGCCGCCGGTGGACGGAAGGAGCGCTCCGCTGATATTGGTGATCTGAACGCCGCCGTCGTCATCTGTCCATACATCGCCTTCAAGGGATGTGGAAAGGTTTGTATTTTCAATCGCAACCTCTACACGCTCTGCCAGCTTGTTGTAGCCTTCTGGTGCCTTTGTCTCTTCCAGGTAATAGGTTGTCTCCGCGTCCAGGCCTTTGACCGTCGCCTGTCCGTCTTTTGCTACGATCACAGCAGAGGTAAATCCTTCTCCTTTAATCTCTTCATCAGTAGCTACCCGGTAAACGCCGTTTCCTTCATCTACCAGGGCGATCTTATTTCCTTCTGTCTGTGCATCGTAAAGCTCAAACTCCGCACCGTCAAGAAGCTTAAACTCATTATCCGTCTTTACGATATCAAAGCTGAAGCTGTACGTCTTTGTTGTGGAGTCCGGTGTACTCTTAGTATCAGTCTCGTCGCCGTAATCCAGATGAGTTACGTTATCATTTGAATCCTCAGAAATTACTGCATTATCGTTTAAAACTGCGGAATATTTAACGACGATCTTTGTCTCAGACTCAATGCTGTTTAAATAATCCTGGTCAAAGGTGATCTCGAAGTCATAGCCGTCAGTAGTGTCGAACGCAACTGTATAATCCTCGTCTTCTGTCAGTCCCTCCACAACGATGGACTCCTGATCCAGAGTCAGACCTGCGGACATCTTATCGTAAAGCACGTAGTTCTCCGCGCCTGGCTGGGCAGTGATCGTTGTTCTGAAGTTTACCGTGTCGCCGATCTGAGCAGTATTATCTGATCCCCAGCTCTCATCTGAGTCTTCCTGAACTTCCTTTTCTGTAGAAGGAACGTCGTTCTTCTCTGTGATAGTAGCCTCGTCGTCTGTCGTATCCAAAGAGCAGAGCGTACCTAAGGAAGTATCTACCAGATAATAACCTAAATCCAGGCCTGTGAATTCTACAGTAGTTCTGTTTTCTCCTTCTGCAGCTGCACCTGCGGTCGCATTATCTACTGGCTGAATGTCCGCCTCCTCTGCGTGAGCCAGAGCGAGCTTTGCAAATTCTGCCGCATCCGCGCCGTCTACCCAGGTTACATAATTCTGTCCATCATCACTGATCGTAACATAATCAGTCTGAGTTTCCAGCCAGCTTAACCACTCGCTGTTTGCCTTGTAGGCATAGGCATTTGCATTTGAATCATAGCTTTCCAGATCCAGGATCCGATAGATCGTGTATACCTGGCCGGGAACAGCATTTGTAATTGTGATAGAACCATTACCTGCGGCGAACGCGGTAACGGAGTACGCCAGGATCGTGGCCACTGCCAGCAGCAGACCGGCAAATTTCTTTAATCGCTTCATCAATTCTTACCCCTTTTTGTATTTTTATTATTGCGGGCAGGGCGCCGGACTTATAAACTCCTTGTCCATCCAGCCGCCGCGCCCGTTATCTGGTATGGCGTTCTCTTAATCTTCCACTATCCTTTTCCGGCGGAACTTATACATCGGCGGCAGGATCATAAGAGCCATGCCTCCCAGCGCATATGGAAGAGTACCTCTTCCTCCGGTTTCCGGAAGCTTTGGACGGACCTTATTGGTGTAAACTACTCTTACGTCCGACAGATCCTCTGAAATTTCTCCCGTAGCCGTTCTTCCCTGTTCCACAGCCCCGCCGTTGATCTCATAGCTGACCGTATAACCTTCGGCTTCCGTCTCTTCGATAGTGTATCTGGTTCCGTAAGGAAGGCCGCTGATGGTAATGCTCTCTCCGGCTTTTAATGTGAAGGTGCCGCCGTCTCCGATGGAACCATAACCGCCGTTGCTGGATTCATACGGATATACATTTGCAAGGGCTGCTCCTGCTCCATCCTCAAGATTCAGGGTGAATGTAAATTCCTCGCCCTTATTCTCCTCGTCCGCCCCATCTACCAGCTTCTTCTGTACTGTGAGGCTTCCTGTCTTCTGTCCTGGCGTCGCCGAGGTCACAGACGGCAGTGTAAACTGCATATAACAGGAAGATCCGGAAAGGCCGCGCTCGGTGTAGAAGAATGTCAGGGTATGTTCGCCCTCGCTTCCTTTAGTAAGATAATCCCACAGATTTACATATTGTCCCACGGAACTATGGACGCCGCCGATATCGCAGACCAGTTTTCCATCCAGGAATACCCACATATCGTCGTCGCCGAAGAAGTAGTATTCCAGCGGGCCGGTGTAATCTGCAGACAGATTGAATTTTACGGCATACTGCATGCCAAACATATTGTTGTGGGCAATGCCGTCGTCGCTGAGCGGATAAAGCTTATTTCCATCATATCCGCTATATGATCCCCGGCCATTAATGTAACCTGTTTTTCCATCTGTACTTGGTTTCGAATCCATAGGCCAGAAATTATTGGTCCAGATGTGATCGTGAACCTTATCACCACATTGAGGATGATTAAAATATTCCAGTCCGGACAGCCCCGCTCTATTTACCGCTGAAAGGGTATAGGTATCTCCTGCGCGATTAAATTGCAGAGTGTATTCTCCATTTTCATAGCTTACCTTTCCGTTTGCATAACCGTCGTTAAACAGCTTTGGAGCGGTAACGCCGTTCGCATATTGGAGATAACCGTTTTCGTCCAGACCTGTTACAAGGCCAAAGGTACAGCCAAGATAACCGTTTCCGCTGTGGTTATACTGATTCAGCGTATTGCCATTCCAATTCTCATTGCTTAATCCTGTTCCTGTATTTGCATTTCCAAAGGCCAGTTTATTTCCACTTCCTGAGTAGTTGTCGGAACTGTTGATTCCATGAGCTCCATTGACAGAATCCCATGTCGTCGTCCTATCGTCTGTAATATTATAGTCGTAGAAATTCACCGCATTGGTATAGCCGCTGGACGTAGGATCGTATACCAGACGGATCACTGTGTTTTTCTTGATCACAACGGTATTCGCTCCAGTCTCTCCTGCGTTATTTGTGAATGTCAGGCTGGCAGGATCGTTGTAGATTGTCCAGTCAGAGGCGTTAGTACTTGTTGAATTTCCTCCATCCTTCAGTACCCAGACCTCTTTCAGCGTATAATTTCCATTTTTCTGAAGAGCGTTGAAATATTCCAGTCCTGGAGCTGAAGTAAACTGGTAACTTCTTGTTTGATATACCTCTGTCAGAGTTTTTGCTGTAGCCACCTGATATTTGCCGTTTCCAGCATCATTCAGGATGATATTCTTTGTCGCAGGATCTTGTCCGTTCTTAGGCAATTTTCCACCCTGGTTATTTCCTCCATTACTGGTATCGATCACCGTCAGCTGCCCGCCATCTCCCGTCTGTACCACATCCAGATTTGCATAATACTGGACTGTGAACTCCGGGTCCGCTTCTCTTGTAACCGCTACTAAAAGCTTCGGCTCGCTGCTGTTCATGGAAACTGTAAGTACCGGAGCTGTATTCTCATTTTCCGCAATAGTAACTTTGCCAAGCTCCATGGTCTTCTCCCCGTCGCTTTCCAGCGCCGTAAGAGCAATAGCAGGAACCTGATCTTCGGTGTTTTCTGTATTTGCGGAATTTGTATTTTCCAGCTCGTCAGATCTTACGCTCATTGTCTGGACAGCCGGCGCTTTTCTTGCCGCGGCCATCACCGGCTCTTTTGGCGTGATCTCCGCCGTAATGCTGCATGCGGAAACGTCCAGCAGCTGATCCTGGCAATAGAAGTTCAGTTCCATTGCGGACAGGCCGACTACGCCTTCTTCTCCGCCTGCTGTCTGAGCGTAGGTTTCTACTGCTTTATATTCCGGCTGGTCTTCTGCCACAGGTTCTGCTTCCAGGACAAGGCCTTTCTGCGCAGATGCTTCAGAAGGAGTAGCGACCGGCGTTTCCTCTTCTCCGATCATCTCTTCTCCTGCAGCCGTAGCCGTACCCTCAATGTGGAAGGCAACCAGGATGTTGTCATCTTCGTAATAAAGAGTATCCTGCAGCTGGTATTCCATCAGGCCGTCCGGGCGCACCTGGTTGTAATAGCCTGTGGCTTCCGGATCATAAGCAGATTCTCCGCCAAGACTTAAGATATAAAGGTCTTCGCTTTCCTCTGTCTGGATCGCGTGCTTTCTGGCTCCTGCAAAGGCGCTGTACGCATCCGCGGCAAATTCGTCGGATAATGCAGTATCTCCGCCGCATATCAGGAACTCGTCGGATATCCTTGCATCCGTTTCCCCGACCGCTGCATCGCCTATAGCCTGATTTTCATATGTTTTCGTATTTTCTGTAATGGAGAGCGAACTGCAGTAATTTCCTGCGGCTGCTCCGCCTCCGAACTTAGCCGTATTATCCCGGATCGTCACGTCTTCCAGGATAAGCTCAGCCGGATCGTCCTTTTCACAGCCTTCCAGATAAATACCGCCCCCAAGGCCGTCCTCTGCCTGGTTCTCCGAAATCTCGCCTCCATTTATCTTTATGGACTCTGTGGTGGTTATGTAGATACCGCCGCCATTTCCAGATTCCACTGTATTGCCGGCAACGCTTCCGCCGTTCATAGTCAGGACGCCGTCCAAAACAGCGATTCCGCCGCCATAAGACTGGCTGTACTCTGACGGGCTGGCTTCTTCGTCTTCTGCGGCAACGTATCCTTCTGTAACAGCGCCGGAATTTAAGGTAACTGAACCGCCGTCTGCAAGGATAACTCCGCCTTTCTGGCTGTCTTTCTCGCGGACAATGCCGGTTCCTGCTTCCTTGCTGCCTCTGATCTCCGGTCCTTCCTCGTCGCCTTCTTCGCCGATAGTCAGGTCCGTGTCCTCTGCTGTGATCGCGCGGTATCCCTGAGTTGCCTGGATCGTTCCCATTCCGATAATGGACAGGTCGCTGTCTGTGACTGTGATAACGGAAGCTCCTTCTTTATAGATCTTTCCATTTTCCAGGCCCTCTTCGGCTCCAGTCCACATATAGCCGTCCAGGTCGATCACAAGATCCTGTCCTGTGATCTCGATACTTTCTCCGCCTACGTCTGTCAGAAGCCGGATCGTATCACCGTCTTTTGCAGCTGTTACCGCTTCCTGGATCGACTCGTAAGAAGCTCCTCCTACGATCTCCGCCGCTCCGGAAGCTGCATCCTGTTCCTGTATCTCGATAACGACTTCCGCGTCCTCATCCAGCTCTGGAACTACATAAACGACCCGTTCTCTGCTGGTTCGGGATGATCCTGTCTCTGACGGAGTGGCTTCTTCCACAGGAAGGATCTCTTCTCCGTTGACTGTTACAGTCTCGATCCTTGCGCCCCTCTTTGGGGAAACAGAGAACCTCAGGCTTTCTCCTTCTTCTACTACTTCCGGTCCTTTGACCTTAGCCAGGTCTTCATCCGGCTCTACAAAGTAGTCCACAAGATAGCCTGTTACATCTTCAAAAGCTTTCAGCTCGTTCAGTGTGGTAATACGCACTTTTGCCGTGCTGCACCAGTCCACGCCTGCCAGGTCGTTATCCCGCGGAGCTGACAGATCTTCCTGCTCTTCTTTCTCTGGATCAGAGGTTTCGCTTGGGGTAGCGATCTCCAGAGCAGTTTCTGTCAGCGGCGCCTCATGATAAGATATCTGGGCTTCCGATGTCTCTGGCTCTTCTGCCGGCTGTTCTTCCGGCGTCGTCTCCGGCTCTTCTGCCGGCTGTTCTTCCGGCATTGTCTCCGGTTCTTCTGCCGGCTGTTCTTCCGGCATTGTCTCCGGTTCCTCTGCCGGCTGCTCTTCCGGCATTGTCTCCGGCTCTTCTGCCGGCTGTTCTTCCGGCGTCGTCTCCGGCTCTTCTGCCGGCTGTTCTTCCGGCATCGTCTCCGGCTCTTCCGCCGGCTGCTCTTCCGGTGTTGTCTCCGGCTCCGGATCTGCGTACTCTGGTTCGGAAGGAGTAGCAAGCTCTGCGCCGCCGCCTGTGACGATATCTACTTCTTCCTCTCCGTAAGCTGATTCATAACTTCTAAGAGTTACTTTTCCAAACTTTTTGGATCGTTCCTCTCCCTGCAGATCTCTGCGGGTAACTTCTGTCTGACAGGTAATGGTTTCATCCGTATGATTTAAATAAAGGAAAATGAGTTCTTCGTCCCCAGTGATCGACTCTGTCCCCTTTTCCAGATCTTCTTCTGTCAGACGGACAAAGATGCGAAGTTCTGCATCCCGGCCGCCGTCTTCCTCAAATTCCGGATAAACCTCATAGAGCCTGCCGCTCCCGAAAAAAAGATTTTGAAATCTTTCTACCTTGCCGTTGGTGAATCCGATATCCTCCGGCTGTACCTCCTGCCCTTCCGATACGGCCTCCTGTACAGACCGTACCAGCTCTGAGCCGGCCACCAGGAAGGTAATGTCGCTGGAGTTTTCTGCTCCATACACAGTCGCAAGGCTAAAACCGATATTTGACAGTACCATGAGCACTGACAAAACCAAAGCGCTCACGCGCTGCCTTATCTTGTAGTGTAATCTTCTTTGCTTCTCCATATCACCGTTTCCTTATTTGATAATCTTTTCGCTGCTGTCCGAGCGACCTGCGTCATGTCTCGGACTTAATCATTTGTGTCCGCGTCATCCATATGCATCACCTCGTACAAAATAAATTCTCCTGCCTGGGAACTGAATGTAGTCGCAATGAAACCTCCCGTCAGGTAATAGGGGCAGCCGCATATCTTTGATACCAGCCATCCAGTCTCGCTGTATGGATCTGACGTGAAAAGGAATTCTTCACTGATCATGGACCTGCTGTCCGGCAGGTTTCGGACTCCGTCTGGAAGACGTTCTCCAAGGATCCCGCACCATCCGCACTTCCATAATCTCAGTTTTTCCTTTGTCGCCTGATTGATCAGGTTTATGCCCCCCTGGCTGCCTGTTGCTGTCTTCCATAAAATGCTGTCGTCGTGTTCATCCAAAGGTCTGCAGAAACCTTCCTGGCCCATGGCTCTGTCCCCGGAAGCGATCATGTAGATCCTTCCTGGCTTCAGCTTCTTTGCCTTCTTCATTGGTGTTCCCCGTTTCCGTATCCGGCATGTTTTTTAAAAATAAGTAATCTTTTCTGAAAACCAAAGTACACCTTTGTTGCCGGATAAAAATGCTACATAATCATAAAGATACAAGTTTATCTTACAATAAAGTAAAAGGTTTGTAAAGACGGAATTCTTAGTATTTTCGCGAAAAATATAGGCTTATGGCTAATGTAACAAAAGTGTACTTTTGTTCACACTGCAGAGCCGGTCTTTTTTGTATCCTTTTGTAAAATCTCTGTCTGGACAGGCCGCAGCGCCTTGCCGCCTCTGTAGCTGTTATGCTGCCCCTCTGCCACATTCCGGCTATGTGGTCAAAGTCCGGGATGATGCGTTCCGCCCTGCCAAAATGCACTCCTCTGGCTTTGGCGCAGGCGATCCCTTCCGCCTGGCGCCTCCGTATATTTTCCCGCTCTGTCTGCGCCACATAGGAAAGGATCTGCAGCACCAGATCTGCGATAAATGTTCCTGTCAGATCCCGCCCCTGGGCTCTGGTATCCAGAAGCGGCATATCCAGCACGCAGATATCAACTCCTCTCTCTTTTGTCAGATGCCTCCATTGCACAAGGATCTCGTCATAATTTCTTCCCAGCCGGTCTATTGATTTGACCACCAGCAGATCCCCAGGCTGAAGTTTCTTAAGCAGCTGGTTCCACGACGGCCTTTCAAAGTCCTTTCCGCTTCTTTTATCCATAAAAATATTCTTTCTTTCCACCGGAAACTGAGCCAGCGCCTCGATCTGGCGGCTTTCATTCTGGTCTTTCGCCGATACGCGTACGTATCCGTAAATCCGTTTCGCCATTTTTATAACCTCCTCGTATTTCGCCTTCTCTTCCTATCCTTTTCCGTTCTGTTGTTTTTATGTATCAGTTCAGCCGTGCGTTTACAGTAACAAAAAAAGACGCTGATCTACCTGTTTCTTGTAGATCAACGTCATTCTATGTTCTATAAAGATCCAGCCTAAAGCCTGGTATCTTCTTCTGTTCCGGCAGGAAAACTTTTTTCTTTCAGGATCCTTGCCGCCGTTTTCTTATCTTCCTCGATCTGCTCCCGCAGTTCCTTCAGACCTTCAAATTTCTGTTCCGGCCTCATGAAACGGAGCAGCTGCACCTCGATCACCTGGCCGTACAGATCCCCGTCAAAATCCATGAGGAACGTCTCCGCTCCTGCCGGATAATCTCCGGATACTGTCGGCTTCTTTCCTATATTAGTGATCCCCCAGTACCTGTTTTTTCCGGCGATCACTCTGGAAAGGTATACGCCGAATTTCGGGAGGTGTTTTTCAGGAGGCGGCAGGATATTTGCCGTAGGGAAGCCAAGGATGCTGCTGCCGATGTGATTTCCATGGACGACCTTCCCATGAATGGAATATGGCCTTCCCAAAAGCTCATTGGCCTTCTCCATATGTCCCTTGTCCAGTTCTTCCCTCACATAGGTGCTGCTGATATCCCGGTTGTCTTCCTTTGCCTTTTCTATGATCGTCAGCGCAAAACCCAGCCTGGGAGCCAGCTCCTTTAAAAGCTGCGCGTTCCCCGCCCGCTTATATCCGAAGCCGCAGTCCGTCCCAACCACAATGGCATGGGCGTTCATCTGTCCTACCAGGACAGTTTTAACAAATTCTTCCGGGTCCATATGGGCGGTCGCTTCGTTAAAGGGATATTCCACCAGATAATCCACTCCCGCCTGTTCCATCATATAACGCCTTTCTTCGTTTGTGGTGATGACTGTCGGAACGGTCTTCGCCACCACTGCGGAAGGAACTCTGCTGAAAGTAAAGACAGCAACCGCAAAGCCTTTTTTTGCCTTCCACTCTTCCATAGCTTTCAGGATCTTCTGATGGCCTCTGTGGCGGCCGTCAAATTTTCCAATGGTAACGACAGCAGGAGCCTCGATGTGGAATTCATCTGTCTGTATATATTCCATTTCTATTCTCCTCCTGTAAATATCTTCACGGGCTGGAACCAGTCTTTGCCCCTCCTGTACTGATAAACGCCTACAAACTTTCCGCTGCTGTCGTATACCCGCACAGGAGTTTTCTTCAGATCTTCAATATATTTTCCTTCTTTTCCGATCGCCATAGCGGGGGAAAATGGATTTCCATTGTGAAGGAGCTTATCCCCTTTCTCATCCTTTACGATCACTGCCGGATAGCATGCGAGCGCCTTATCCGTAGGCAGCACTGCCTCTTCGATCCGGCCCGCGTCCCTTAAAGCTTCGATCTCCGAAAGCTTTCTGGCGTCTTCCAGCAGGAATCCGCCTGAAGCCGTACGCAGCAGGCTTTCCATACAGCCGTGGCAGCCCAGCTTTTCCCCTATATCCTCGCAAAGGGTCCGGATATAGGTTCCCTTGGAACAGTGCACGGTCATGGTCACCCTCGGTATCTCGATCTTCTCTATATGAATGGAATAGATCGTTATCCTTCTTGCTTTTCTTTCTACGGTCTGTCCTTCCCTGGCCAGGTCGCACAGCTTCTTGCCGTTTACTTTCAGAGCGGAGTACATAGGCGGGATCTGCTCATATGGTCCCTGAAAGCTCATCACCGCCTGAACGATCTCTTCTTCGGAAGCAGCGACTTCTTTTTCTTCCAGCACTTCTCCGCTGATATCCTGGGTGTCGGTCTTCTTTCCCAGAAGCAGCACGGCCCGGTAAGTCTTGTCCCTGTCTGTAAGCATGTCGCAGAGCTTTGTCCCGCTGCCCAGGCAGACAGGAAGGACGCCTTCCGCATCCGGATCCAGCGTCCCTGTATGGCCGATCTTTCTCTGTCTGAGGATTCCCCTCAGCTTCGCTACTACGTCATGGGATGTGTATCCCTTTTCTTTATATACGTTGATAACGCCATTGTACATCTTATCTCTCCCCTTTGTCTCCCTTTCCTCTTCGGCACTAAAGAGTAAATGATCATCCGGCAAAGCCTGCGCCTCTGACCGGATCCTTCATCATAAGGAAGATGCAGTCTTCAGCTGTTCTTCAATATGGAGAGACAGGTTGTTGATCACGTCGTGGATCCTTCCCGACATGGTGCAGCCAGCGGCGCGGATATGGCCGCCTCCGCCAAAATAAGCTGCAACTTTGCTCACGTCCACGATATGGTTGGAACGCATGCTCACCCGGAATTCCTGGAAAGCCGTTTCATACAGGAAGATCGCGCACTCCACGCCTTCCGTAACTCTCAGCTGATCTACGATCCCGTCCATATCTTTGCTGGTAACGCCGTAAAAATCCATATCCCGCTTCCGGATCACGCTGAAAATGCAGCGGTTATCCAAAAAGCAGACGCTTTCCAGCAGCGCCCTTCCCATGATCTGGTTCTGGACATATGTTTTTTTATAAAAGCTGTCTGTGATGATATCTGAAAATGGAATGCCCATGTCGATCAGCTTTCCGGCGATCGCCATAGTCTTTCCGGAAGTATTGCTGTGCTGGAAAACGCCGGTGTCATGGACAATGCCTGTATAAAGGCATACAGCCGTCTCCCTGCTGATCTTTTCCGCATCCAGCACCTGGTCGTAAAGCACCTCGCAGGTAGAGCTGGCATCCGGAGCGATCACATTTCTCCGGCCGTAACCGATATTCGTAATATGATGATCCACTACCAGGCTGTCTTTTGCATTTTCCAGCAAAGGAAGAAATCCGCCCAGCCGGTCCTTATCCCCGCTGTCCAGGCAGATACACAGATCCGCCTGGGGCAGTTCCTTTGGAAGGCTGGTCTTTATTTCATCAAAATATCTCATATATGAGAATTTTTCAGCGGGAGGTTCCAGATAAATATTGATATCAATGCCTGGAAACTCATCTTTTACATAGTTATATACTCCCAGGCATGAGCCTATACAGTCGCCGTCAGGATGTATATGTCCCAATATCACTGCCGTCTTCACGCCCTGAAGCTTTTCTTCTAACAAGCTCATTGTCCGTATCCTCCTTTTTTGATCCGGCCTATTCTTCGCCGGCCTGTTCTTCCTGCTCTTCCCGTTCCTCTTCCAGCGCCTTATCGCGCTGCGCTACCTCGTCGATCAGCCTGGACATCTTTACGCCATATTCAATGGACTGATCCAGGATAAAAGTGACCTCCGGCGTATTGCGCAGGTTGACCTTTCTTGCCAGTTCCCGGCGCACATAGCCGACCGCGCTTTTTAAGCCCTGCACAGTGGCTGCCGCGGCTTCCTGGTCGCCGAGAACGCTGATATATGCCTTGCAATATTTCAGATCCGGAGTCACTTCCACAGCGACAACGCTTGTCATGGGATGGATCCTGGGATCCTTGATCTCCCCATGGATGATCTCGCTCAAAGCTCTCTGGACTTCCATATTGATCCTTGTGTTTTTTATACTGTTCTTACGCATGTCGTCCTTTCTATATCCAGGACTCCTACCGGCGGGGCTCCCTTACCTGGGAACCTCCACCATGATGTATGCTTCTATAGTATCGTCTTCCTGGATATCGTTGAATTTATCAAATACAAGACCGCACTCATATCCTGCAGCCACTTCCTTCACGTCATCTTTGAAACGCTTCAGGGATGTCAGGCCGCCGTCAAAGAGCTGTTCTCCCCCTCTGGATAACCTGCAGGAGCAGCCTCTCTGGAATTTTCCGTCTGTTACATAAGCGCCGGCAATGGTTCCCACACCGGAAGCCTTGAACGTCTGGCGCACGATCGCGTGGCCGATCACTTTCTCCTCGAATACCGGATCCAGCATGCCCTTCATAGCCGCTTCCACGTCCTCGATGGCCTGATAGATCACGCGGTACAGCCGGATATCCACTTTTTCTCTCTCCGCAGTAGATTTTGCCGTTGCATCCGGCCTTACGTTAAAGCCGATGATGATCGCGTTGGATGCTGCCGCAAGGGTAACGTCGGATTCGTTGATCGCGCCGACTCCTCCATGGATCACTTTTACTACTACTTCTTCGTTGGAAAGCTTGGTCAGGCTCTGCTTTACCGCTTCTACGGAACCCTGTACGTCCGCCTTCACAATGATCGGCAGCTCTTTTACATTTCCTGCCTTGATCTGTGTGAACAGATCGTCCAGAGACAGCTTCATCTTTGTATCTTCCAGAAGCTTGTTCTTGCCTTCTGAAATAAATGTCTCGGCAAAATGCCTTGCATCCTTTTCATTATCCATAACGATGAAGATCTCTCCGGCTCCTGGAACGTCGTTTAAGCCCAGGATCTCCACAGGAGTAGATGGGCCGGCCTCTTTTACGCGGCGTCCCTTGTCGTCCATCATCGCGCGGATCTTGCCATGGCAGGAACCTACTGCGATATTATCACCGATATGGAGCGTACCTTTCTGCACCAGGACAGTAGCTACCGGGCCTTTGCCCTTATCCAGCTCCGCCTCGATCACAAGGCCTCTCGCGTTCCTGCGCGGGTTCGCCTTTAATTCCATCACTTCCGCTGTCAGAAGGATCATCTCAAGCAGGTCCTTGATACCTTCTTTTGTATGAGCGGATACCGGAACAAAGATGGTGCTTCCGCCCCAGTCTTCCGGAACCAGACCGTATTCGGACATCTCCTGCTTTACGCGGTCTACGTTTGCGCTGGGTTTATCGATCTTATTCACCGCTACGATGATCTCAACTCCGGCTGCTTTCGCATGGTTGATCGCCTCTACGGTCTGAGGCATAACGCCGTCGTCCGCCGCTACTACCAGGATAGCGATATCCGTAGCCTGGGCTCCTCTCATACGCATAGCGGTAAATGCCTCGTGGCCCGGCGTATCTAAGAAGGTGATCCTCTGTCCGTTGATCTCTACTACATATGCGCCGATGTGCTGCGTAATGCCGCCCGCCTCTTTTTCTGTAACGTTCGTCTTGCGGATTGCATCCAGAAGGGAGGTCTTTCCGTGGTCAACATGGCCCATAACGCATACTACCGGAGGTCTTTCCACCATATTGTCCTCAGACTCTTCGTCCTCTCTCAGGAGTTCTTCGATCACGTCCACTTTCTTCTCTTTTTCGCAGAGAACGTCGTATTCCAGAGCGATCTCTTCCGCCTGCTCATAGTCGATCTCCTGATTTAAGGTAACGATCTTGCCCTGCATGAAAAGCTTCTTTACGATCGCTGACGGCTGCAGCTTCATTTTTTCAGCCAGATCCTTAATTGTAAGGACTTCCGGGATCACGATAGATTTAACTGTCTCTTCCACTTTCTGTTCCGCCGGCTTCTGCGGCATCTGGAACGGATGCTTGGAAGTCTTTCCAGACTTCATCGGCATATCTTCATCTCTGTCCCGTTTATCGTATTTGTCATTTTTATAATTATTTTTATTCTGCTGACGGGTGCTCTGCGGCTTTGTCTGGATCGGAGTGTCGAAAGAGCTGCTGCTCCTTCCGCTGTCTCTCCTTCCGCCCTGGGAACGGCCTCCTTCACGGCTGTCGCGGCTGTCCTTTCCGCCAAAGCCTCCTTCGCGGCGGCCTCCTTCGCGATTATCGCGGTTATCTCTTCCGCCAAAGCCTCCTTCACGGCGGCCTCCTTCGCGATTATCGCGGTTATCTCTTCCGCCGAAGCCTCCTTCGCGGCGGCCTCCTTCGCGGTTGTCGCGGTTATCTCTTCCGCCGAAGCCTCCTTCACGGCGGCCTCCTTCGCGGTTGTCGCGGTTATCTCTTCCACCGAAGCCTCCTTCACGGCGGCCTCCTTCGCGATTGTCGCGGTTATCTCTTCCGCTAAAGCCTCCTTCACGGCGGCCTCCTTCGCGATTATCGCGGTTATCCCTTCCGCTAAAGCCTCCCTCGCGGCGGCTTCCTTCACGGTTATCGCGGTTATCTTTTCCGCCAAAACCGCCCTGGGCTGCCTGTGGGCCAGCCTCCGGCTTCTTATTTTCAGAAACTGCCTGCCTTGGCTTTGCCTGATTCTCCTGAGCCTGGACTGCCTGCTGTCCTGCCGGGCGTCCCTGGCCAGCCGGCGCAGAACCTGCCGCTCCCGGACGTCTTCCCTCTCCCTGGCCAGCCGGACGGCTTCCCTGAGGACGGGCCGGACGCATGTTTCTCATCTGCTGTGAGTTCTGAGGGCGGAAAACAGCTGCTATCTTCTTCTTGGGAGCTTCTCCCTGCGCTGCCCCGCTTCCTTTTTCTCCTTCTGTCTTTGGCGCTTCCGGACGGCCTGCAGGCTCTTTGGCCTGACCGGCTACTTCCTTCTTCACCATTGAAATCTGCTCTTCATTAATATTAGACATGTGGCTTTTCACCTCCGCATGGTTCTTTTGTAATATTTCCAGTATCTCTTTATTTGTTTTGCCTAATTCTTTTGCCAGATCATTTACTCTCATACTTACCGCCTCCTGCCAGATCCATTTGTTTTACGATCGCCTTCGAGAACCCATCGTCCAAAACCGCCAGGGAAGCTCGAAATTCCTTTCCCATAGCATGGCCCAGTTCTTCTTTTTTACCAAAAATGCAGATAGGGACTTCATAGTAAGTACACATATTGGTAAACATCTTTTTTGTATTATCTGAAGCTTCCTCCGAAACGATCACCAGAAAAGCCCTTCCAGTCTTTACCGCTTTTTCCGTGGAAAATTCTCCGCTTACGGTTTTCCCCGCTTTTGTGGCCAGACTGATCAGATTCAGCGTTTTCCTGTTATTGTCCAATCTGTTCCATCTCCTTTTCCAGCGCCTCGTACACTTCCTTCGGAATAGCCATTTTAAAGGATCGTTCCAGGCCGTGGTTTTTTACCGCCTTCCGGAAACACTCCATATCCGGGCAGAGATACGCGCCTCTGCCGTTCTTTCTTCCGGTGGCGTCCAGCGTAAAATCGCCTTCCGCCGTTTTTAAGATCCGGATCATTTCTTTTTTATTTTTCATTTCGCCGCAGCCGACGCACTGCCTCAGCGGGACTTTTTTTACTGCCAATATCCGTCACTTCCATTCTTTCTGTTACTGATCCTCTTCGCTGCTATCTGACGGTTCTTCCGGATAGCCTTCGTCCTCCGGATAATCTCCGTCTTCCGGATACGGCTCTTCTCCGCTTATCGGTCCGTCATAATCAGCTCCGTCAAAAGAACCGTCCATCTCATACTGGCCGTCCAGTCCCAGCTCTTCAAACAGTCCCATCTCTCTGGCCTGCGTCTCGCTCTTGATATCGATCTTATACCCGGTAAGACGGGCGGCAAGCCTTGCGTTCTGGCCTTCTTTGCCGATCGCCAGAGAAAGCTGGTAATCCGGCACGATGACCTGCGCCTCTTTCTCGTCTTCATCCGCCACAACGCAGATGACCTTTGACGGGCTTAATGCGTTTTCGATCAGGTACGCCGGGTTGTCGTCCCAGTTGATGATATCGATCTTCTCGCCTCTCAGCTCGTTGACAATAGAATTGACTCTGGCTCCGTTTAAGCCTACGCATGCGCCGACCGGATCCACGTTCGGGTCGTTGGAGCTTACCGCGATCTTCGTTCTGGATCCGGCTTCTCTTGCGATAGCGCGGATCTCTACGGTGCCGTCTCTCACTTCTGCCACTTCTGACTCAAACAGCCTCTTTACCAGATCCGGATGAGTCCTGGAAACGGAGATCCTCGGCCCCTTCGGCGTATCCTTTACTTCCAGGATGTATACCTTGATACGTTCCGTTGGCTTGAATACCTCTCCCTTAACCTGCTCGGACTCATTTAAGATCGCGTCTACCTTTCCAAGGTTAATGCTGATGTTCCTGCCCAGGTATCTCTGTACGATACCGGTCACAACATCTTTTTCCATGCTGTAATATTCGTTGTAAAGAACCTTTCTCTCCTCTTCACGGATCTTCTGAAGGATCACGTTCTTTGCGTTCTGTGTGGCGATACGGCCAAATTCCTTTGATTTGATCGGCACCTGGACAATGTCGCCCAGCCCGCAGTTGGGCGCGATCTCTCTTGCTTTCTCCAGGCTGATCTGGAGCATATCGTCTTCCGGCTGCTCCACAACTTCCTTTTCCGCGATAACTGAGAAATCACCTGTGACAGCATTGATCGTTACCTTTACATTGTCTGCCTTCCCAAAGTGATTCTTACAGGCTGTAAGGAGGGAGTTCTCAATAGCCTCCAGCAATGTCTCCTTGCTGATATTTTTTTCTTTTTCCAAAATATCAAGCGCCTCGATCAGTTCCTTATTCATCTTTTTATCCTCCTACATGTTTCAAAAATCAAATGCTAATCGGATCAATGCAATTTCCGGACGTTCAAAGGTGATCTCCTTCCCGTCTTCTTCGATCGTGACTGTATCCCGGTCAAAAGCCTTCAGCGCTCCGGTAAACTCTTTTCTCTTGTCTTTTGCCCGGTAAAGCCGGATCTCAACATCCTTTCCCAGGCTCCTTACAAAATCTTTTTCCTTCTTCAGCGGCCTTCCAAGCCCTGGAGAACTTACTTCCAGGATGTAGCTTTCCTCAATAAAGTCCTCCTTATCCAGCCAGTCGCTCAGCCTCCGGCTCACGACCTCGCAGTCGTCTACGGAAATCCCGCCTTCCTTATCAATATATGCTCTCAGATACCAGGTCCCGGCCTCCTTCACATATTCCACGTCTACCAGTTCAAATCCATACTCCTCCATCATCGGCAGGAGATAGTTCTCGACCTTTGATTCATATGCCTCTCTTTTCGCCATTAAAACCACCTCTTTTCCCTGCTCTGCCAGATCAGATCCCCGACAGTATCCAATGGATCTTCTCCTCTGCTACGAAAAAGAGTGGACGTTATGTCCACTCTTTCAAGCAATCTGTCATGTAATCGTGTGTAGTATACCACTATCACGAAAGAATTGCAAGGGATTTCACAAAACTTTTGTATCAGCCAGTGCGCCAGGATAAATTGTCGATTGTGTATACAGTCTGTTTGTGATACGATTAAAATATCTCAAATTTCCAATCTTTGCCGCAAGGCGTCTGTTCTGGCTTTATGCCGCTCCGTTCCTTCTGATCCGGAACCATTCCCACACAGAAAAATTTGCGTGCCGCAACAAAATATTATATAATGGAAGGAGAAATTTTATGACTAATGAAAAAATAACCCGCAGTTATAAGGACAGCCTGTTTCGGATGGTCTTCCGCGAAAAGAAGGAGCTGCTCGATCTCTATAACGCGATCAACGGCACGGACTATAACGATCCGGATGCATTGATCGTTACGACCATCGAAAACGTCATATACATGGGGCTGAAAAATGACGTTTCTTTTTTGATCGAAGACGTTATGAATCTCTACGAACAGCAGAGCAGCTGGAATCCCAACATGCCGCTGCGAGGACTCTTTTATTTCAGCAATATCTATCAGGGCTATATCGCAGAGCATCACCTGGACATTTATTCCAGTACTCTTCTGAAACTTCCGACTCCCCGGTATATCGTGCTTTACAATGGTCTGAAGACTGAGCCTGACCGGCAGGAGCTTTATTTATCTCAGGCTTTTATGAAACCAGACGGGATTCCCTGCCTGGAATGCACTGCCCAGATCATCAATATCAACTTTGGCCACAATAAAGAGCTGCTGGAAAAACATCGAGCGGAGGTGACAAACGTGATATTAGAAGAATATAACGAAGAACTTCACGAAAAAACGCTTTATGAACAGGGCAGAGCCGCTGGAATCCAAGAAGGAAAAGCCGCTGGAATCCAGGAAGGAAAGGCCGCCGGAATCCGGGAAGGAAAGGCCGCTGGAATCCGGGAAGGGCAGGCAGAAGCCCTTCTGCGCTTCCTGGAACGAAGAAACGGTGGTCCCGTTTCAACGGAGCTGAAAACAGCCATCCTTCAGGAGTCCGATCCTGACCAGATCGCGAAATGGCTGGATCTGGTCTTTGACGGGATTTCTGTGCAGGAATTAGAGGAAAGCATTGTAAAATGATAAGAAAAGCTCTATAATGAAGAAGTTCCCCGGTTCTGGGAGGAGTAGGCTGGACGTTTCCCGTCCCTGGCCTATAGCTGGTGTCTAAGCTCACCTTTGACTATCCCTTAGAAACACGCAGCTGCCGGGGAGCTTTATTTTATTTATTCAGAAGGAGATTTCGAGATGGAAAATAAATTTATCAGACTTGTTGGCCCAGACATATGCCTTTCCAGTCAGGCGGCTGAATATTATAAACGAAATCGCCGCTTTTTAGAAGAATTTGAACCCGTACGAAAAGAATTTTCATCTCCATCGTATTGAAGCTAATGTCATGCCTAAAAATATACCGTCTCTCAAAGTCCTTGAACACAACCATTTTATCAATGAAGGTCTCTCTAAATATTACCTTAAGATCAACGGCATCTGGGAAGACCATCTCCATATGGTCCGGATCAATTATGATATGCACCGGTAAATCCTGTTTTTCATATGATAATCATATAAAAACAGACAGGGAGGCATATTTATGGAACGCAATCTTCCGCCAGGAACATGCGACGGAGAGCCCCCTCTCCTGGACATACGAAACCTCAGCTACTCCTATCATACTTCTGAGGGCGAGACCCTGGCCCTTTCTGATATATCTTTCTCCGTAAACAAAGGAGAATTCATCGCTGTCGCAGGCCCTTCCGGCTGCGGCAAATCCACCCTTTTATCTTTGATCATCGGGCTCCTTTCCCCTGACGAAGGCGCGGTACTCCTTAAAGGGGCGCCTGTAGGCCGGGGCATGAACGCCGCTTCTGACATCGGATATATGCCTCAGCGCGACCATCTGTTTGAATGGCGTTCCGTCTTCTCCAACGCTGCCCTTGGACTTGAGATCCAGAAGAAACTGAACCCGCAGTCTGCGGAAAAACTCCATACGCTTTTAAAAACTTACGGCCTGGGTGATTTTGAAAATGCCAGGCCTTCTGCCTTGTCCGGCGGCATGCGCCAGCGAGCCGCTTTCATCCGGACCCTTGTGCTGGATCCTGAGCTTCTCCTTCTCGACGAACCCTTTTCCGCCCTGGACTATCAGACCCGTCTGGACGTCTGCGACGATATCAGTCATATGATACGAAGCACGAAGAAAACAGCGATCCTTATCACCCATGACCTGTCGGAAGCCATCAGCATGGCCGACCGGGTCATCGTTCTTTCGAAGCGTCCGGGAACAGTAAAAAAAATACTCCCCCTTTCTTTTGAGGACGGCCTGACGCCGCTGGAAAGAAGAAACGCGCCGGAATTTCCCTCTTATTTCAATCAGTTATGGAAGGAGCTGAAGCAATCATGAGCCCCGCGCAGCAGGAATTTCTTTTAAAAGAACGGTTTTACCGGCAGAAGGTAACCATACTCCGTTTTATGATCCTCGTCCTCTTTCTCGCTTTATGGGAGCTGGGAGCCCAGACTGGGACACTGAACGATTTTATCTTCAGTTCTCCTTTAAAGATCGCCTCCTGTTTTCTGCGGATGACAGAGGACAAGAGTATTTTTCTCCACATCGGCGTGACCATGTGGGAAACGCTCCTCAGCTTCTTCCTTGTGGTATCCGTCAGTCTGGGAGCCGCTCTCCTTTTATGGTCGTGGAAGAGTTTTGCCGATATAGCCGAACCTTATCTCGTCGCCTTAAACAGCCTTCCCAAGTCGGCCCTGGCTCCACTTCTGATCGTATGGCTGGGAAATAACAGGAAAACCATCATAGTCGCAGCCGTTTCTGTGGCCCTCTTCGGCTCCATCATGACCCTTTTTACAAACTTTCATCAGACCGATCCGGAAAAGATCAAACTGATCCGGGCTTTTGGCGGAACCAGGGCTGATGTCCTTTTCAAGGTCCTCCTGCCCTCTTCCGTTCCGGTCATCATCAGCAGCATGAAGGTAAACGTAGGGCTCTGCCTGGTAGGCGTTATCATCGGTGAATTTCTGGCTGCGGATGCCGGACTTGGATATCTGATCATCTACGGCCAGCAGACCTTCCGTATGGACCAGGTGGTAATGTCCATCGTTATCCTGTGTCTGATTTCGGCGATCCTTTACCAGGGGATCTCCATCCTGGAAAAGCGGATCCGCTAAGACAAAAAAATGCAACAGGACCTCCTTTGTCTTTCCGTTATTTTCGTAAATATTTACAATTGTAAAAAGAGAGATTTTTTTATAAAATTTTGTAGCGATCCAGCAAAAGGACATTAAGCGTTTTGCCGGATACTTCGTGATCAAAACGATCTTACGGATCGGACTTTAGGAGGGATCATTATGAGCAAACAGGCTTCCGCCCCGATCAGGGATATGACCTCAGGCAGCCCGTCACGGCTGATCCTGGGCTTTGCCGTCCCGATGCTCATGGGGCTTTTATTTCAGCAGTTTTACAGCATGGTAGATACTATCATCGTAGGAAAGTTCTTAGGAGTAAACGACCTGGCCGCCGTAGGCTCCACTGCGGCGATCAACTTTATGGTAAACGGGTTTGTCATCGGCGTCTGCACCGGTTTTGCCATTCCGGTGGCGCAGCGGTTCGGCGCACAGGATTACAAAGACATGCGCCGTTTTGCCGCCAACGCCGGCTGGCTCGCATTTTTCTTCGCGGTGGTCATGACTGCGGCAGTCTGCCTGCTTACCAGGAAGATCCTGGTCTGGATGCAGACGCCTTCCAATATCATCGACGGAGCTTATAACTATATCTTTTATATTTTCCTGGGAATACCCGCCACATTTCTTTACAACATCCTGGCAGGTATCATCCGTTCTCTCGGCGATTCGAAAACGCCTGTATATTTTCTGGTATTTTCCAGTATCCTGAATATTTTTCTGGATCTGTTTTTTATCGTAACGGTGAAAACAGGCGTGGCGGGCGCGGCTTATGCTACGGTCATTTCTCAGGCCGCATCCGGCTTTTTATGCCTGTTCTACATGAAAAAACGTTTTTCTATCCTGCACCTGCAGCCTGGAGAAGCGAGGATCAGCAGGAACCATATGCTCATCCTCTGTAAAATGGGGATCCCCATGGGGCTTCAATATTCTATTACAGCCATTGGCTCCGTAGTAATCCAGACCGCCATCAACAGCCTTGGTTCCGTAGCTGTTGCTTCCGTAACCGCCGGGCAGAAGATCGGCATGTTCTTCTGCTGTCCTTTCGACGCATTAGGCGGCACCATGGCCACCTATTCCGGACAGAATGTAGGGGCGGGCAAGATCGACCGGATCTGGCAGGGCGTGAAGTCCGCCACGCTGATCGGAGCCGTTTACTCTGTCCTCGCATTTGCAGCCCTGTTTTCGCTGGGCGGGGTCATCCCTCTTCTGTTCGTGGACGCAGACGAAACTGTGGTGATCCACCAGGCCCATATGTTCCTTACTTTTAACTCCATGTTCTACATCCCCCTGACTGTGGTAAATGTGTGGCGTTTTACCATCCAGGGAATGGGCTACAGCTTCCTTGCCATCGCCGCCGGCGTCTGCGAAATGGTCGGCAGGGCGTTCGTCGGTTTCGTCCTTGTTCCGATACTGGGCTACGTCATCATCTGTTTCGCTTCCCCGATCGCATGGATCATGGCTGATCTGTTCCTAATCCCCGCTTTCTTCTATTGCATGAAACGGATGAAAAAACTTTTAAACCTTTCCTAAACAGGTATTGTTATTTTTACGGAATATGTACTATAATAGATACCAGACATTTCACAAAGGAGCATACAGATGAAACAGATTATTTTAACTGGCGACCGTCCCACAGGACGCCTTCATGTAGGACACTATGTTGGCTCGTTAAAAGAACGAGTTAAATTACAGAATTCCGGCCGTTACGACGAGATCTATATTATGATCGCTGACGCTCAGGCATTGACGGACAATGCAGAGCATCCGGAAAAAGTACGGCAGAACATCATGCAGGTAGCTCTGGACTATCTTGCCTGCGGGCTGGATCCGGAAAAATCCACATTATTTATCCAGTCCATGATCCCTGAACTGACAGAACTGACCTTTTATTACATGAACCTTGTAACTGTTTCCCGCGTACAGAGGAATCCTACGGTAAAAGCAGAGATCCAGATGCGCAACTTTGAAGCCAGTATTCCAGTAGGCTTTTTCTGCTACCCCATCAGCCAGGCAGCGGATATCACAGCTTTCCAGGCAACGGCTGTTCCGGTTGGAGAGGACCAGATGCCGATGATCGAACAGTGCCGGGAAATCGTTCACAAATTCAATTCCGTTTACGGCGAGACTCTGACCGAGCCGCAGATCGTGCTTCCGGAAAAAGCTTCCTGCTTAAGGCTTCCCGGCATTGACGGCAAGGCGAAGATGAGTAAATCTCTTGGAAACTGTATCTATCTTTCCGACGAATCCGAGGACATTAAAAAGAAGGTTATGTCCATGTTCACGGATCCGAACCACCTTCGCGTAGAGGATCCCGGCCAGGTGGAGGGCAATCCGGTGTTTATCTATCTGGATGCGTTCTGCCGTCCGGAATATTTCGAAGAGTTTCTTCCTGAATACAGCGGCCTTGACGAGCTGAAGGCCCACTATCAGAGAGGCGGCTTAGGCGACGTAAAAGTAAAGCGTTTCCTGAACAATGTCCTTCAGGCTGAACTGCAGCCGATCCGCGAGCGCAGAAAGATGTGGGAGCAGCGTCTGCCGGAAGTTTATGAGATCCTCAGAGAGGGCAGCAAAGCAGCAAAAGAAAAAGCGAGCCAGACATTGCATGATGTCCGCCACGCTATGAAGATCGACTATTTTGAAAATGATAACCTGCTGAAGTAGGTTTCAGGGGCCGTTGCCCTGTAGATGAATGATCACATCTATAGGGTAATGGCTCCATTTTTGTTTAAACGCAGAAAAAAGGGCGCCGCAAAATCATCAGATCCGATGATCAAGCAGCACCCTCTAAAGAGATCTCTGGCGATGTACCTGAGAACCCTGGTATCGTATTAGTGTTTTCGCTTCTTTTTCGTGCTTTTTCCTCGATAGGGCTTTCTTTCCACCGTCTGAGGCGGCTCGCTGTGGAATGTACGAATGACCATGGCGACCCCTACTCCCAGAGCGATCCCGCCTAATCCGCAGAGCGGCGTCTGCAAAGATGGATAGCATCCGGCTGCTGCGAATAGGCACACGCTGATCACCATGGAGATCATACCTTTAATAAATCGGTCTTTTTTCACAATCTTCCCTGCTCTTTCTTTTTATCTGTATGCAACAGCTGCATTATCGGATCAGGAGAGATTTTCCTGTCATCTCTTTCGGCTGCTCCATTCCCATCAGCTCGATCAGCGTAGGAGCGATATCCGCGAGACATCCGCCCTCTCTTAATTTATAAGACGGATCCGCGTTTACCAGGATAAACGGCACCGGATTAGTCGTATGGGCGGTAAATGGCTCGCCAGTCTCATAATCCACAAGCTGCTCCGCATTGCCGTGGTCTGCGCAGATAAACAGAATTCCGTCGGCTTTTTTAATCGCTTCTACAGCTCTCCCCACACATGCATCCACGGTCTCGATCGCCTTGATCGCGGCGCTCTCCACGCCTGTGTGGCCTACCATATCCGGATTTGCGAAGTTAATGATGATCACATCGTATTTTCCAGAACCAATAGCCTCTACCAGCTTATCGCACACCTGCGGCGCGCTCATCTCCGGCTGAAGGTCGTAAGTGGCAACCTTCGGAGATTTGACAAGGATCCTGTCCTCTCCCTCGTTCGGTTCTTCTACGCCTCCGTTAAAGAAAAAGGTAACGTGGGCGTATTTCTCTGTTTCCGCGATCCTGGCCTGCTTTAAGCCGTGAGCGGCAAGGAATTCTCCAAATGTATTGGTGATCGTTTCCTTCTTAAAGGCCACCAGTTTGTTTCCGATCGTGTCGTCATAGTCGGTAAAGCAAACGTATACTACGTCCAGTCTCTTTCCTCTGTCAAAGCCCTTGAACTCGTCGTCGCAGAACGCTCTTGTGATCTCTCTGGCCCTGTCCGGGCGGAAATTATAGAAAATGATCGAATCGTGATCTTTGATCACCGCAGTCGGCTGTCCGTCTTTCATCACTACAAACGGAACTACGAACTCATCCGTCTTTCCGTCGTCATAGGATGCCTGGATACCGTCTGTCGCGCTGTCCGCCTGATTTCCCTCACCCTGTGTAAGCGCTCTGTACGCGCGCTCTACACGGTCCCAGCGGTTATCCCTGTCCATGGCGTAGTAGCGTCCCATAACGGAAGCAACTTCGCCTACGCCGATCTCTTTCATCTTTTCTTCCAGCTCAGCTACGAACTCTTTTCCAGAAGCAGGAGGTGTGTCGCGGCCATCCAGGAAGCAATGCACGTAAACCTTCTTCAGGCCGTTTCTCTTCGCCAGCTCCAGCAACGCGTAGATATGTGTGTTATGGCTGTGGACGCCTCCGTCTGAAACAAGGCCGTATAAATGAAGGGCAGAATCATGCTCCCTGCAGTTCTTCACTGCCTCCATAAATGCTTCGTTTGTAAAAAAGTCTCCATCCTGGATAGACTTTGTGATCCTCGTCAGTTCCTGGTATACGATCCTTCCCGCTCCCATATTTAAATGGCCTACTTCTGAGTTTCCCATCTGGCCGTCAGGAAGCCCTACGGCAAGACCGCTGGCATTGCCTTTCACAAATGGGCACTGGCTCATCAGCTGATCCATGACCGGAGTCTTCGCCTCGCATACCGCATTATGCTCGCAGTTGCTGTTTAATCCATAACCATCCAGTATCATCAATACTACAGGTTTTTTTCTCATCGCTGTCTTTCTCCTTTCAGCAAGCTATCATTTTTCTATCTTTTCTTTACAATGTAACCTTCTTTTCGGCATTTACGCCTTCCTTATTCTACATGATTTGCGCGATACTTGCAATGGGGAATGATATTTTTTTGTCAGGTCTGTTATAAAAAAGAGCAGATACTGTTCCTGCAGACATGGTAACGATCCCGCCGTTTTGCCTAAGACAGCCTATCCATCTGCAGATCCACCATTCTTTCCATATGGATCAGGATTAATACAAAGTCAAAAAAAGTTTAATTTCTATAGGTTTTAAATATCATTTTTATTATGTTATCTTGTATAATAATATCTATTTTTATATTTATTTTGTATAAAAGTTTAAATTACATATTTTTCAACACATATCATTCCAATATTATTATATATTTTATATAATAAATAATATTTTTGTTATTTTTTATTCTTATATCTGCAGTTCATTCTTGAAACGATCCCTACTTAAAACAGATGTTTTCAGGAGCAAATAATGAATCGTTTTCTATATGCAAAAAGCGCCCGGTATGTCTTGCCTGCATTTCCAAAACGGCAAAACACATCCGGACGCTCTTTCAGGCCTTCAGCCTCTTAACTTACGAATGATTATTTATAATTTACGATCTTTCCAAAATCTGGCTTTAAGGAAGCTCCTCCTACCAGGCCGCCGTCGATATCCGGCTGTGCGAACAGTTCCGCTGCATTGCCTGCGTTTACAGAACCGCCGTACTGGATACGGATCGCTTCTGCTGTGGCTTCGTCATAGATTTCTTTAATGCACTGACGGATACCAGCGCAAACTTCTTCTGCCTGCTCAGTAGTAGCGGTCTTGCCTGTTCCGATCGCCCAGATCGGCTCATAAGCGATAACCGCTGTCTTAGCCTGATCCGCAGTTACTCCAAGGAATCCAACCTTAACCTGCTGACGGATGAAATCCATGGTCACGCCCTGCTCTCTCTGCTCTAAAGTCTCTCCACAGCACATGATCGGTGTGATGCCGTGCTCGAAAGCCTTTAACATCTTTTTATTAACCGTCTCGTTTGTCTCTGCGAAGTATTCTCTTCTCTCAGAATGGCCTAAAACTACGTATTTCACGCCTGCATCCACAAGCATGGCCGGAGAGATCTCGCCTGTATATGCGCCGCTCTCTTCAAAATACATGTTCTCTGCGCCAACTTCAATATTGCTTCCCTTTACAGCCTCTGCAACAGGGATGATGTCGATCGCAGGTACGCAGAATACTACGTCTGCCTCGTCTGTAACAACTAATGGTTTTAATGTATTTACCAATTCTACTGCCTGGGTTGGAGTCATGTTCATCTTCCAGTTTCCAGCGATGATCTTTCTTCTTGCCATCTTTCTTTCTCCTTTTTATCTTAACTTTCTCTATCGGTAACGCCATAAACAGCCGGAAAGGCCGTCTGTAAAGCCTTGATCCTCAGGCAGATCAGCGGTTATCTGCAGCCGCTACGCCTGGCAGCTCCTTACCCTCTAAGAATTCCAGGGAAGCTCCGCCGCCTGTGGAAATGTGCGTCATCTTATCTGCAAATCCAAGACGTTTTACAGCGTTTACAGAATCTCCGCCGCCGATAACTGTCGTAGCGTCGCTTAACTCAGCTACTGCGCGGCAGATCTCCAAAGTTCCCTCTGCGAAATTGGAGAACTCGAATACGCCCATCGGTCCGTTCCATACAACGGTCTTAGCACCCTGAAGCGCCTTCTTATACAGTTCGATGGTCTTCGGTCCGATATCGAATCCTGACCAACCCTCGTCGATATTCTCTACGACTTTCCGCTCTGTATCGTTGGAAAATTCTTTTCCTTCTACATTATCTACCGGAAGAAGGAGGTTTACGCCCTTATCCTTTGCTTTCTGAACCATCTCTAATGCATAATCCAGCTTGTCTTCTTCACAAAGAGAGTTGCCGATAGACTTGCCCTGAGCCTTTAAGAAGGTATAAGCCATACCGCCGCCGATGATCAGAGTATCTACTTTATCAAGCAGATTGTTGATCACGTTGATCTTGTCGGAAACCTTTGCGCCGCCCAGGATCGCTACGAACGGACGAACAGGATTCTCAACAGCCTGTCCAAGGAATTTGATCTCTTTCTCCATCAGATAGCCTACAACGTTCTCTTTTGTATACTTAGTAACTCCAACATTGGAGCAGTGAGCTCTGTGAGCAGTTCCGAATGCATCGTTTACAAAGATTCCATTATCGCAGAGAGCTGCCAGTTCTTTTGCATATTCCTCTGCCTTCTCATCTTTGCCATACTTGGTTTCTTCTCCCCTGTAACGGGTATTTTCCAGAAGAAGCACTTCTCCGTCCTTTAACTCTGCGGCAAGCTTCTGTGTCTCAGGTCCTGTTACCTGAGGATCGCTGACAAACTTAACTTCTACGCCCAGTCTCTCGCTTAAAGCAGGAGCTACAGGAGCCAGGGACATCTCCGGAACCGGTTCTCCCTTCGGCTTGCCTAAATGAGAGCACAGGATCACTTTTGCGCCCTGATCAAGAAGCTTTTTGATCGTTGGGATCGCTCCGTCGATACGGTTATAATTCTGGATCACGCCGTCCTTTAACGGAACGTTGAAATCGCAGCGGACCAACACTTTTTTGCCCTTTAAATCTTTTAAATCGTCAACAGTCTTTTTATTCAGCATAAAATGATCTCCTTTTTTTGTAAAAGTGAAAAATAGAAACAGGGTCCGGTCCTTACGACCGGACCCCTGATGAATCCTTTACCTTTTTCGGACGATACCGACGCTTAGTTTAACTCAGCGAAGTATTTGATCGTCCTTACCATCTGGCTTGTATAGGAGTTCTCATTGTCATACCATGAAACTACCTGTACTTCGTATAAATCGTCGCAGATCGGATTTACCATGGTCTGTGTTGCGTCGAACAGAGATCCATAAGTAATGCCTACGATATCAGAAGAAACTAATTCTTCTTCTGTATATCCGAAGGAATCGGACTGAGCTGCCTTCATAGCTGCGTTGATGCCAGCCTTTAAGTCGTCTTTGTTTGTTCCTTCCTTCTTAACAACAGCTGTAAGGATCGTTGTGGAACCTGTCGGAACCGGAACACGCTGTGCGGAACCGATCAGCTTGCCGTTTAATTCCGGGATAACAAGGCCGATCGCCTTTGCTGCTCCTGTGGAGTTCGGAACGATATTAACAGCCGCTGCACGTGCACGTCTGAAATCGCCTTTTCTGTGAGGCCCGTCCAGAACCATCTGATCGCCTGTATAAGCGTGGATCGTAGCCATGATACCAGACTGGATCGGAGCATAGTCGTTTAATGCCTTTGCCATAGGAGCAAGGCAGTTTGTCGTACAGGAAGCTGCGGAAATGATGGTGTCATCCTTTGTAAGGGTCTTCTCATTTACGCTGTAAACGATAGTTGGAAGATCGTTTCCAGCCGGAGCGGAGATAACTACCTTCTTAGCGCCTGCATCAATATGAGCCTGAGCTTTTGCCTTGGAGGTATAGAAGCCTGTACACTCCAGAACTACGTCTACGCCAACTTCCTTCCATGGAAGATTTGCTGCATCCTTCTCTGCGTAGATCTTGATTGTATGTCCATCTACAGTAATAGAGTCTTCGCCTGCTGTCACCTTGTCAGCCAATGCATATCTGCCCTGAGAGGAGTCGTACTTTAATAAGTGAGCTAACATTGCCGGATTGGTCAAATCGTTGATAGCTACTACTTCGTATCCCTCTGCCTGAAACATCTGTCTGAAAGCCAGACGGCCGATACGTCCAAAACCATTGATTGCTACTCTTACTGCCATAATTTTAGTCCTCCTAAAAATATTTAGTGATATTGTTAAATAATAATCGACTAGACTATATTGTACATAATTATTCCTAAATTGGCAAGGCTTTTTACATTTTTTTAAAGCTCGTCCTTGATATAGCCCGCCAGATTATAGGCATGGTCGGAAATCCTCTCCAGATTGCTGATCGCATCAAGGAAAATAACGCCTGCAGAAGCAGTACACTGGCCTGTGGAAAGGCGTTCGATGTGTTTTTCCCTCAGCTCTTCTTCCAGGCTGTCCACTTCGTCCTCCAGCTGGCTGACTTTCCTTACGTCGTCCATATTCCCTGTCTCTCTGGCCTGTACGGAACACTTGAAAGCTTCCTGCACTGCATCGCTGATGGAACGCAGGTCGGAAATAGCGGTCTCAGAAAAGCTGTAATTTTTATCCGCCATATCCTGGGCCAGCTCCGCCAGGTTTTCCGCGTGATCGCCCACTCTCTCGATATCGCTGATACTGTAGAAGAGATTGGCCACCACCAGCTTCTGATGCTCTGTCAGCGACAGGTTGTCCACCTTGATCAGATATTCCGTAAGCATCTTCTCCATATTATTGATGGTTTTTTCTGTTTTATACACCTCGTTAATGTCCTCCTGGCTCCGGCCTTCCAGGGCTTTCACCGCCCGTCCAAGGTTCGTCTGGGTGATCTGTCCCATATGTATAACTTCCAGGACAGCTGTTTCCAGAGCAAATGCAGGAGATTCGAAGATCCTTTCATCCAGGTGCTTCAAAACAACCTCTTCTTCTGTCAGTTCCGTATCCTTTTCTCCTGGTTTTTCCTTTATCACAAGGCCGGAGATCTTTACCAGCTGATTTGCAAACGGGAACAGGATGATCGTGTTGGTCAGGTTGAACACTGTATGGAAGATCGATATCTGCACCGCGTTGATCTCGCTTCCGGCAATAGCAGGATTAAATGTAAATACAAAGAATCCGACCACACCGAATATGATAGAACCTATGATATTGAAGGTAAGATGGATGACCGCAGCCCGCTTTGCCGTTCTGGATCCTCCTATACTGGAGATCAGCGCCGTAGTACAGGAACCGATATTCTGTCCCAGCGTAATATAGATCGCCGCGTTCGTCGTAACGATCCCATTTAACGCAAGGGTCTGCAGGATCCCCACAGAAGCGGACGAGCTCTGAAGGAGCGTAGTGACTACAAAACCAACGATCATTCCAAGGATCGGATTGCTTCCCAGGAGAGCGAACGCCTGGGAGAAGATCGGCGCATCCGTATAAGGAGCGATAGAACCGGACATGAAATCCAGGCCTATGAATAAAAGTCCCAGGCCTACCAGGATCTCTCCGATCAGCTTTTTCCTCTGTTTCATAGAGAAAATGATCAAAAGGGAACCTATACCAATGATCAGCGGAGCGTAGAAGATCGGCTCCATAACTTCAAAGGCATCCCCAAGCTGGCTCATGGATACGATCCACGCCGTGATCGTAGTACCGATATTGGCGCCCATGATAACGCCTACCGCCTGGGTCAGGTTCATAACGCCGGCGCTTACAAAGCCTACTACCATAACCGTAGTGGCGCCGCTGCTCTGGATGATGGCAGTAATCAGCGCTCCCAGCACCACCGCCATAAAGCGGTTGTTGGTCAGCATGCCTAAAAACTGCTTCATCCTTCCTCCGGCAGTTTTCTGCATACCGTCCGCCATGATGTTCATGCCGTAAAGGAACATGCCCAAACCGCCTATAAAACCAAACAAGCTGGAAATGTCATCTATTGACATAATATCCTCCTTACAAAAATTTAACGTAATCGTTCAGGGAAGCAGAAAGATATGCCGTCCTGAACAATTACATTTAACACACTTTTTATATCATAGCATAAAATGATAAATTATTTCAATCACTTTTCCCGTCCTAATTTTACAGAAATTTTCGGTATCTTATTTCTGAACACATGACAAAAGCTGCATAAACACTGGATCTTTCAGTATCTATACAGCTTTATTCAAGATATGGAGATAATGGGACTCGAACCCACGGCCTCTTGAATGCCATTCAAGCGCTCTCCCAGCTGAGCTATATCCCCTTTTAGTATAACAACTTTAAATGCTATTCAAGTATAGCATAAAGACCGGATGCTGTAAACAGCTTTTTGCCGATCAACGGAGACGGAGGGATTCGAACCCTCGTGCCAGTTGCCCGGCAAACTGATTTCGAGTCAGTCTCGTTATGGCCTCTTCGATACGTCTCCATGCCTTTAGCATTATACACGATACGGAGTAATTTTGCAACGACTGTTTCGCAAAATATATTGACATCTTCCTTTTGTCTGACTATAATAAAAATCAATCGAAAATCTTCAGGGCAGGGTGCGATTCCCTACCGGTGGTACAGCCCACGAGCCGCAAGGCATGATTCGGTGTGATTCCGAAGCCGACAGTACAGTCTGGATGAAAGAAGATGAGAAGAACGACTTTATTTATTTTTCGTTGGTTCATATGCTCTGAAATGACAGGATCATTTCAGAGCTTTTTGTTTTTCGGAAGATAATATATTGCAGCAAGCTTTTTCCTTCAGCCCTGAACTTAAGATGTTCCGGGCTTTTATTATTTTTAGCCCCGAAGGAGGTATTTATTATGACGGATGAGCAGTATATGAGGCTGGCTCTGGACCTGGCTCTGAAGGGCGGCGGCCATGTAAATCCCAATCCCCTGGTAGGCGCTGTAATCGTAAAGGACGGTCAGATCATAGGAAGCGGCTATCACGAGCGGTACGGCGGGCTTCACGCGGAACGGAACGCTCTCGCTTCCTGCAGCGTTTCTCCAGAAGGAGCCACCCTTTATGTCACTTTGGAGCCCTGCTGCCACTATGGAAAGACGCCGCCGTGTACAGAGGCGATCATTGAAAATAAGATCAGCCGCGTAGTCATCGGTTCTTCTGATCCCAATCCCCTGGTGGCCGGAAAAGGCGTCCGGCAGCTGAGATCTCACGGTATCCAGGTGGACGAGGGCCTGCTGCAGGCAGAATGCGACCGGATCAATCAGGTATTTTTCCACTTTATTTCCCGCAGAACGCCCTATGTGGTAATGAAATACGCCATGACCATGGACGGGAAAATAGCTGCCGCAAGCGGCCAGTCCCAGTGGATCACCGGAGAAGAGGCCAGAAAAAACGTCCACAAAGACCGCAGCTTTTACACTGCGATCATGGTGGGGATCGGGACGGCGCTCACAGACGACCCGCTTCTTACCTGCCGGATCCCCGGCGGAAGAAATCCTGTCCGCATCATCTGCGACACCCATTTACGGCTTCCTCTCTCGTCCCGGATCGCAGCTACAGCTTCGAAAGTACCTACGATCATCCTCACATGCTGCAAAGAGGCGGAAAAACGGGCGGCTCTTGAAAAAGCCGGCTGCAGGATCCTTTTCGTACCGGAAAAAGACGGCCATGTGGATCTTTCGGAGGCCATGAAGCTTCTTGGGGAGCAGAACATTGACAGTATTCTTTTGGAAGGCGGAGCTTCTTTAAACTGGTCCGCGCTAAAAAGCGGCATCGTAAATAAGGTCCAGGTCTACATCGGCTCTGTGATCTTTGGGGGAGCTGCAGCAAAGTCTCCTGTAGGCGGCCCCGGAGCGGCCTTTCCAAAGGACGGCTTCCGCCTTTCTGCTCCTGAAATACGGGTCTTTGGAAATGACATTCTCCTGGAAAGCGAGGTGATCTCATGTTCACCGGAATCATAGAGGAGATCGGTACGGTCCAGAAGATCCAGAGGGGCAGGTTTTCCGCTGTTCTCACCATCAGCGCCTCCCAGGTTCTGGAAGGGACGAAGATCGGCGACAGCATCGCTGTAAACGGCGTTTGCCTGACTGTAACCGCCGTAGGCGACGGTTCCTTTTGCGCCGACATCATGCATGAATCCTTAAGCCGTTCTTCCCTGGGCGCCTTAAGCCCTGGAAGCCGGGTCAATCTGGAACGGGCCATGGCTGCAAACGGTCGTTTCGGCGGCCATATCGTAGCCGGCCATGTAGACGGCATCGGCTCGATCCGTTCTGTCCAAAAGGACGACAACGCTGTCTGGTATGTGATCAGCGCAGACCCGTCCGTGCTCCGTTATATCGTAGAAAAAGGCTCTGTAGCCATCGACGGGATCAGCCTTACTGTAGCCAGGGTAACAGACCGGGACTTTTCCGTTTCCATCATCCCCCATACTCTGGCCCATACGGCGCTTGCCCTTAAAAAGGCGGGGGATCTGGTAAATCTGGAAAACGATATCATTGGAAAATACGTAGAAAAGCTGTGCGGCCTCGCTTCTGCTCCTGCACAGCCGGACAGCAGCCGGAGAGCTTCCTCCCTTACCAGGGAATTTCTGGCTGAACATGGATTTTAAGTAACCGTTCAGGACGGCTGAACTGTTACGATTTTAGCAAGAAGGAGGTTTATCATGTTTGAATTTAATACTGTTGAAGAAGCTCTGGAGGATTTAAAGAAAGGCAGGATCATCCTGGTCACTGACGACGAAAACAGGGAAAATGAAGGTGATTTCATCTGCGCGGCGGAGTTTGCCACCACAGAAAACGTAAATTTTATGGCCGTCCACGGCAAGGGGCTGATCTGCATGCCCATGAGCGCAGAACTTTGCAGAAAGCTCTCATTTCCCCAGATGGTATCGGACAATACGGATAACCACGAAACCGCCTTTACCGTTTCCGTGGACCACGTTTCCACTACTACCGGCATTTCCGCCGAGGAAAGAGGTATTACCGCAAGAGCCTGTGCAGACCCGGATTCCCGTCCGGAAGATTTCCGCAGACCAGGCCACATGTTTCCCCTTCTGGCAAAGAAAAACGGCGTTCTGGAGCGGAACGGCCACACGGAAGCCACGGTGGACCTGCTCCGCCTGGCAGGTTTAAAAGAGTGCGGCCTCTGCTGCGAGATCATGAGAGACGACGGGACTATGATGCGTACCCCTGAGCTGATGGAGCTGGCCCAAAAATGGAACCTGAAATTTATCACTATCAAAGGGATCCAGGAATACCGCAAGCGTCACGATAAGCTGGTGCAGAAGGCCGCAGTGACCAAGCTTCCCACAAAATACGGAGAATTTATGGCTCACGGCTACGTGAACCTGTTAAACGGCGAACACCACGTCGCTCTTGTCAAAGGCGAGATCGGCGACGGGAAAGATATCCTCTGCCGCGTCCATTCGGAATGCCTTACCGGCGACGCCTTCGGTTCCCTGCGCTGCGACTGTGGACAGCAGTTTGCTTCAGCCATGACCCAGATCGAAAAAGAAGGCCGGGGCATCCTTCTTTATATGCGCCAGGAAGGCCGCGGCATAGGCCTGATCAATAAACTGCGGGCTTATGAGCTTCAGGACCAGGGTATGGATACCCTGGAGGCGAACCTGGCTTTGGGTTTTGCAGGGGACCTGAGAGAATATTTTATCGGCGCGCAGATACTCCGGGATCTGGGAGTAAAGACCATGCGCCTTCTCACCAACAATCCAGACAAAGTCTACCAGCTCTCTGATTTTGGCATGGAGATCACGGAACGTGTTCCGATCCAGATGGACGCCACTGCATACGACCTGTTTTACCTGAAAACAAAGCAGAAAAAAATGGGCCACATCCTGCACTACAGGTAAGCGTGCACATCCGCAGCAACGTATAAAAATAAACAGCGATAGGAGGATTTTTATTATGAACATTTTAGAAGGGAAATTAACTGCCAAAGATATGAAAGTGGGGATCGTCGCTTCCCGTTTCAATGAATTTATCACATCCAAACTGGTAAGCGGCGCTTTGGACGGGCTGACCCGCCACGACGTAAAAGAGGAAGACATCGATATCGCATGGGTCCCCGGAGCCTTTGAGATCCCGCTGATCGCCTCAAAAATGGCGAACAGCAGAAAATATGACGCCGTCATCTGCGTTGGCGCAGTGATCCGCGGAAGCACCAGTCACTACGACTATGTGTGCAATGAAGTTTCCAAGGGGATCGCCCAGGTATCCTTATCCAGCGGTATCCCGGTGCTCTTTGGCGTCCTGACAACGGAAAATATCGAGCAGGCCATTGAACGGGCCGGCACGAAAGCAGGCAATAAAGGATATGACTGCGCCTTAAGCGCCATCGAGATGGTGAACCTGATCCGCGGGATCGAAGCCTGATCGCCAATTATGAATTCCCAGTCAAAAATCTGAAAGGACTCGTCACTGGCGCGTCTTGCCGTAACTTGACAATAAGCCAGGCCTGAGAAGATCTTTCCTTTCCGGATCTTCTCAGGCCTGGTTCATTTTCTGTCTTTTGTTACTTTTATTTTCCAAAATATGCGTTGATCCCTGCAACCATTCCGGCCGCCAGCTTCTCTAAGGTCGGCTGGGAATAGTCGGATCCCTTATCGCCTAACTCGATATCGATGGACGGGATCGTGGAGTAGGAGGTCTGGGTAAGGTCCATGCCCATAGCTCCGTTTGAGAATATCTTTACTCCGGCGTTTCTTAAGCCGCCGATCACGCTCTCGCCCAGAGCGTTGTGCTGCTGCCAGTACTGGCTAACCGGGTACATATTCTTATAGGAAGCGATATCCGGAACGCTCATGTAAAACGCGCCTTTATCATTAGTAGAAGAATCCCAGTGGAGAGCCAGATGGCAGTCCGCCATGTTGTTGGCGATCACGGTCCTGGCGATATTGTCCAGCTGTACGTCGTCTGTCTCCCGGATCATCAGCACGTCGTACCCTTCCGCCAGCAGCTTTTCCTTAAAGATCTTAGCCGCTGCCAGCGTGACCTTGGCCTCCGGAGTACCGTCTAAAAATTCCATGCCTGCAGACACGGCGATCGCGCTGGTAGCCCCTGCCTGGGTAGAGCCGGTAACTACCTTGGGCGATCCGTCCGGATGGCAGAGAGTCTTTACAGAAGAACCTCCCTGGGTGCCGTGTCCGGCGTTGACGCACACGGTGATCCCCTTCTTATCCGCTGCTTGGGATTTGTAAAGGGTCGCTGTTCCGGAATTGATCTTGGAATAATCTGCAAATTCCCAGGACGGATCCATAGCCACCGCCACGCCTCCATTTTCCAGTACTGTTCCCGCCGGCACCTGTTCCGGGATCTCAGGCTTGGACGTGGACACATACTGAGTGGAGATATAAAGAGTGCTGCCGTCATATTCCACCCGGCTCCAGGTATCGCTGTAGCCGGTCCGCTTCAGTTCTGTTCCTATGGGCACAACTTCCGCCACCTCTGCGCTCAGATAACCGTCTTTCCGCAAATTCACTTTATCTCCAGTCACGTATACTGTCTCGTCCCTGTCTTCCATAGCCGGAGCAGTCTCCTTTGTCCGGTCGGCTTCCAGGCTGCTGCTTTCCGTCTCAGGGCCTGCCGCACCTTCATCTGCCTCTCCCTCTTCCGGCTGGCTGTCCGTCAGATCCCCGGCGGATGCCTCTGCCTCCATCTGATCCGCTGCATCCTGGGCTTTTCCGCCTGCGCAGCCGTTTAAAACCGCCATTCCAAGAGCCATGGCCATAACCACCGCCCCCAGATTTTTCCATCCTTTTCTCATAGGATCGTGCCTCCTCCTGCAACATAATCTCCTTCATAAAATACGACCGCCTGCCCTGGCGTAACGGCTCTCTGGGGCTCTTTAAACACGCATTCCGCCCTTCCGTCTCCCAGATCCTTTACCAGGCATTCCGCTCCTTTATGGCTGTAGCGGATCTTGGCCGTAAATTCTCTGGCCTTTCCATCTAATCCAGGAACTGCCATCCAGTTTAGATTACTACAATAAAGCCGGTTTGTAAATACATCCTGGGAATCTCCGATCACCACTTCATTGGTCTCTGGCCGTATCTCCGTGACAAATACGGGATGGCCCATGGAAAGGTTCAGTCCCTTTCTCTGCCCTACGGTGTAATGAGTGATCCCTTTATGGCGTCCGATCACATTTCCTTCCGTATCCACAAAATTTCCCGGCGGCGGGACTTTTTCCCCGCTGCGGTCGATAAATCCGGCATAATCATGATCCGGGATAAAGCATATCTCCTGACTATCCCTTTTTTTCGCTACCGGAAGCTCCAGATCTTCCGCCATCTTCCTCACTTCGTCTTTTGTATACTCTCCCACCGGCATAAGCGTTCTGGCCAGCTGATCCTGAGTCAGGCTGTAAAGAGCATAGGTCTGGTCCTTTTCCGCCGTAGCTGATTTTCTCAGGGCGAACCTGCCGTTTGGAAGTTTCTCGATCCTGGCGTAATGGCCGGTTGCGATATAATCGGCCCCAATGTCCAGGCTCCTTTTTAAAAGGGACTCCCACTTCACATACCGGTTGCAGGCGATACATGGATTAGGGGTCCTGCCCTGAAGATATTCATGGACAAAATAATCGATCACATTGTCCTTAAATTCCTTTCGGAAATTCATCACATAATATGGGATACCCAGTTTCCAGGCCACTTGCCTCGCGTCGTCCACTGCGCTTAAGCCGCAGCAGCCTCCGTTTTCCTCCTGGACCAGCTCTTCCTCTTCCTGCCAGATCTGCATGGTAACGCCTGTAACATCATATCCCTGCTCTTTTAAAAGCCAGGCGGCTACGGAAGAATCCACGCCGCCTGACATTCCTATCACTACTTTTTTCTTATCTGCCATCTGTTACTCTCCGCTGTTTTCATTCATGTTCCGATTCGGATCTTCATCCCGTCCTTCTGGCTTCCACACTGGATTGCCCCCTTTCCAGGAAGCGTTCATCTCGCTCAGCTGCCTTTCCCTTTCCTGTTCCTCGCTGATGCCCTTGACAGCCAGGGCAAGATAGCCGCAGGAGATCGCCATATACATCGCCGTTCCAAAGGGTACGGGGATCGAAAATACATTTAAAACTCCCTTCAGGATCAAAGCCGCCGTTTTGGCATAGATGCTCAGAAGAAAAAGCTGTCCAAAGCTTAAACGGGCATTAAACGCCTGCCGGAAGATCAGGCCTGCCAGGCCAAGGATCAGGGCGCCAAGGAAAAAGAGGGCGATATCCGCAATATACCAGGCGATCATAATAAGGACGATGATCAGATCCAGCAGGGGGATGAACTGGTAAATATCGTCTTTGGAAAGATTCAGCCCCGCCAGATCTCCAAAATGGAAAATCTCCACGCTTCCGTCACTTTTTACGGCCATCGTACTGCCGTCGGCGATCATTACCGCATAGTAGCTGCCGTCCTGCAGGATCTTCTCTACTTCTTCCTGGTTCTCCTGCACCCAATCCCTGGAAGTATCAATATCCACATATACGCCCTGTTCATCCAGATACCAGGAGTCCTTCAGATAGAGCCTGCCGTTTTCCAGTTCAAAGTCCGGAACGCCCCGCTCCACGATCCCCTGGAATCCACCGTACAGGATCTGAAACCGCGCCATAGGAACTACGTTGACGATGAGGAAATACGCCGTTATGAGGAAGAAGCCATACAGAAATACCATCCAGCCTTTTCTTTTCAGGAAATCCCCGTACCTTCCGGGACTTTTCACCGCATAGACCAGATCTTTAAAGATCATCCTGTTTTCCTCCCTGTGCTGTCCTGAACAGTTAATATTCCTCTTCTTCCTCTTCTTCTCCGATATCAGACTTCGGTTTGGAAAGTCCTTCGATGGTGATCCCGTTTTTCTGGGCGTAATCCCAGAGAGCCGCATGGATCGCCTCTTCTGCCAGAAGGGAGCAGTGGATCTTTACCGGCGGAAGTCCGTCCAGGGCTTCGCAGACCGCCTTATTCGTCACTTCCATAGCCTCCTGCACGGTCTTTCCCTTTACCATCTCGGTAGCCATGCTGCTGGTGGCCACTGCCGCGCCGCAGCCGAATGTCTTGAACTTCACGTCCCGGATCACCTGATTTTCATCAATGTCCAGGTAGATCCTCATAATATCTCCGCACTTTGCGTTTCCTACTGTTCCCATTCCGCTGGGATTCTCGATCTCTCCAACATTTCTCGGATGCTGGAAATGGTCCATTACTTTCTCTGTATACATATATTTTCCCAGGGGCTTTCCGCCCCTCTCCTTTCTTTTTCTCTTGCGATCAATTTCTGGCTTTATCCTGTTTCTTTATGAAATCCTCATAAAGGGGGGACATGCTCCGTAACCGCTCTACGATCTGCCGGATCTTTTCCGCCACGTAATCCATCTCTTCTTTTGTATTTTCCTCGCTTAAGGTAAGCCTCAGCGAACCGTGGGCGATCTCATGAGGAAGGCCGATAGCTAAAAGCACATGGGACGGATCCAGTGAGCCTGAGGTGCAGGCGGAACCGCTGGAACCGCAGATTCCCTCCATATCCAGCATGATCAGAAGGGATTCCCCCTCAATAAACTGGAAAGCAAAATTAATGTTGTTAGGGAGACGTTTTTCCCTGTCTCCGTTGATCCTGGTATAAGGAACCGTCGCCATCACCTTATCCATCAGGTAATCTCTAAGCTCCGTTTCCTTTTCCGCCCGTTCTTTCATATCCGCCATGGCCAGCTCCACAGCCCTTCCCATGCCGGCGATCCCTGGCACATTCTCTGTCCCGGCGCGGCGTTTCCGCTCCTGAGCGCCTCCATGGATGAAGGAACGGATCTTTACTCCTTTCCGGATATAAAGGAAACCGATACCCTTGGGGCCGTTGAACTTGTGGCCGCTGGCGCTGAGCATGTCGATGGAACACTCGTCCGCATTGATCGGCACATGGGCATAGGCCTGTACCGCGTCCGTATGGAAGAGCACGCCGTGGGCTCTGGCGATCTTTCCGATCTCAGCGATAGGTTCGATGGTCCCGATCTCATTATTGGCAAACATGATAGAAATAAGGATCGTGTCCGGGCGGATGGCCTTTTCCACCTGTTCCGGACTTACCAGCCCGTTTTCATCCACATCCAGATAAGTCACCTCAAAGCCTCTTGTCTCCAGGTACTGACAGGTATGGAGCACCGCGTGATGCTCGATCTTTGTGGTGATGATATGGCGTCCCTTATCCTGGTAAGCTTCGGCTGTAGCCTTGATCGCCCAGTTGTCCGCCTCGCTTCCTCCTGCTGTGAAATAGATCTCGTTGGGCTTCGCTCCCAGGGACGCTGCGATCACTTCCCTTGTATGGGAAATGGCTTTCTTGCTTTCTTCAGAAAATCCATATACTGACGAAGGATTTCCATAAAACTCTGTAAAATACGGCAGCATGGCCTCTACCACTTCCGGCCTCGTCTTCGTAGTCGCCGCATTGTCCAGATAGATCATCTGTTTCATAAACATTCCGCCTTTCTTCCTGCTTATTTTTCGTCTTCTCGTACGCCGCAGGCATTCTTTCCTGTAGAAAGAAGGTCAAAGCTTCATCTACATTTTCCATTATATAGTATATTCCTATAAATTCAATAGGAATAATCAAATTTTGTCCTAAATATAATTTTAACAACCCTTATCCACAGGAAGCCTTATGAAACTTTCCCCCAAGAAACGGGCGTTTTTAGCCGGCGCCCTGCTCCTTGCCTGTACCGGCTTTCTCTGCCGGATCTTAGGTTTTTTCTATCGGATCTATCTGTCCCGGACCATCGGCGCAGAAGGTCTGGGACTTTACAATATGGTACATCCTGTCTTCGGGATCTGTTTCGCTCTCTGCGCCGGATCCATCCAGACGGCAGTGTCCCAGTGCGTAGCGGCAAACATGAAAAAGGGCCGGACTATTTTTCTGTCCGGCGCAGCGGCCGCCCTTTCTATCTCTGTTTTTCTCGCTGTCCTGATCTGGCGGTCCGCTGATCTTCTGGCCGCCCGGATCCTCATGGAGGAGCGCTGCGCTCCCCTGCTGCCCTATATCGCCCTGTCGATCCCCTGTTCTGCCGTCCACGCCTGTATCAATGGCTATTATTACGGCATGCAGAAAACAAAAGTCCCCGCTTTTTCTCAGGTGGCGGAGCAGCTGGTGCGCATGGGGATCGTATTCCTGATCGCCGATATCATGACAGGAAGAGGGATGACCCTGACCGTCCAGCTGGCTGTCATCGGCCATCTGGCCGGAGAAGCCGCCTCCTGCCTGTTCACTCTCCTTGCCGTCTGTCTCTTTCAGCCGGGGCGGTCTGTCCCCGAACCGGGATCAGATCCGGCGCGTCCGGATGACCCGGCGGTTTTCGGGGCGGATCCTCGATCAGAATCCCCGCAGGATCATCCATGGCAGGATGCATTTCTCCCGTTAATGGCCGCAGCCTTTCCTCTGATGGGTACCCGGCTGGTGCTGAACCTCTTAGCCAGCACAGAAGCCATATGGATCCCGGAGCGGCTGCGGGCTTTCGGTTTTTCTCCTTCTGATGCCCTGAGCGTATACGGCGTCCTCACCGGAATGGCGCTTCCATTTATCCTCTTTCCTTCCGCTATAACTAATTCCATCGCCGTGCTCCTGCTCCCTGCAGTTGCAAGAGCCCAGTCTGAGGGGAACCGCCGGCAGATCTCTTCTACGATTTCAGCTTCCATCCGCTACAGCCTGTACATGGGCATTTTGTGCATCGGCGTTTTTACCCTGTACGGCTCGGATCTGGGAAGTACGGTATTCCACAATGGAAACGCCGGGGATTTTATCGTGATCCTGGCATGGCTCTGCCCGTTTCTCTACCTTTCCACCACCACCGGAAGCATCCTCAACGGCCTTGGAAAAAATACGACTACGTTTCTGCAAAATACGGCCGCCATGCTCCTGCGGCTGGGCTTTGTCTTTTTTGGTATCCCCAGATACGGAATGGCCGCCCTTTTGTGGGGAATGCTTGCCAGCGAGCTTTTTCTCGCCCTGCTCCACCTGTATTCCCTGGAAAAGCTGGCTCCTTTTTCCTGGAATGCCTGGAACATGATCGTAAAACCAGCCTTTTTTCTGGCCGTTTCCATAGGGATCACCCGTTTTTTCACCGCCTGGGAGATCACCGGAGCTATTTTTTCCCGGCTTCACGGGTTCCTGAGCATTTGCCTGCAGTCTTTGATCTTAAGCGCCTGCTACGGCGGCCTTCTTCTTTCATTTCACAGAAACCGTACTGGCCGCTGCATTCCGGCAAAAAAGACTTGACTGTTTCCCATTATCATACTATAACAGTACTATATAGAATAGTTCTATATAGTACTGTTATATGAGGAGGCGGTAATTTTGGATGGAAACCATCTGCCGATCGGCATACGAATCGCACAGATCAAGTTTCTTCAGGGCCGGATCTTCCGCCAGCTTTTAAAAGAATACGCGGGCACGGATCTGAACGGCTCGCAGATCAATATTATCTTTGTCCTCTGGCAGGAGGACGACATCACCATCAGCCAGCTGAGCCAGCGGACAAATCTTGCCAAGACGACGTTATCCAGCATGCTGGAGCGGCTGGAAAAGGCCGGTCTGCTGACCCGCAGGGAAAACCCGGAAAACCGCCGCGAGATCCGGGTATGTCTGACGCAGGCGGCCCGCAGTCTGGAATCCGGCTGCACAAAGGCCTATGAAAAAATGTCCGGTATCAACTTTTCCGGCTTTTCGCCGGAAGAAAAAAAGTCTTTTGTGAACGGTCTGGACAGGCTGTACTCCAACCTATCCGAATATAGCAGCAGCCACAGGCTCTGAAATAGACATGCCTGCGAAAGACCATTCCAATACATTAAGATTAAGAAAGGAAGCGAAAACTGCCATGGCACAGACATCTTCTGCCGATACCCGGATGGGTACAGATCCCATCCCCAGCCTTATGGTCCGCCTGGCCGTACCCTCTGTGGTCGCCCAGCTGATCAACGCTCTTTATAACATCGTAGACCGTATCTATATCGGCCATATCCCGGAGATCGGGAGCACCGCCCTCACTGGCGTCGGCCTCACTTTCCCCATTCTTCTTCTCGTATCCGCCTTCAGTTACTTTGCCGGAGCCGGCGGCGCGCCCTTAGCCGCCATCCAGCTGGGAAAGGGGAAGAAACGGGAAGCGGAAAAAATACTGGGAAACGCGGTTACGATCCTTTTATTCTTCTCCGTTACGCTGACGCTCCTGTTTCTGATCGTAAAGAGGCCACTTCTCTATATGTTCGGGGCCAGCGACGAGACTATTGTCTACGCGGACAGCTATATCAGCGTATATCTGATCGGAACCATTTTCGTGCAGCTTTCTCTGGGACTTAACATGTTCATCACTTCTCAGGGCCAAGCCAAGACCGCCATGCTGTCCGTACTCATCGGCGCAGTGACCAATATCATCCTGGATCCGGTTTTTATCTTCCTGTTCCATATGGACGTAGTAGGCGCGGCTTTGGCTACGATCATCTCCCAGGCTTTAAGCGCCGCCTGGGTGCTTCGGTTTTTGACCTCGAAAAAGTCTGTGATCAATATAAGAAAGGTATGCCTGGTCCCCGATTTTCCTCTGATCCGGCGGATCGCCTCCCTGGGGATCTCCCCGTTTATCATGCAGTTTACAGAAAGCGCTATCAACGTCGTTTTCAATTCCGGTCTTTCCCGGTACGGCGGCGATCTCTATGTCGGTTCCATGACCATACTCCAGAGCGTCATGCAGCTGGTATTCATCCCGATCCAGGGCTTCACCCAGGGGATCCAGCCCATCATCAGTTATAATTTCGGAGCCAAGAATTTCGACCGGGTACGCAAAACGATCAAGATCACCATTATCGTGGCATTTTCTTTCACTTTGACAGAATGTCTGCTGATCACCCAGTTTCCGGAAGTTTTTGCCAGGATCTTTACAAGCGAGGAAGAGCTGACCGCCCTGGTGGTGCGCGTCATGCCGATCTTCATGTCCGGTATCTGGCTCTTCGGCGTACAGATGGGCTGCCAGACAACGTTTATGGGCCTTGGTCAGGCGAAGATCTCCCTTTTTATCGCCCTGCTGCGCAAGGTGATCCTGCTGATCCCGCTGGCCGTCATCCTTCCGGCTATCACCGGAGACGTTCTTTCCATCTATTTCGCAGAACCGATCTCGGACATTACGTCCGCCACAACATCCGGAATTTTGCTTTTGATATTCCACAAACGGATACTCAGTGAAGAAGCATGGGAAAAGATCCAGTAATAAGGAGGAGCTCAATGATAAAGATAACTGCTTTGGTCGACAATACGCCAGGTGGCAACCGCACCATGGTTCATACTCACGGACTTTCCTTTTTTATAGAAACTTATGAAACGTCTATCCTGTTTGATTTCGGGCCCGGCCCGGAATTTCTGCAGAATGCCGGACGGCTGGGGATCGATCCTCTATCCGCCGGCTACACCGTATGCAGCCACAGCCATTATGATCATGCGGCCGGTTATAAGGCGCTGCTGCAGGCCGGGATCTCCTGCCCGTTCATCACCGGAGATCACTTTTTTGAAGAGAAATATACGCTGGATAAAGATGATGAAAACGCTTACGCCGCCTTTTTCTCCCGTTTCAGCCGCCCGGTAAAATATTCCTATCTGGGCTGCGGCTTTTCCGGATCGGATCTGAAAAAAGCGCATGTAGAGCATATTGTCTGCAAAGATATGTTAAAGATCGTCCCAGGCTGTTACGCCGTCGGCGGCTTTCCCAGGATCTACGCCTTTGAAACGATCCCCCACAGGTTCGTAAAATGGAACGGCGTTTCTATGGAACCGGATTCCTTTGACGACGAGATCATCCTGGTCCTGGATCATCCTCAGGGTCTGATCGTCGTTACCGGCTGCTGCCATCCAGGCATTTTAAATATCCTTTCCACGATCCATACGCGTTTCAGCCGTCCGGTCCAGGCCATCGTCGGAGGGATCCACTTAACCGGCGCGGACGACCTGCGCGTTAACCGGACCATGTGTCTGCTGAAAGAGCAGGGCATACGCTTTTTGGCCCTGAACCACTGCTCCGGAGACAGCGTAAACCAGTGGCTGAAAAAAGACGGCGCCGTAAGCTGGTGCCGTCTGGGAAGCGGGGACTGCGTGGTATTTCCGTAAATTGAATTGTCAAGGTATATAAATGCTTATTCAGGTGCGGAATTTTCGTTAAAAATTATTTTTAGCGAAAAAATAAAATGGCTGTTACTACCAGGATTACCGCCGCTAAAAAGCCGCTTGCCCCTACATAGACGATGATATTCTGATCATAGCCTTCTACCAGAAAATGCTTTGGATTTTTCGGATCATAGCGCAGCTCTACCTGATCTCCCACCTCAAATGGGACGCGGAACCGGCCTCCTGTTTTTTCCGTCCTTGCCCTTGCGCGGACAGTTTCTCCGCCTGCATTAAATTCTATTACAGGCGCATATCCGTCGTCCTGAGACAGATCAGAATGATAAATATCCACTACGATTCCCTTGGCCTGGCTGGTACAGGCTCCGTAAAGTTTTTTTCCATAAAGGATCAATGCCGCTCCAAGAATCACAGAAAATACGGCCGCAGCCATTAATATTACAAATGTCATCTTTTTTTTCCTCATTTTTTCAGCTGAAATCTGTCTCGCCTTTTATGGAGCGGAATTGTTCCATTAATTCTTCCGCAAATTCTATCTGGCTGTCGTCCTGATACCCCAGGGCATAGATACGTTCAATTCCATCATGGTTAAATACAAATGTTTTTTCCGGAGAATGATATCCCTGGGGATAGAGGCAGGCCGCATAATCATAAATATCTGTCCGGTTAAAGGGTCCATATTTCAAATATCCCAGAATCATCATTTTTGTATCCGCACCTTTTAACAGCACGACACTTCCGATAGGAAGAGGCCTGTTTTTCCTAGCCATTCTTTTCTCCTCCTTCTGCTTCTGTCTGGAAACTTTCCAGTTTTTTTACATATTCCATCTGCTCTTCGTCCTGATATCCCATAGCTATGATCCCTTCAATTTCTGTCTCATTCATAAAGGTAGCCTCTATGGTAGAAGAAAACCCTATGGGGTATGGGAATGCAGAATAATCATAATAGTAACCAGAGACCGACTGATCCTCTGGAAAATATCCTGCGATCATAAACGGGACGCGGGCTCCCTTTACCCGTACTATTGTACCGATCGGCAACAGCTTTAACATTCTTTTATCCTCCTGAGCGATTACTTTCTATATGTCATCATTATACGTCACCTGTTTATCAGCTGTCAAATCTACAGCCAGGGCACGTACTTGCTGACATCAATCTCAAATTCCACAGAACCTCCAAACAGGAAGCAGAGGCCCAGCTTGGCCTTGATCTTTCCGTCGATAATTCCGAATTCTCCTTCCACGCCAAATCCTATCTTTCCCGATGCCTTGGCATTCACTTCTACTCCCGCTACAGTTACTCCTCCTGATATGCTTCCCTCTATCTGATAAGCTCCGGCTTCCCCTGCGATTCCAGCCTGGAATTTTCCATCTTTGTTATATCCTAAGACTGCGTCCGCTTTCGCTTCCGCCTTTAAAACAGATACTTCTCCTCCTGCGTGGATGTTGTAGTCTTCAGAACCCTTTCTTGCTTCTCCTTTAATTTCTACCATCGCAATGCTGGCAGACCCCTGGATCCCTACACCGAACTTTTTATTTTCCTCTGTCATTCCGGCGTATATATTCGCCTGCGCTTTCCAAGCTCCCGGCGTCACAGTAAGTTTTGCTGTTCCGTCCTGGTTCTTTTTCTCGGTCACTTCCCCAAAAGCGTTTCCTGAACCTGAGATTCCTATAATAGAAGCCGTATGCCGGTATTTTTCTATTTTATCCGGATTTCCGTTATCATAAAGGGACTTCTTATAATTGTCTTCATTATCCTTATCGTCGATCCATCCTGCAGGTGTCTTATTGTCTGTTTTTTTGGGCTTAAATTTATAGGAACCTCCCGTCAGCTTCCATGGGCTTTCCTTCGCAGTTCCCTGGCTGCCGGTATTTCCGCCTCCAGAAGATGAGCCAGAACTGCTTCCGGAAGATGATCCAGAAGAACTTCCCTGAGATGAGCCGGAGGGATTTCCAGAAGGCGCCGGGTTATTATAGCTGTCCATCAATGCTCCGTCATTGGCCGTAAGGGCCTCCTCAACGGCCTGGGCCTGGGCGGACATATCTCCGCTTTCTGCCTTCAGCTTGGCTTTATCTGCAATGATCACCAGATTTGCCTCTAAGGCTACTGACGAACTTCCCGCTTTATAAAGCTGATCTCCTTTTGACTGCAGAAATACTTTTGGCGTTGATTCCTTCCCTTTTCCTACTGTAATAGAGGTTCCCGCAGAAAGAGAAATATTTTTCCCTGTCAGTGTCACATTTCCATCTGTGCCCATGTGAAGCGTAGAAGCGCCTCCGGAGTCAGACTGAAAATAGTATGCAGACGGAGAAAGCTGCATAGCCGCCCCTGTGGGAGCGGAAAATGTCTTGTTGTCCGGATTTCTTCCTGTCCCCCCGTCTAAATTTAACGCATGGACCGCAATAGCTTTCCACTCTTGCCTGTTGGGAAAGTAAACATGGGCCCTGCTTCCTATCTCCGGCATACAGTAAAAGCTGCTGCTTTCAATTCCATATGTAAAGAATACAGAAGGCTGCTCTGACGGATAGGGCTGATTTACATCAAATTCTACCTGAACGAGATTTCCCTTTCTGGCAATGATCGTAACTGGAAGGCTGATACCCAAAATCTCATAATTATAAGACGGCCGCATCACAAGCCCTGACGGCCTGCTGAAGGTATACTCTCTCAGAATCTCTCCTTTTCTGGAAAATATATGTATGTTTGTAACCACAGAATCTGTGCCGTTAAACCGCACCTTTTCTCCCATGCGTAGACGGAGAGGGCTGATAACTCTCCACACTGTATATTCCTGCTTCATTCCCTGGCCGAAACGGTTATAGCGGTCTGCGTCCTGGATGATCTCATAATCCCAATCCCAGATTTCCTGCCCGTTTTGAATATCCGGAATCCCAAAGTAGAATCTTTTTTCTTCTGACAAGGTATCCGGAATCAAAAAGGCGGAAAAATGGCTGGCCAGACGTTTTAAAAATTCCCAGTCCGTTTCCTCGTACTGAAGCAGCGGGCCGGGGCTGGCCTTTCCGCCAGAAGCCTCGTCCCTGATCTGTGTTTCCGGATAGAGATCGGCGATCTTCTGAATTATATCCCTGTACAGCTCTCCCTGGCGGTAAAAAACTCTGGAACGTTTTTTTATATCTAATTCATAAGTGGTGGAAATGTATTGAAGAGAAAGCTCCCATTTTCCTTTTTTCAATCGGGTCTCTGCGAAATACAGGCAGCCGAAAAAGATCAGGCTGTCCCCTTCCCACACAGAAACTACAGAATCCTGTGAAGTATATGACACCGCTTTTTCACGGCAGTCCTCGTCCAGCAGGCATTCCAGTTTCAGCAGAGAATGTTCATTCAGTCCTTCCGTCAATTCATAGCTGGTAATTTCAAGGATCCCTTCCGTATCCAGTTCGATCATAAATTCGCGGAATGATATTCTCATGGCTTTTCTCCCAGGGACTTAGGACTGTCCCGCATCTGTGATCTCGATCACGCCTCCATAAGCACAGGTAAGCGTGCACCTTCCAAGCAGCGCCTTTTCATCGTCAATATCTGTAAATTCATTTCCATCATCCCATTCTGCCGCAGTTATCACCGGCGTACATGTCCCTGCACAGAGCGCAGGCACCGCCGGCATGCAGAAGGTCCCTGCAAAAGAAAGGGGCGGCAGGGCTATGCCTTTTTGGGCCATCTTCATAGCCGTATCTGGATTGGCCGCGCTTTTGCAGCCTCCGAAAGGGATTATATTTGTAAATGCTTCCTTATCTTTTACGTGGATCTGCGCTTTTCCCCGTATAAAGATCCCATGATCCTGAGGCAGCACCAACTGGCTTTCTCTAAGCCCCATGGAGCATTTTGTCTTTGCTCCAAATACAATATACTTATCCTGTAAATCTGCCATTTATCTTACCTCCACTTCCTGAAGCTTCAGACCTATAACCCTTCTCCTAAGCAGGCTTTCTGCTGCAGCCAGGCTTATTACCGGCCGCCTTGTCATACTGTCCGCCAGATAGAACACATGATGTCCCCGGCATTTTTCCCTGTCTAAAATTACCTTCTTCTCTCTTCCGTCCGGATACCGCTCTACAAAAGAAGACATGCCGTCCAGGCGGGGAATGAAAGGAATATAAAAATTACGGGATATTCCCTTTTCCCTGCTTACCAGATAAACTCTTTTAAACAAGATGTTATCCTCGTACATGGCGAATACCTCCTGAACAGATGACGAGATCATAGTGACAGGGCTTTGATAAAAATCCAGTACTGTCTCTTCCCTTCCATCTTTGACGTAAAGAAAAGTGGCTTCATTTACCATGTCTTTTTCCTCTGGCCGGAAGATCTTTCTCTGTCCGTTGACCAGATCAAATCCTTCCAGACGGATGCAGTCTCTCACCTGCCTGTCCTGTTCCGCAAAAAAATATCGCTCCATCGTATTCTTCCTCCTGTCTCAGGATTCCCGCCCTCTGCTCTTTATCCAGTTCCTCCGGTTCTTCTTTACTGCAGAAAGTATTGAAAAATCTGGCTTCCTCCCAGTCATTGTCCTGAAATATACAATTTTCAAAACGGGCCATAGCCAGCTCTGCTCCATGAAAGCTGCAGTCCTTCAGCCTGCAGTTTATAAACCGGCCGCCCCATAGGGAAGACCCTGAGAAAGAAACATGGGTAAAACTGCAGTTTTCAAATACAGCATACTGGAGATTCCTGTTTTCTATGGAAAGCTTTTTATATTTCCCATTCATAAAATGCCGGTTCTGAAGGATATAAGGAAAGGAAAAATTTTCTTTCAAAAGCAGTCCCAGCCGTTCCTCATCCATTCCCTGACTGTCGTAATAAAACAAAGTCTCTCCCTGATCCCTGTACTCGCCCCAGCGGAAGATCCTTGGAAACTGTTCTGGGATCATTTCCATGATCGCTTTCTGCTTTCCCTTTTCCCTCAGCAGAAAGCGAAGCAAAAATCCGATCTCTCTGAAATGGTACATAGCCCTTTCTGCAATAAGGTAATAGATATCCCAGTCATTCACTTTTCCTGCATATGGGATCTTTACTTCCATCAGCTTTTTCCAGGATGCGTTCAGCCCCTGAAAAAAATCCTCCAGATCCATCCATATATCCAAAGGCTCTTCATCCAGAATATAATCTTCTCCTACTGCCTGCAGAGCCGCCCTGTATCTTCCCTCAAGCAGATCCGTCCACAAAAAGGAACTGTATATATAACGGCATTCTTTTCCGTTTATCTCCACTTTTTCTCTTAAGGATTTCAGGCTGTTTTCCAGCCTCTCAGCCAGCTCTGACCGCCTTGTAAAAAGTTCATCCCAAAACCGGCCGTCCATCTCTTCCATGATCTCTTCTGCCTTTTTCTGAAACTGTTCCACTGCCTGCTGCCGGTTCACTTTTTTCCTCCCTCTTTAATTGATCAGAACTTCTGTCCCAGTAAGCTCCATGTTGCTTTTCAGCACGGCTCCCGTTCCGGCTTCATTGACCGCTTTTACCTCATCGGCTCCGCAAAATTCAATGGATTCCGCCGACATGGTGATCTTTTCCTCTGCTTTGATCAAAATCTCATTGTTTCCCCATATAATAACAGCGCCGCTGTTATTCACGGTAATGCCGGAAGATCCGGCGCTGACTGCCACTCCGCCGGGACTTAAGGACATTTTCTGCCCTGCCTGATTGCTCAGATATTTTACGGCCGGATCCACCATACTATCCTGGCCTTCCCCTGGAACCTGATAAATGCTCGCGGAATTGATCACCAGAGCGTCTCTGGCATATTTGTCTGGAAATTCCACTCTTACCCTGTCTCCAGGCTCCGGCATATAATACCATCCGCTTCCGTTTAAAGAGGCTGACATTGTGGCGTACGGAAACCAGTAAACGTCCGGCTGCTGATAGGGATCGTCCATATCCATATGAACCCTTACCAGATTTCCCTTTACTTCCAATATCCTCCCTTCCAGGGCGATTCCCACCAAAGATACTGGATAAACAGGATATTCTCCAATTCCTGAACGGCTTCTTAAAATATAGCGGCACTCCAGTCTTCCCTTCGCCAGCTTCCAGTCAAGAGCTGAGACGGAAAGGGAGCTTCCTTCCACATCTAAGGAAGCGAACATATCCTGGCAGGCTCCTGACAATACCTGATAATCCATAAAATCCGGCTCTCCTGCCCCCATGTCCTGAAACCGCCTTACCTGCGCCTCTTCCTTTGTCACTGCCTCCAGCTGATACTCCCACTGGCTTTCCAGATTTGGCACTCCTGCGTAAATCCGTATCCCTTCCTGGTTCATAGAAGCTCCAAGAGACGTATACTGCTGGGAAAAAACTCTTTTTAAAAACTGCCAGTCTGTTTCCTTATACTGGACCAGAAGCTCCCCCAACGGCCTGTCTGGGACGGACAGCACGAAGTCTGCATTGGGATAATCGCCAAGTACCAGGCTCAGCAGTTCACTGTATGTCATCGACGTGTTTTGAAATGAACGGGATTTTTTTTCCACATCCATCAGACATGTAGCCGTGCGGAAAATGAGAGAGGCATACCGCACCTGGTCTTTGCGGAAAAATTCCACATGGCTTAATACGCCTGCAAACAGCAGCCTGCTTCCCCCGTACAGCTTTCCCTGCTGCCTGCTTGCAAGGCCATAAAGCAGCTGGGCTTCCTTTTCTTCCCCTATCTGGGCCCTGACCTTCATCCATCCATGGCTGCCGGTCCCATTATGCACTTCTAATTCTGCAATAGGCCCGATATCAACGCCTTCTACCATCAGCTGGTCCAACGTATAGAACTCCATTTTTTCCTCCTGTCAGTTCTGGTAAATCTTCGACGCCTTCAGATCGATCTGAGATGTGCTCATCTTTATGGATGCCCCAGGATCTGCTGCCATATCTATTTTCTCGTCGGCTGACGTTACGATCTCATTTCCGTCAAAAGTTATTTTGCTGCCGGCATAAATAGAGATGCTTTCAGCCGCCGTAATGCTCAGATCGCCGCCGGATCCAAGGTTTACCCTACCTGTTCCTCCTTTTACGGAGATATTTGCTCCGCCTGCGCAGAATGTTACGGTATTTCCCTGAGCCGTGGAAATATGCTTTACAGCCGGATCCATGGAACCGGTCTGATTGCTTAAGGTGTTGCCGGAAAGAGCCGATATCACATATGCCCCCCGCTCATCTGCTTCCGGAAAATAGACCCGTATCTTTTCTCCGATTTCCGGCATACAGTACCAGCCGCTTCCGTCGGCAGAGCCTGCCACTGTAGAATATGGGAACCAGTATTGGCCGGCTGTCCTCGTGTTCGTATCCTCTTCCATATAGACCTGCACCTGATCTCTGGCCACATTTTTGATGGTTCCATCCAGGGATATGCCAGGAAGGAGAGGATTACAATAAGGAGGAAGGGCTTCTGTTTCTTCCTGTACAAGGGTATAGGTATTTTTTAATATTCCCTGATCCAGCCTCCGCCTTACCGCTCCTACCAGCCATTCCTTTCCCCTGTAAAGGAGGCGGGCTCCCAAGGGAATAATGTGATAGCCTTCCGCTGTCCAGGACAGATACTGCTGAGGCAGGACGTCTCCTTTCATGTTGGCCTTCCTGTCTTCGTAGGTATCAAAGCTGACGGCAGTTGTAAAGAAGTCCTCTCTTATCTGCCAGTCTTCCCTGACCCTGGGAAAGCCTATGCGAAAGGACGGCTTCTTGGCAGTCACCTGGGGATAAAGGCGCACATGGTATTTTCTTGCCAGCCTTTTCAAAAATTCCCAGTCCGTTTCTTCATACTGGATCAGAAACTGTTCCAGGGGACCATCTTCGAAATTCTCCAAGCATATGCATCCCGGATACTGTTTTAATACCTCTTTTACGATCTGGCTTCCTGTTTCTTTCGTATTCTGGAAAGAACGGATCTCTTTTACTAAATCCATCTGGTAAGTGCAGCTTTTTGCTTCCAGGTCCAGATACAGGTATTTTCCCTTTCTCTTCATGGACGAACGGAACAGCAGGCCGAAAAATAAGACTTTTTCTTCGCCGTTCTGCCGGTATAAAAGACTTATCTCATCCGGCACCTGAAAGAAAATATCCTTTTCCAGATCTGCATCTAAAACAGCCGTAATAGCAAACCTTCCATGGTGATCCGGCAGCTCGTCTATCTCAAATCTGTCTACATGAAGGATTTTCCCAAATGAAAAGAATAGATCTTTATATGTCAGCGCCTCGTTCATCTCCATCATCCTCCTGAGTTTCAGCCTTTTGATCCAATCTGTCCTGCTGTTTTTCTGTCTTCTCTCCCGCTTTCTTTCTCTTTGCTTTTTCAGCTTCTGCCAGCACCTGATCCATCCTCATTTTCAAATTCCTCCATGCCTTAGATCAGAAAAACATTGCGTTCTTCTGTTCCGGATCCCTTCTGTTCCTCTTCCTTCAATACGTTCAAAAGGCCGTCGTACATGGACCTTATTCCTCCCTTGGGGCGGACGCCGGTTTTCAGCCGGATATATTCTCTCACCGCCTCTGCCCCTACCTGTCCGCCGCCGGTCAGAACAGCCATGGCAAAACTGATATCTTCTATCCCTTTCTCGTCTTTTTTTATCATTTCTCTTGCAAACTGCTGCATAAGAGCGGGATTCAGAACGCTGCTGTATTTCCCCGCCCATGGAGCATATGTAAAATCTACCGTATCATATTCTGTAGAAAAGTCCTCAAAATTTTCATGCCTGTCCCTCAGCCTGGCCCCTTCCTGAAGGCGGAAACGGCACAGCTCCAGTTCAAATGCATCGTCTGCCGCCCGTTCCTCCAGCAGGATCTCCCCTACGCCAAGGGTTTCCCCCGGCATGTGTTTTTCCGGAAGTATCCGGACTTTCAGATAGCGGATACAGTCTAATGGCCTGCATTCCATGGAAAAGGGTTCTTCCATAAAGTAAAACTGCTTATTTTTATAGATCATGCCTCTTCCTACAGTCAGCGCCCCGTCAGACCAGGAAATCTTACAGCCTGAGACCACGCCTTGGGCGTAATCCTCCCACATGATCTTGGCAAAATGCAGGGGATAATCTCTCAGCTCTTCCAGCATCTCTGCCCTGAGCAGCCGCTTGCTTTGAAACTGCGGATACCGATATTCAAACATGCCATACTCCTCCTCAGCACAAGGTCATATCATCCAATTCCATGGTACAGTCCACTCCCATGATCCCAAAATGGTATTGGTAATATACCTCTACATGAAAGGGAAGTTCTGCAAACAGATGAATAATAAGACTTATTTTGTTCCTCAGCTTTTCATTTTCTTTTTGGCCGATATAAACCATGATCTCATAAAAATGGTCGTTGCTCTGATAAACGATGCTGTCGTCCATCAGATCCTGAACCATATCCTTAAAAATGTCCAGGGAACTTCCGGTTTCATATTGCCGCAGCAGGCCGCTTAAAATGATCTCCCGCTCTTCCCTGGTAAAAAGAGCCAGCTGGCTGCGGGCCTCTTTTCCAAAATCGCCGTTTTGAAAATCCTGATATAAAAGTTCTTTGTAGTATTCCTTTCTGCTCATTCCGGAAAGGACGTCGTTCTGACCCAACTGATGGACGATCATATTTGTAAGGCTCTGGGAAAGATCTGGAAAATCCTTTTGTTCCGGATGGCACAGATTCTTAAAAATATGATAAAACCGGTAATAAAGGTTGATCTCTATATCCGGCAGATCTTTAATACTTTCCTGGTTCAGATACGGATTGGAAAGTTCCAGATAGCCGGAAAACCGGCGGGCCATCTTAAACTTCAGCTGATCCGGCGGAATTTCTTCTTCTGAAGCCTTAATGACCGCCTCCCAAAGATAATTCATACAAGCTTTCCTCCACACTGATATTCCGGATACAGCTCCTGCACCTCTGACGTAATAAAACTTGCCAGATCAGGCAGAAGCCATCGTTCCCTTCCTACAGGCTTAAAATAAAGAGTCAGCTTCTTCCTTCCTCCCTGCCCGCGGATCTCATCCTTCATAAAAGAATTCACAGGATAGGTTTCCTGCCTTTCCTCCCACTCCCCGGTCAAAGCGCAGCCCTGATACTGGATCTGATCTTCCAGTCCAAATCCTTTTACAAAACGTTCCAGCTCTCCCTTTGTCCGCACCGGCTGTCCTTTTTTTCTTCCAAACTGTTCTGCAAAACTGCTTTTTGACTTATTAGAAAACACAGGATATTCGTACCTGTCTATGCGCATGCTGTTTCCGCTCCGTATCATGTAGACGTTCCACCGCTTTTCATTTACGATCTTTCCCGTAACATAGAGGCGGTCTCCTCTTTGGCATATGTTCTGGATCCCTGCTTTTTCCTCTACCAGATATGCGTTTTCCGCCCCGTAATCTTTAATGGAGATGGTGTGTTCATAGCTTTCATGATCCCTGCAGGGAACCGGAAATCCCATACTTTCCAATTCCAGCCTTTTTATATTCCACACGGGGATCATTCCAAACCGGATCCTGGAATTAAAGGAACTGAAATCCGCCCCAAAATCAGTAATCTCTTCCTGGTCGGATATATCCGCCGGGATCTCCCTGACAAAAATATCCACCATTTTAAAAAAATATGGAGCATTTACCGTCTGCCAGGGAACGCCGTTTTTCATAAAAAGGTGGTAAAGCTGTTCCAGGCGTTTCAAATACCGTCCGGCCGGTTCCAGAAAAACAGGGATCTGATATTCTTTCTTTGCTTTCACCCTGCCGGTGCATATCTCCGGATTGGATAAGAAATTTTTCATCTCTCCAGGAGAACAGCGGACCAGCACGGTAGCCAGGCGGACTCCTCCCTGCTCTTCTATGATCTTCCGCATTTCTCCCGCCTTAAAGGCCGGGCGTACCAGATCCTCTTCACAGGCGGCAGCCATCAGATGATGGGCAGGGTCAAAACTGTCTCTCTCTGCCAGTCCTACTTGTACGCAGTACCGGTTCAGATCGCAGTCCAGCTCTCCGATCACCCGTTCCCTTAACTCCTTATACATCTGTTCATTTGTCTCCCAAAGAGCCAGAAAAACATTTTCCATCAATTCTTTAAAGGCAGCCTTTTCTTTCAGGCTATGGATGGAAGATATCTCAGCCTGGATCATTTTTTTTACGTCTTCCAGATTTTCCATACCTTTACTTCCTCCCGTCAAAGAAATTCAGCTCCCAGGTGTCGTCTTCAAAGTCAAAGAATGTTTCCTCCCCTTTATAAAGCAGATCTCCTTCTCTCAGGATGGGAAGCACAATAAATCCCCAGCGCTTTCTGGAAACCCATATAAAAAATTTCATTTCTCCTTCCAGGATCGTATCTGTCTCTTCCTGGATAATGGTCCCTGGATACTGGCGGTCGATCTCTTCCTGATAGGTTCTTGTAAATTGTGACGCGTCATATTCAAAGCAATAGGTTTTCAGCCGCCTGCCCTGGGCGCTGTTTAAGTAAAGATCCAGCTGCCTGCCGATCTTAAAGCGGGAAATCCAACCGATATGGTTTTCTTTATCCAGGCTGCGGATCAGGATATGTTCCTGATTTTCATGGGTGTAAGCCATGATCTCATAAGGAAGGGCGCTGACCTCATATCTGCGGTTCACTTTCATATATCCTAATTTACAGTTGGAAAAATAAGAAAGGGCTCCTTCCAGACAGCACATCTTCAGCTTCTCTCCGTCTTCCTCTGACCTGGTATTCTGGATCAGCTTTCCCGGCACGAACTGCTTTAAGGCTTCTGTAAACAGCCTGGACTTGCAGGACTGCCCTGTCAGCTTGATCATTCCGTACTTTTGAAGTTCTCCGGAATTGAACTTCTGATCCAGGAAGCGTTCTATCAGCCCATATATATCCGGCCTTAAGACGTCTTCGATCTCATTGAGATAAAACCATATCTCCAGCTCCTGTTCTATGTGGGAAAGCTTCCCGTCTTCCATCATGGAAAGCTTCCACTTATCCAGGAATATGCCTTTTTTTTCCTCTGACTGACAGGTGCCAAGCCTCAGCTCATAGAGGGATTTTTTTTGAAAGAACTGTTTTTTTATCTGTTCCGATAAATTAAAAAGATAGTAAAAATTATTTTTTACGCTGAAATATTCTTCTCTTCTTCTTCCTTCGTATTCTTTAAAACGGGTAGGGATCAGCCTTTCCGCCCGTTCAAATCCTTCTTCCAAAGCCGTCCCTGCAAAAGAGATCTCTCCCTTTTCATAGCCCAGGGCATGGATCAGTTTGATCTTTAAAAGCTGGAAAATGCGATAGGTCAGGTTATTTCCTCCAAAATTTGTATCTCCGTTCTCATAGCTTGTTTCCAGATCTACCATATAGGAAACCCGGTTATTCTCAATGCGGAATCTTCCTGACGTCAGATCTGTCGTGCCTCCTCCGCAGTCAATGATCAGCGCCCTGTACCATTTTCCCCTTTGATAGTTTGACTGGGTGATCATCTGGCTTATGCTCTGGAACAGAACTGCCATTCCTTCATCTAACTGACAATCCACCTGATAGTCCGGAAGAAGCTGGGTAAAAAGGTCATGAAATTTTTCTTTCTGGCGCACAGGAGCCAGCATCTGAATATTCTGAAAAGAGCATTTAAACTGCTGTTTTCCCATATCCAGAAGATATTCTAAAAAGGCTTTCAGCATTTCCTTTCTCTTTATGCTGTACTTATGGCCGTCGTCAAGGATCACGCTTTCACTCCGTTCCGGATCGCTGACCCAGCGCTTTATATCGAAGAACACCGGCACGTCTTCATCCCGGTAATTCTGCCGGCACATTTTCAGGGCTTCATAGCCGAAAGCATAATGTATTACTGTATCTTCCACTTTTCGGATCCCGATCACCGACGGGATGACAGAGCCGCCTTCTGTGCGGGCAATTTTCTGATGGTTGTCTATGGTGCAGATTCCCATAGTAGTATTGGAACTTCCAAAGTCAATAACAAGAGGCATGTCTGTCTTTTCCACATCCCTTACTTCCAGGTTCAGAAGAGGGATGCGGACAGCCTGGGCATATCCTGGTTCTGTTCCGAGGTTTCCCTGGCAGCGCTCCCAAAGATATTCTGAAATACGTTCGTCAGGGAAATAAAGTATAAAATATCTGTTTTTATCCAAAGGCAGGATGGGCATTTCCTGTCCCCGCAGCAAATACATTTTTTTATTTTGTTCTTTCATATAAAAGCAGGTATAAACCTGATTTTTTTCATCTGTTAAAAGAAGATTTCCTTCATAAAGTTTCCGGCTGGATTCCACCTCGTAGCCGTCCATCACATCTATCCCTGTGCCGCGGTAAAGAACAATGGTACCGGGGAGGCGGATGTCGTCGTCTGTACTGATCTTCATAGGGCATCTGTTTAAAAATTCCTGGATCCTGGCCAGCCCTTCTTCGTCGGCAGCGGTTAAATGATGGTAATCCTTCTGGCCGCGGAAGCGCATGATCAGCCGGATCAGCCCTTCCCTGTCCCATCTTTGCGCTGTGGGAATGACCACCTGCTCTTTCCGGCATATTTCCTTCAGCTGAAAAGTAGTCATTTTTTCCAGCTGGCTTCTCCGGTAAGTCTGCTTTTCATTCTTCTGTATTTTGTCCGGATTTAAGGTATATGTATATCTGGCCATAGGTCTTTCCTCTCTTTATCCCGTAATGCCCGCTTCCTGCGGTTGTTCTTCTGGGCCCTGCCCTGCCGTCTGTTCCTGTACGGCCGTTTCTGTCCCCTGGCTTTGCTGCTGCCTTCTTTTCGCTTCTGCTCCTGCCTGGGCCGCTGCAATTTTCCCATTTATTCCGTCCGCCAGTTCCGGAAGCTCCAGGCGGATATAAATAGCCTGGGCCGTCCGATAATAAGTAACAGCGCTTTCATATTCTCCCTGTGCCAGCAGCTCGTTGCCTTGATTCTCCAGCTCGATGGCATTTTTCTGATCATTTGCCTTCTGCTGGTTTTCCAATTCCTGCATGGCAGCCTGAGACTCCATTTCTTTGGCGGCGGCTTCCTTGGCAGCTGTCTGGGCCTGCTGTTCCGCTTCCGCGGCTTTGGCAGCTTCTGCATCCAGTTTTTCTTCTACTGCGGCCTGGCGGGACATAGCTTCCTCTTTACCGGCTCCATAGTAGATAGAAGCCGCCAGATCCCTGGCCTGCCGGTAGTTCTCAGCCGCCCCTTCCAGATTGCCATTCTCTTCTTTTGCCATCCCCAGTTCTATAAGATCATAAACTTCCATATAATCCCGTGTTTCCTTTAAGCGGCTGTCAATATAAGCTTTTCCCACATTTCCTGCATCCATTGACAGTTTCCTGGCCGTCAGATACAGTTCCTGGGCTTTTTGGTAATCTTCATCTGCCATAGCCTGATCTGCCAGTATGATCTGCTCTGATAATTTCAGATATTCATCTGCTTCTGAAGCTTCCTCTTTTTTATTCAGGTCTTTCGCCAGTTCCAAAGCGGTCTGATATTCCTGGGCACCTTTTTCAAAGTTGTCATACTGCAGATATGTCTCTCCGCTTTCCATAGCCATAGTCAGGTTTTCCTGGTCTTTTACCTTATTTCTGTGGTTCAAATACAGGGCCAGACCGATCCCTCCCGCTAAAAGGACTACAGGAACAGCTACCAAAAGCACCTGGCGGATCGATATCTTTTTCTTCGGCGACCGGTATACTTTATCAATAAAAGTAACTGCCAGAGAATAGTTGTCGATCCGGTGATCCTCCTGGCGAGCCAGCACTATATCTTCTACTTTATTCAATACATCTTCCGGCTCTTTGGCATCCTCTGACGCTTCCAGCAGCTGAGAATCGCTGCAGTTTTCCCATACTCCCCTGGTCATGATCTCCAGGACATCCCCGTCTTCCAGGCGGATCTTCTTTGAGATCACCGGACGGGGCGTTTCCTTCCCCCCCAGGTAAGAATAAAGGTTGTTGCGTTCTTCATGCTGCGCCGCCTGATCCAGAGGTATCTTCCGGTCATCTATCAGGTTTCGGGTCAGGGATTGGTCTTTTGTCTGTATCAGGAAACGGGAATTGCGGAGAAGATAAAGCCTGCTGTTGCCTACATAGCAGTAGCGCAGCTTCTTATAATCCGTTACCGCCAGGACCACAGAGGCCTTCAAGTGCATGCCGCCCCTCATTTTCCGCAATTCCCTATGAGCGTTTTGAATATACTTTTTCAATTTTCCTTTTCTAAGAGTAGGATTTTCTCCAAAACTGCGGATCAGGCTTTCTACTACAAACTGAGCGCTGTTGGACCGTGTCTCCCCATCCAGGCTGTCCGCCAGGACATAGCAGGCAAAATTATCCATTTCCACATATCCGAAATAATCCCTGTTGGAAATTTTCTGCCCTTCTTCTGATATAAATCCGGTCCGGAAATTTGAATTAATCCGCCGCATTGGCTACCACCTCCGACTGCATGATCAGCACGCTGCCATTTTCTTTATCATCCCCTGGTTTTCTCTCTGCTGCCCATGTAATATGGCGGGCTTTTTCCTCCAGGCTTTCCGGACCGCCGAGGAGATCTTCCAGCTCTGCCCAGGAAAGTTCCTGCCAGATCCCACGGCTGACCATAAGGACCTGATCTCCTGCTTTTAATCGTATAGGACGGTCCGGCAGTTCAATTTCGTGAAATCCATCCATCCCCACATAATTCCAGCGGCGTTTTTCTTCCATGCTCCAGACAGCTTTTTTTCTGGATATTTTCCCTTTTTCATAGGCTTTTCTGGCCAGTACGTCCAGGGTATGCCCCTGGCTTAAAGGGATCAGCTCCCCGCCTCTTAAAAGAGCGATCCTGACGTCTCCCGCCACTCCATAATGAAGGAACCCTCCTCCCATATAGGCGATGCCTAAGCAGGCTCCTCCCCGCCGTTCTCCTATGGTTTTCTGGATCCTGAGATTTGCTTCCCTGAATACTGTGCGAAAGAAATATTCCGGATTTGTCAGTCTTTGATAGGGTTCGTAGGCATCTGCAGCCGTATCCAGGGCGATCTGAGCGCTGATCCTTCCAGTATTGGCCTTTCCGATCCCATCGGCCAGGATTCCCAGCACGCCGGCTTTTGTAGAGAGTATTTCCATTTGGTCCGCCTGGATCTCTCTGCTTCCCGAAGTCTGAGAGATCCCCCAGGGCTTCTGGTTCTCTTTTTCCTTTCCGCCTGCGGCGGCCAGGATCAGCCGGACAGCCATGAGCGCCAGCAGGGCAAATATTAAAAGTGCCGCCAGTAATCCTAACAATATTTCCGCCATCACATCTATCATCCTCTGGTATCGTTCCATTCAAAATTTTCCCCGCATAAGGGGACAAAGATAAACCGGCTTTTTCCCAGTTCGATCGTATCGTAAGGATTCAGTTCCGTAGGAACATAAACCGCCTGGTCGTTCAGGTAGGCGAGGCCGGCTGCATCTCCCGGAAGGATCACAGTGCTGCGCTTTTTATGGTCATATACGATCACCGTATGATTTCTCCTGTTGATCTCATTATCGCCTGTGATCTGGATGTCCATGTCGTCGCCTCTGCCTACGAAGTTTTTGCCGTCGTGGATCTTATAATCCATGCCTATCCTGGCCCCTTCAATACATACGAGCCAGCCGCATACAGGCTTTACTTCTTCCTGCAGAAGTTCTACCGGAGGTTCAAAAGCTTCCGGCTTTTTTTCCTCTTCCTCTTCCAGCTTCATCCGGCAGTAAGGGCATTCCTTCCCATACCGTCTCGCATTATAAACATGTCCATTGGGGCATCTGACTAAACTCATGCGCTTTATCTCCCATCCTTTGTTTTTCTGTAATATGAAATGTTTATGTCAACAAAAGCCTTGTATTGGCTATATAGATCACATCTCCTGCACCTACGCGGCAGGGACGTCCTGCAAGGCGGTAAATGATCCCGTCCTCGGCTTTTTTTACCCGTACCCCATTTTCCTGGCTGATATCCTCCAGATACCAGCGTTCTCTGCTGAAATTTAAAACTGCGTGCTGGGGTTCCACAAAAGCTCCATATTCGCAGTCTCCCAGGTCCACATCTACCTCTTCATCTTTGTTCTTTCTTCCGATAATGAGCGCAGTCTGCCCTGACAGCTCCCAAGATTTTAAAGGTTTATTTTTTTCATTCAGAAGCACCAGCTCCCTGACAGCAAACATTTCCTCTTTCTTTTCCGGAGCGGTTTTCTGTTCCGGCTTTTTTCTCATTCGCCTGCTCAGATCGCCAATGGCAGCGGTGGTGAGAAGGACTGCAGCTCCCAGGCAGACTTTTCCTCCGGTTCCGCCTATCAGTACAAAAAGAACTGCTCCTGCCAGAAGCGCTGTCAATAAAATTCCTATATCGCAAAGGATCTTTATAGTCTGCCTTTCTGTCTGTTTCATTGTCTCCATCCTGTTTCTATATTTTTGTAACTGTTCCGGACGGAACATCTTCTTGTCCGTCTTTAGCCGGAAGAAACAGTTACATATGTTTAAAAAAAGAAGCGAACATTTCTTCCGGTTTTACAGGGCCTGACGGTTTTTTTGCCTGCCTTCTGTCTTGATATGTGTCCATGCCCTTTCCCGGCTGAAAACCGAAAAAGCGCATAAACTGCTCTTCCCTGGAAAGATGGCTTCCTTTTGGATTTTCCCATTTTGGTTCTGCCGGTTTCTTTTGAACCTGTCCGGCGGCCGTCTGTTTTTTATGGTATTCCCTGCGTTTTTCTGCATCTCCGATAATTTCATAGGCTTCCTGGATCTCATACATGATCCGCCTTTTCTCCTGATCCTCTCCCACTACGTCAGGATGATATTTCTTAGCCAGCTTTCGGTAAGCAGCTTTAATCTCCCTGTCATCCGCCTGAGGCGAGACCCCCAGAATTTTATAGTAATCTTTCATTGAACCTCCGCCTGTGATCTCATTTATCCGGAAGGCCGGCGGGCTGTCCTCAGGGCAGGCCCGCCTCTGTAGTTTACAGGCTGTATCCGCCTTCCACTGTGATCTGGGCCATTTTATCCTTTTTCTGTTTGATGATCAGATGGAAAGTCCCTACTCCTTCAATGTCGCCGTAATCCTCTTTGTAATCTACTACAAAGGCATTGGGGAAGGTGTATTTTCTCACCACCTGAGAAGCTGCGATCACTTCAATCGCTGCTTTCCGGTAACAATCGGCTTTTTCCGCCGGAACCAGGGACCAAAGTCCCAGCTGTTTTGTAGAATCAAATGCTTCTCCGTCTACAGCAGTGAGGATCTTTCCGCTGATCTCAATGGTGCTGCCCAGATCGGTAGAACGGGCGTTGGAGTCATGAGGAATATCTGCTCCGAATTTTACGCTGATAATGCTGGTTGTTCCCAATTCAATGGTGTTTGGGCCTTCCACTTTTAATTTGAATCCCATTGTTGTGTTTCTCCTTTCTCAGTAAACAGGCTGTTTTTATTCGCCGCCAAATCCGCCTTCAAATTTTAAAGAGATCATTTTATCCTTCTTCTGTTTGATCAGCAATGTAAACACTCCGGTACCAGCTTCATCGCTGAAATCTTCTTTGTAATCGATCACAAAGGCATTAGGCAGGGTGATCTGACGGACAACCTGAGAGGCATTGATCACCTCGATCAGAACGTTCCGGTAACAGTCGGCGTTTTCCGCCGGTACAAGAGCCCATCTGGCTATCTTGCTGGTATCGTCTGCTGCTTCTCCGTCCACGGCTGCTAAAATTTTTCCAGTGATCAGCACTGTACTTCCCAGATCGGTAGAACGTGCGTTAGAGTCGTGAGGGATATCTGCTCCGAATTCCACAGTCATAATGCTGGTCTCACGGAGATTAATGGTTTCATTTCCCTCAATTTTCAAACGTAATCCCATTTTGCTTTTCCTCCTGTATGATTTTATTTATTTTATCAAAAAAGGGATCTTCCCTTTTCTGCCGTCAGATTTTATACTGCTCCTGCTTTCCTGGTCAGCTCTACCTTCAGATTTCTTGTAGTATTACTAAATGTTACCAGCACATTGCAAATGCCATTTTTTTCATCGATGGAATAATCCAGTTCATCTCCGTCCTGAAGAATGGAATTGACATAGCTGCGGTCCCCATCCCACAAGCTCTTCTGACTGCTTGGATTGTTGCTGAAAAATTTCAGTATCTTGTCCTGTTTGAAGTCGCTGCTGTAAAAACGCAGGATACGTTCAATATAGGTGATAACAAGGGTCTTATAGATCGGTTCAAATTCATTTCCGTTGGCAAGAAGGTTCCTGCACTTATAGACCATGATGTTTTTAATCTCGCGGCCCTTGTACTGAGCGTTGTCAGAGGTAAATACAAAACCGAAACCGGTATTGTTGATAGAATTTTTCGTGGCATTGGTAAATCCGGAAATTTCTTTTGTCATACTGGTAGCTGCTAAAAGGGCGTTGTCGTCAGCTTCTATATCAAAACGGACTCCCGGATAATTCATAGTCGTATTAGGGAACCTCTGTTTTAAGTATTCCGGGCACTGCCATGCGGCTACGATGCCTGCAGCTTCATAGGAAGCCCCTACATAGACTCCTTCCAGCCACATCTTCATCACGTCTTCCTTTTCCTCAGATAAGGCTACATTTCCCTCATCGTCAATAACCATCTTCTTATCCAGCACCAGTCCGGATTTATCCTTCGGGATAATCGTGGCATTTGGGATACAGGGCACTAAAAACTCGCTGTATTCCCGTTTCATCAAAGGCTCACATTTGTCCTTAAACATAGCCACGCCTTCTGTAGCCACATAGCTGAAGGACGTTTCTTCGCCTGTGACAAAGCTGAAAAATGTAGTGATCCGGTATGGATAGATGGCGTTCATTAAAGAAGCCAGGCTTTCCATAGTAACAGCCCCTTCTTTTGCAGCTTTCTGGTTTCCTGCAAAACGGAGGCGGTGGATCTTTCCTCCTCCTGTCTGATTCAGCTCCACATCAGGAACGATGCCGAACCAGATGGTATTTTCAAATTCATTTTTGTCATTGGTAGTATTCAGGTAGGTTAAGAGCCTTGGAAGGTTGCTGGACTTCACCATCATGTCCAGAGGCGTATTGGTAACAAGGAGTTTGGGCTGCATTCCCTTTTCCTTCACCTGGTACTGGTCAAAAAATGTTTTTACTCCCAGGATCTTTTCAATGAGAGGCTTTACCGCTTTTACGAAATCATCTTTGCTCTTTTTATAAAACTCCAGGTAATGATTATAGTTCTTTACTTCTGTTTCTCTGTCTACTGTGCTTTCCATGGTAGATGCCAGGGGACAGAATGTGCGGACTACCAGATCTCTCACATAATCCGAAGGATTTTCATTTAACGCGTCATAATCCTCCCGGAACACTTCCATCAGGCTGGTATTGATGCCATCGTCTACTACTGCCAGCTGTGTGCTCTCTTCCTGCTTCATCTCCAGAATCTTCAGTTCGCCGTCGTCTCCCATGCTTAAAAGGCCGGCTTTAAAATCCTTTCCCCTGTGTCCGCTTTCATGCTCTCCTAAAAGCATGCGGGTCTTAATATCTTCAATGGCCAGAGGCAGCATGGCCAATACATTGTTATAATTTAAGCTGGCCTGTTCAAACTGATAATTCAGCTTATCTCCCAGGTCCAGACGCTTCGGATCTCCTTCATCTAATTCCATATATTTTCCATATGTATATTGGATTTCCCTGCGCACCTGGCGGATATCGTCCATGATCTTCTTGGGAGAGATCATATTTAACACATTGCTGAATTTGAAATCTACGTTAGCAACGCCCTGGGCTCCTTTTGCATCCACCAATGTGATCAGCATATTCAAAAGGTCGTTGGATCTTGTTAAAGGAATCTCTGTAATACAGCTTTCCGGGAGGTTCTCCGGCTTCTCCAGGCTATACTGGATGGAGGCTGATGTAGCGTCACACCAGGAGTAGACAACTGGCGCAAACTTGTCCAGAAATTCATCAAAGCTGCTGACCAGAAGCTCTTCATTGATCTCTTTGATCTTGTCGTCATCCAGGCTGGTCTTGCCTCTGACATCTCCGATCAGTGTGATCAGATTCAGCCGTTCTGGATTGATCTCTGCAAACAGTATGGTACGGTTGGTTTGAGTAATTGTCTCCATAAGCTATGCTCCCTTATCTTTATTTTTATTTTTATCAATAACTGTTTTACAGTTATTTTTATTGAATTACTGCAATATAGTGGATTTCCAGTTCGTAAGCCCCGTCCGGCGCCGTTATGTACAAAACGTCTCCAAAACCCAGGCTGTACTGGATCTGCCTGCACAGAATAGAACTTCCAGTCATAATCGTTGAAGGCGATGTATGATAAAGGATCATTCTCCTGTTCTCGTCTGCGATCAGGAAAATGAGATCCAGGCGCAGAGCGTCCACTACTTCCGGATATTCTCTCATCAGATCCCCCAGACATACTCTGGAATCCCTGATTTTGTACATAGGAAAGGTAAGCGGCGGTATCTCTTCTGTACCGTCTGGCTGTACTGTTACATAAGCGTCCATTTTTCCTGCAAAACGGTTCCCCTGTTTTCTCTGGGCGATAATCTCTATCTGCGGCTTTGGTCTATAAAAAATCTTAAAGAGAATCAATGCTGCGGCCACTACTGCGGCTAATATGGCCCACCAAAAGGTGATCCACAGAGGGGTCACTTCCACTTCTATCGGATAAGAAAGCGTGTCTTCTCCATCGCTTACAAAGACGGTAAATGTCTGCCTTCCGCTCTTTTGCGGCTTTATATTCAGTCTGGATCCTTCCAGACGGATCTCCGCCCTTCCCTCTGTTCCCGACCCTACTGTATAGGACAGGCTGTCACCGTCTGCATCCTGAAAATATTCGTCCAAAAGATACTCTTTTTCTCCGCCCAGCCTGCTGACGCTGATCTGGGGCAGGCTTCCCTGAGGCGGCGTATTCACTGCAGACAGCTCCGCGTCAAAGGGATAAGACCCTAAATTGTCTTCCAGGTTTCCATGAAGCTCTAATCTGCCAGACCGGCTGACTTCTATCGCCCCTTCCAGCACTCCGTCTTTCAGCCAGGCCTCCTTTTGAACCATATGGCTGCCGTTTTCATCCTCTTCTTCTAAGATCCACTGAAAGCGGCTGTAGAATCCTTCGTCTGCTATGATCTGTCCCTGCCTGTCTTTGAAATAGACCTGATAAGGGATCTCCTGGTTCTTTCTGATCTTCTCTTCCACAGAAAAGACAGGAAGAAGCTCCCGATAGCTGATTAAATACAGCTTTAAGCTCTGCCCCTGAAAGGTTGCTGCCGTCAAAGTCATGTCTTTTATAGAACTATCGATTTCTCCATGGTCGATCTTCCCCACTCCATAATTTGCCGAAACAGAAAGAGGGATAACCTTTTCTCCATATTGAATGGAAGCTGTCCCCGCCTGTCCGGAAGAGATCAGCAGAAGATCCATTTCATCCAGATAAGGCTCCTCTAAAGATACCCGGATTTTCTGTGTTCCCTGTCCATAGATTCCTGAAGACAGCTGCTGGATCTTATAAGAAAAATTGTTGTCAAAAATGCCGTACAGAATCTCGATCAAGTCTTCCGGCTCTGTCACCTGGCAGACTTCTCCTCCTGTCTGAGCAGTTATTTCTGTCAGGCTGTCCCTGCTTCCGTCATACTGTCCAAAAGCCACGCCATAAACAGGGATATTTTCTCTGGCGCATATCTTGGCGCTGGCCCTTAAATCTTCCTGAGACTGAGCCTCTGTCCGCCCGGTTCCTCCCGGCAGGTCTGTCTCTCCATCTGAGATCACTACCAGGATCCGATCCCTTCCTTCTTCCTCTGGCATGGCTTCCAAAGCAGTTTTTATTCCCAGCCCCATATCCGTGTCTCCGGAATAAGCAATCTGATCCAAGTGGCTTTTTAGCTCTTCTCTGGCAGATGGTTCTTCAATTGTAACAGGTGAAATAACTGACACGATCTGGTCGCTGTAGGCTACGCATCCAATGCGTATGTTTTCGATATGAACAGTGTCTATAAAGGCTTTTACCATAGACATGCCGATCCGTTGCGGATCATTAGATGCCATAGAGCCGCTGCTGTCTATGGCAAACATAACGTCAAGGCCATTCCTCTGGCTTGTAAATTCTTTTGCTTGAATTGGAAATGAAAAAGTAATTAAAAAGATCAGGCAAAAACAAATAATTCGAAGTTTCTTCCCCATAGATGTATTCTCCTGTAGTCTGCTCCTTGTTGCCGATAATTCCGTAACTCTTCTATTTATTGCTTTCTATCTGTCATTTTATGGCATAATTATATAATCGTTTCCCAATTCCTTCTATCAAAGGATTGTTTATTTTCTATAAATTCAAGGTAAACTTTTTAATATTTTGTAAAATTGTTTGTTTTCTATATTTTTTTGAATAAACTCTATATTTTAAGATAATTTCTTCTGAGTCCTTTTCCTACAGGAAAGACGCATAAATTTGATAGTTCAATTCATCAATATAGTCTGCTGCCCTGACCCCACACATATTTATACATAAATTTCAGGGGCCGGAGCGACTCATGTAAGTCGCTCCGGCCCCTGTTTAAAACTATCTCTTTCCCGACAGTCCCCTGTTCATTCTAAAAATCCTGTTTTCTTCTTTATTCCGCCGCAAACAGCGTGTCTGTATCTATCTCATTTTCGATCATATCTGCTTCCAGCATAAAGTCCGCCGTCTTCTGGAATCCTTCCCGGTCCTTATCGGTCACTTCCAGGCTGAAATCATAATCGGCATACATATCTTCTACTGCCGTTACGTCCAGATCCAGCGCTTCTGCCACGATCTCCATTGTTTCATCCGGGTTGCTGTCCATGAAATCAATGACCGCTTCCTGAGCCTCTTCCAGTTTCTCGATGATTTCCGGATGCTCCTCATAGAACTCCCCTGTCACCGCTACTGCAATGTCCGCATCGATCAGTCCCTCGCCGTCGGCGATCATATGATATCCGGACTGCTCCGCCTGATAAGCCGTAGCCCCGGCGAGGAGAGCCACATCCAGGCTTCCGCCTTCCAGACCGGCCATAGCGTCCGGAATTGACATATTCACATAATTCACGTCGTCGATCGTCATATCCGCAGAGGCAAGATATGCGGCAAGAAGCTCGTGAAGATTCGTCCCCACAGGTCCTGCAATGGTCTTTCCTGCCAGGCTTTCCGGCGTGGTCAGGCTCTCATCCTTTGTATACATGCAGAACGCTCCCGGAGAACGGCTGTACATATTGATCACCTTAATATCCGCTCCATTCGCAGCGGAAAGGATCACGGAGCTGGAGCCTACGGCGTAAAGCACCTGTACATCGCCGGAAGCAAGGGCCTGTGTCTGATCCGCGCCGGAGGTGATCTCCGCATATTCCACATCGATTCCCATATCGCTGAACGCATCTGCAAAGATTCCCTGATCCTTTTCCACGATGCTCGGAACGTTCAGCGGGGCTGTTACGTAGGTAAATACCAGCTTATCCAGGCCGGAGGTGTTTTCCGCCGACTTGCTTTCCTCCTGGCCGGCTTCCTCAGAGCCGGACTCTTCCGAAACGCTTTCCGCCGTTCCTTCTGTTTCTCCCGCTGCGCCCGCCTCGGTTCCAGACGTGCTCACCTCTGTCCCGGACGTGCCCGCCTCAGTTTCAGCGCCTGCCTCTTCTTTCTGGCTGCTGCCGCATCCAGATAAAACTGCGGCTCCCATCGCGGCCGCTGTCAAAACTGCGATCCATTTTTTCATAATCTTCCTCCTCATTCTATTATGTATTTGTAACCGTTCCGGGCGGCACATCTTCTTGCCCCTGTTTTCCCGCCGTTCTGAACTGTTACATATATTTTAGAAAAAGCCGCAGTCTTTACTCTCCGGCTGTTTCTGCTTCGTTTAAGTCCCCGATGATCTCCCGCTTTAGTTGTATGAACCGGTCGTCCAGAAGATTTCTCTTTTCAGCAGGATCTTCCAGCACATATTCTTTCTTCACCCGTCCCCGGTCGATCACCGCCAGCTTATTTCCCAGGATCAGCGCCTCGTCGATGCTGTGGGTGACAAACAGAATGCTGCAGTCCTCTGTTCTCTGCACCCGCAGAAGCTCCTGCTGCATCTGTTCTCTTGTAAAATGATCCAGGGCTGCGAAAGGCTCGTCCATCATGATAAAAGACGGCCGGTAGGCCAACGCCCTGGCCAGGGCGGTCCGCTGCTGCATGCCGCCGGAAAGCTGGGCGGGATAAGCCTTTTCAAATCCAGACAGCCCTACGGTGCGGATGATCTCCTCCGCCCGGCTCCTGTTTTCCTTCTTTTCCTTTCCTTTAAGGCCGAACAGGATGTTCTGCCGGACCGTCAGCCATGGCATGAGCCTTGGTTCCTGAAAGACGAATGCCGTCCTGTGAGAGCCGTCATACCGGATCTCTCCGGAATCTGCCTGTTCCAGACCTCCGGTAAGGCGCAGCAGCGTCGTTTTCCCGCAGCCGCTCCTGCCAAGGATCACTGTGATCTGTTTCTCCGGGATCTCCAGATCGATCCCTGTAAGCACAGGAAGCTCTCTGTTTTCCACCTGGTAGGACTTTTTCAGGCCAATGATCTTAATTCCACCCATTTTCGTAATTTCCTTTCAGCAGCTTTCCGATGGCCAGGCCAAAGAGCCTGTCCGTGGCATATCCTACGATCCCGATCACCAGGATCCCTACGATCACCTTGTCCGTCCGGGACATCTGCTGGGCGAAAAGGATCATATGCCCCAGGCCTGTGGAAGCCGCCACCATTTCCGCTCCGATGATCGCCCGCCAGCTGTAGCCTAAGCCAATGCGCATCCCCACCAGGATATCCGCGGAAGCATAGGGCAGGATGATCTTGAAAAATTTTTCTTTTTTGCTGTAGTCAAACATATCCCCTACTTCCAGAAGCTTCCTGTCGCAGCCGGTAAATCCCTTCACCACGTTCAGATACATAGGGAAAAAGGAAGCCAGGACGATGATCGCCGTCTTTGTCGTCTCTCCGATACCGCACCAGAGGATCAGAAGCGGGATCATGCTTAAAGGCGGCACGTTTCGGAAAAACTGCACCAGGTATTCAAAATAAGGCCCTGATGCCGGAAATACCACTCGGAGCATCCCCAGCAAAAAGGCCAGGCCAAAGGCGATGACAAAGCCTCTTAAGACTCTGGTCATGCTGATATAGATATCTTCAAATATTTCTCCGGAGATCCACATATTCCAGAAGCTGTCCAGCACTTTCTCCGGCGGCGGCAGCACGTATGCGCTGAACAATTCCATGCGGCAGATCACATACCACACAAGGAGCAGCGCTGCGATCCCCATGACCGGAGGCGCCAACCGGCCGATCCGGCCCTGTCCGCTCTTCTTCAAGCAGCCTCCCACCTTTCCTGCCAGCCGGGATCCTGAATTTCTCCGGCTGTATGACCATCTCAAAAAACACAGCTGTCATTATCCTATCAGAAAGGTAGGAATTTGTCAAATCAAAGGCCTTCGGGGCTGCGTCAGGCGGATCCTGCCGCTTCATTTTTAGGCTTCGATAGGGTCCTTTCCTGCTTTTATCAGACACTCTTTCCCTTTAAATGCCGCTCCGTAACAAAGTATCGACCGGTATCCTTCCATTTGGAGCCGTTTTGCATACTGTCTTTCCTGAATCTGTTCCAGAGCGTCTCTGCATTCCTTTTCCATATCGGAATTTCTTTTTCCAGTCCATTTCACCTCGATCACGATCGCCCGTCTATGGCGCCTTTCCTTTACGATAATATCCGCCCGGCCTGATCCCTGTTCAGAATTTGACCTCACTTCATAGCCCGCGCCGGCAAACAATCCGGCAACAAATGCGTGGTAATAATCTTCTTTATAATCAAAATAGCTGATCGTATCAAACAGTATATCTGAAATATTCTTTGTAAGCTTTTTGTCTTCTCCATTCCACCATGCCTGAAACAGATCGCGGCGGTCTTTTGCGGCGATCTTATCTTCAAACCAGGACTTTACTGTATTTCCAAAAACGGATCTCACTTCTTCATTTGGAATCCTCAGCGCCTTTTTTCCAGGCTCTATCTTTATGTCCTCAGAAAGTTCCACAGGCAGGACCTGCGTCAGATATCCTGTCAGATATAAAATACTCCATAGATTTTCTTCCGAAGAGTGAGCCACATCGTAAGTCAGGTCCTCCTGGATCGGTTCCTGGATCACTCCTCCTGCCAATAAGATCTCAAATTTATCATTTACGAACATATTCGGAAGATCTATGAATTTTCGGATGATATTATTATGGCTTGTATCCAGCCAGTAATTTCCCGGCCTTGCTGCAGTATCTTCCATCAGCGCGCGCATATGATTGATCACATCCCATGGACAGTATATTTCTGATTCTCCAAAACGATATCCATCATACCACTTCTTTATTTCAGGAAGTGCAGCAGGCAGCCCTGCTTCTG
>DWZA01000050.1 GCA_019118365.1 Candidatus Lachnoclostridium stercoravium | reverse complement strand
GCTTTTGAACTCGTGACACGCTGCGTTTCCGATGGCCGGATTCATGTAGACAAGGACATGCCGGAAGCCAAAGAGGTTCTGGAGAGTCCTCACGGAAGATATTATTTCCGTTTCAGTTACAGAGGGAAAACGGTAGTTGTCACGATCCGTCCCGGTTTTGTACGTCAGGATTTTCTTGACATGGCAAGAAAGGAAAGGCGAACAGAGGAAGAAGAGGAGATCCTGGCGCAGATGAAGCGGGATATGGCAGACCGGCTTTTAAAAGCCAGGCCGGAAGAAATATATGATGCGGTGATCGCTGGCTAAAAAGTCTCATGTAGTTCTATATCTCTTTCTTTAAAGATTTAAATCAAACAAAGCAGCTGGGAAACCGGTTGCTTTTTTACTGCTCAGCCGTGTATCTTCCCTCCAGCACAGAATATGCTGGAGGGAAGCCCTGGATGTTATCCCTATGCCAGGATATTTCTGCAATATATTGACAAATAAGGCGACATTTTGTAAAATGAGAACCAGATACTTTAAGATTATTTTCATTGGCCCGTCCTCAGAGCAAACGCTCTGCGGAGCCGGGCCATAAGCAGCATAGACAGGAGGTGAGCACGTGGGGTCCTTTCCAAGATGGATGTTTTCAGATAGTGAGAAAGAAAAGCTGATCCAGACTTTAACGGCGAATCTGCCGCTGCTGCGGGCAAGGATGGATATTTCCCAGGAAGAGATCGCCAAGATCATCGGCATATCCAGACAGACATACTCTTCCTTTGAAAATGGAAAAAGACAGATGTCCTGGCAGGTATATTTAGCGCTTATATTGTTTTTTGACGTGAACTCGGAAACACATGATCTGCTGCATCATTTGGAATGCTTTCCGGAAGTTTTGATTGATAGGTCAGTGAAGACAGAAGGCCAGGAAAGGATAGAAAACAGCGGCGTCGACAACTCTGATATTTCGGAAATGCTTGCGAAGCTTGACGAGCAGGCGCTCCGTTCTGTAAAGACCGTTCTGATGGTCGAGTATGCGCGCTGTTCTAAGATCCCCAGGGAGGCAATTATCAAAGCATTCGGTAGTACAGAATTTACAAGCGCAGTGCCCCGCAAAGATCCTGAATTAGAAAAAGCCATTGCCAGGGTAAAGAGGCGGGATGATGGAAAGTAAAGAGATCAGAAGGCTGGCGAACCGCTTCCGCACCCGCTATAAGCTGAGGCAGATCGATTTCAAAGGCCTGAAAAAGGCGGTTCAGGAACAGGGGTATACGGTAATTGAATTCGGCACTTGCGAAAACGATGAAGATATTTCGCTGATCATTGAAAAACTGGATCTTGGCGGATACATAGAACGGTTAAGAGGTTTTACCTACTCTGACCCGGAGTGCCGTCTGGTTTTTGTCAACAGAGAATTAAACGAACATGAGAAGATACTTGTCCTTTCCCATGAAGAAGGCCACATCATGTGCGGCCACATGGACCGTTCCCAGATATCGGCGGGACCAGTAGAGGAGGAAGAGGAAGCCAATCAGTTTTCCCATTACCTTCTTTATCCGAATAAGGCGGATCGGATCAGGGCAGGCATGGAGGCGTACAAGCGGCAGATCGCGGCAGGGATCCTGATCTGCATCGCGGCGGCAGGTATTTTCGGGTACCATGTTCAGGCTCAGCATGGGGAAAACTATTACGGGGAGTTTTATGTTACAGAAAGTGGAGAGCGCTATCATAAAAAAGAGTGCATCTTTACAAAAAATAAAAATAATATCAGGCGTCTGACAGCAGAAGATTTTGCAAGCGGGCGGTACAAGCCCTGTCAGGTATGCCTTCCTGAGTGAACGGACGCGCCGCTTATGCGGCGTTGCCAAACATAAAAGATTGGAGAAAAGTTTGAGATGAAACTGCAAGGACTGTCATCAAGTCAGGTAGAAGAAAGCCGGAAACAGCACGGAAGCAACGCGCTGACGCAGATTCCGCCGGAACCGTTGTGGAAAAAGATCCTGGAAGGATTTAAAGACCCCATGATCATGATCCTTCTTGTGGCGTTAGCCATCCAGGTGATCCTGTTTTTACTGGGTCAGGCGGAGTGGTTTGAATCCGTAGGTATCCTGGTCGCCATCGTGATCGCGAACGGAGTTTCCTCCATCAGCGAGAACAAGCAGGAAAACAAGGCTTCCGCGCTGAAAGAGGAAGAAGAAGCGAAAGAAATGGCAAAAGTGATCCGCAACGGAGAGCTTACGGAGATCCATGTAAGTGAAGTAGTTGTAGGAGACGTTGTATATCTCCAGGCCGGAGATAAGATCCCGGCTGACGGAACCATACTGGAAGGCGAGCTGAAGGTAGACCAGGCCGCCCTGAACGGAGAGACGGAGGAAGCGACAAAGATCCCATGTCCGGAAAACGCGGAATATGACATCAAAGATCTTTTGAACAAGTATTACGCTTACCGCGGTACAGTCGTATGCGGCGGCGAAGGATACATGGAGATCAAGGTCGTGGGCGACAAGACATTGTTTGGAGAGCTTGCCCTGGAAGTGCAGGAGGACACCAGAAAGACTCCTCTCCAGGTGAAACTGGGCGTTCTGGCTCAGCAGATCTCCAAATTCGGCTACATTGGCGCAACTGCCATCGTTGTGGGCATCATGCTGAAGACCATCCTTACGGGATCTCTTCCTACAGGGATCTACGAGTGGATCCGTCTGATCATGGACGCTATTACCGTTGCGGTTACGATCATCGTATGCGCGGTTCCGGAAGGTCTTCCTATGCTGACCTCCATCCTGCTTTCCTTCCAGAGCCTTAAGATGGCAAAGGACAACGTGCTTGTAAGAAAGATCAACGGTCTGGAGACAGCGGGAAGCTTAAGTCTCCTGTTCAGCGATAAGACAGGTACGATCACAGAAGGCAGACTGTCAGTTGTAGAGCTGGCCACCGGCAATGTAAAGGTATTTAACGAATTATCCAAGATGGAGCCGGCCCTGGCGGCGGACGTGATCGCCGGTATCGGTATCAACAACAGCGCGGTGGCATCCAATGATGCGATCATCGGCGGCAACAGCACAGACCGCGCCCTGATGTCCTTCCTGGTAGACTCGAAAGCCACAGGAAAGATCAACAAGGAAGAAGTAAGGAATTTTAACGCCTTCAATTCCACAAAGAAATGTTCCAGCGTCACCATCACCCATGATGGAAAGAGCATTACCTATATTAAAGGCGCGCCGGAGAAGATCATCGAGAGATGTACTCATTACATCGACGAGACAGGCGCAGTAAAAGAGCTGGTAGAAAAGAATTATCTTACAGAATATATTGACACCCAGGCGGGACGTTCCATGAGACTCCTTGGGGTAGCAAGAAGAGACGGCGAGTCCGATGAGGGCGATCTTACCCTGGTATGCGTGATCAGCATCCGGGATAATGTCCGTAAAGAAGCCGTAGATGCTATCCGCGAAGTACAGAACGCAGGCATCCAGGTAGTTATGGTAACCGGAGACAGAAAAGAGACGGCGGTCGCTATCGCGAAAGAGGCGGGCCTTCTTGTATCTCCGGAAGACGTTGCCCTGACCTCCGGCGAGATGGCGGAAAAGACAGACGAAGAGCTGAAAGCGATCCTGCCTCACTTAAGAGTCGTATCAAGAGCCCTTCCTACAGACAAGAGCCGCCTGGTACGGGTGGCCCAGGAACTGGATTACGTAGTAGGTATGACAGGAGACGGAGTCAACGACTCTCCGGCTTTGAAGAAAGCGGACGTAGGTTTCGCTATGGGAAGCGGCACAGAGGTTGCGAAAGAAGCGGGAGATATCACCATTCTGGACGACAACTTCCTGTCTATCGAAAAAGCGATCCTTTATGGACGTACTATGTTCAAGAGCATCCGTAAGTTCCTGATCTTCCAGCTGACGGTAAACGTGGCGGCAGTGCTTACCTGCTTCCTTGGGCCGCTGATGGGAGAAAATGTGGTCCTTACCGTTATCCAGCTGCTGTTTGTCAACCTGGTCATGGATACGCTGGCAGCCATCGCCTTCGGAAGCGAGCCTGCCCTGCAGGAATACATGAAGGATAAGCCGGTGCCGAGAACAGAGAAGATCGTTAACAAGGCGATGATGACAGAGATCCTGATCGGCGCGCTGTACATCACATTTATCTGTCTGGCTATCCTCTTCTTCCCGCCGATCCGGGATCTGTTCGGGGACGTGGACAGAACATACCTCAAATCCGCAGTATTCGCTACCTTTATGATGGCGATCACATTTAACGGATTTAACGCAAGGACAAGCCATATCAATCCATTTGAGAACTTAAAGCGCAACAGGAACTTCCTGAGGGTAACTCTGTCGATTTTCGTACTGCAGTTCGTATTCGTTACCTTCGGCGGCGTGGTGCTGAGCGTGGAAAGCTTAAGCCCGCAGGCATGGATCACCTGCCTCATCTTCGGCTTCCTTATCATTCCGATCGATATGGTGAGAAAGATCGTTACGAAAAAATAATGAGGCAGTTTCCGGGGACGCCGTTTTCCGAAAGGCTCAGAACCTGTCCGGGAGCGGCGGACGGACTGCTGTAAGAAGTGGAGGAAAAGAGTAATGAACGGTACTGGAAGAAAATTGAAGATATCTTTTAATTCTCCGGTAATACTCTGGTTTTCGATCATATGCCTGATCGCGCTGATCGCAGGAGAGGTGACCCGCGGCATGACGACGACGATGTTCTTCAGCGTCTACCATTCGTCGCTGCTGGATCCGTTTACGTACGTCCGCTTTGTGGGCCACGTGTTCGGCCATGTGAACCTGGAGCACTTCCTGGGGAATATTACGCTGCTGCTTGTGATCGGGCCGATGATCGAGGAAAAATACGGTTCTCTGGACTGCCTGTTTGTGATCCTGATCACAGCGATCGTCACCGGGGCGGTAAACTATCTGTTTTTCCCTCATGTGCAGCTTCTGGGGGCCAGCGGAGTCGTGTTTGCGTTCATTCTCCTCTCGTCCTTCACCAGCTTCAGAGAAGGAAGCATCCCGCTTACTTTTATCCTTGTAGCAGTGATCTACATAGGCGGACAGGTATATGACGGAATTTTTGTACAGGATAATGTTTCCCACCTGACCCATATACTTGGCGGAGCGGTAGGTTCTGTACTGGGCTATCTCATGGCCAGAAATAAATTAAGCTACTATTAAGCCGAGGGTATAAAAGATTATGCTGAAGCGGACGCAGATAAACAAGCTGGATGATTACTTCATCGATTTAGGGAAACGACAGATAAAAGGCGTATATTTTTACCGGATCAACGGCTACAACCGGGAGATCCATGAATTTATCCGGAAGTATTTCGAGACGGCCAGGCTTTCCGGAGTCGTCATCGAGGGAAAACTGAAAAATCCCGACAACAATAATCTCGCCTATTACAATGAGATCATGGGCATGGACTTTCAGATGAGCATGAATTTCATCACAGCGAGATTAAAGAAATGGCTTCCCAGGATGAACGCATCCCAGATCACTAACGTGGCCGGGGCAATATACGATACGCTGGAAGGCCTGAGAAAAGCTGGAAAAAATGAAAATATGCTGAAAAACGCATATATCAAGTTCATGTGCTGGCTGTACTACCGGTTTGAGAGGATCGTCAACCATCTGGGCGAGGAAAAAATACCAAAGATCCTTTATGAGGGAGAGGTGGGCACTTATGAACTGCTTCTTATGAACGTACTGTCTATCGCAGGCTGCGACATCGTGCTGCTGCAGTATCACGGCGATGGAAATTATAAAAAAGCGGATCCGGATCTTTCCATGTCCGACGAGTTAAAGCTTCCGGGAATGACGGCCTTTCCGGAGAATTTCAGCCTGAAGCAGATCCAGGCGGATATCCGGGAAGCCTTGAATAACGAGAGGCTTTACGGCGTAAAGCCGCAGGTGATGAACTGCACCAACGCATGGATCAGCGGAAAGATCTTCGAGGACGTCAGGGCGGATATCGCAAACCGGGGCCAGGATCCAAAGCTTTTTTACAACTGCTTCTGCCGGATCATGGGAGTGGAAGATAAGCTCACCTATGAAAGCGAATTGTATCAGCTGCAATTGGAGTTAAAGAACAGCAAGAGGCAGCTGGTGATTGTAAACGGGCAGATCAGCCCGCCGACGCCGGAGGAGATCGGAGCGATCCACAGGAAAAATTATCAGACCTTAAACCAGCTGATCATGGATCTTTCCGGGAACATCCAGCACACGGCGGATCAGGAACTTTCCCGGATCATGCACAAGGCTTTTGTAGATCTGCTGCTGGAAGAGGGAAAATCCGGCTTAAACATCAACCGGATCACCAATAAAGCGGTATACCTGCTGTGCTGGCTGAAGCGTTATCAGCAGCGGCTGTTCGGCGGATGGAGGCTGCCGCAGATCGCCTGCTTTTTCTATATGGGCGGCTGTAAAAATGATAACGAAGCCCTGTTTTGCAGGTTCCTGTCCAGGCTTCCTGTGGACGTCCTGATCTTTAACCCGAACTTAAACCAGAAATGCTGCCTGGAAGACCCTTATTTATATGAGGTCAATTATACCCAGTCCGTGGTTCTCGACCGTTATCCGGAGGAGAGGGCGGGCGTGCGGGTGGGAACGGCCGCTTATCACGCGGAACGGGAGCTGGATACTTTGATGTATCAGGACACAGGCCTTTACCGGAACCAGCAGTACGCAAAGGCCAATACCATTTCCCTGCAGACCATGTACGAGGAGATCCCGATCCTCTGGGATCAGGAATTAAAGTACCGGCCGAATTTCAGCACAGTAGACGATGTGGTCAATATGCCGGTGATCTTCGCAAAGGTTTCCGGAGTAAAAGAAGGCCAGATCCAGCCCTACTGGGCGTCGATCAAGGACCTGATCACGCCGGAGACGACAGTGATAAAAAGGGTTCCCGATATCACGTCGGTATCCCCCAATCCCGTGAAGCCGTTTGCCACGGAATTTTACAGGAACGGCCGTCTGCAGAAGGGGAAGATCAAGCAGCACAAAGCATATCAGTATGGATTTTTAAGAGAATCCATGCAGGATCACCTGCTGGATAAGATCCAGGCCCTGATCGAGCAGAAGATCATCCGGGGAACAGGAGAAAACGGAACGGAATATACCATCGTTTCCACTGCCCTGAACCTGAATAAAAATATTCTGAGGATGATCCAGAGATTTGATTTTACGAAGAAGAATCCAAAGCTGATCTATATCATCACAGGGGAGACGGTATTATCGCTGGAGGATTCGATCCACGCCGCTTTTCTGAACCTGGTGGGTTTCGACATCCTGTTTTTCGTTCCTACTGGCTATCAGTGCGTGGAAAAATTCTTCAACAGAAATTTAATCGAAGAACATCAGATCGGAGAATACCTGTACGACCTGCAGGTTCCCGATTTTGATACAGTTTCATCAAATAATCGTCATTCATGGCGGGATATCATTTTTAAGAGAGGTACATGATATGGGACTTGATTTCAGCAAATCAGCAAAAACATCATCAACGCCGGTATCTCCGGCGCCGGCGCCAGCGCCTCAGGAAGAACTGACGGTGCAGCCGTATGACATCGTTGCCGACAGGCAGCAGATGAACGAGGAACTGGTGAATTCCCCGGAGGTGGATGCTCTTGTCAGCACCATCGAGATCGACAACATGGAATCCATCGTATCCTTCGGCGCCCATGCGGCGGAGGAGATCTCCAAGGCATCGGACGTAGTCTTAAACAGCATGAATATGTCTCAGCTGGACGAATCCAGCCAGATGCTCGCCACTCTGGCAAAGATCATGGATAAGTTCGACATCCAGGAGATCAAGGATAATCCGGGACTTTTCGGCAAGCTGTTTGGCAACTTAAGAAAGAAACTGGAGCAGATCCTGGCGAAATATCACACCATGGGAGAAGAAGTGGACAAGATCTATGTGCAGTTAAAGAAGTACGAAGCAGAGATCAAACAGTCCAACCGCAAGCTGGACCAGATGTTTGACGCCAACGTAAACTTCTACCATGAGCTTGTGAAATACATCCTGGCAGGAGAGCAGGGCTGCAGGGAGATCGAAGCGTACATCGCCCAGAGACAGGCGGATATGGAAGCCACCGGAGATAACTCCATCCAGTTTGAGATTACCAACTTAAATCAGTGCCTGATGCTCTTAGAGCAGAGGACTCAGGACCTTAGGACGGCGGAAAGCGTGGCTATGCAGTCCATCCCTATGATCAAGACCATGGAGTTTTCCAACATGAACCTGGTCAGAAAGATCAATTCTGCGTTCATCATTACGCTTCCTGTATTTAAGCAGGCTCTTGCCCAGGCGATCCTGTTAAAGCGCCAGAGGATCCAGGCGGAATCCATGGCGGCTCTGGATGCAAAGACAAACGAGATGCTGATCAAGAACGCCCGCAATACAGTAGAGCAGTCCAAGCTTACCGCACGGCTGGCATCCGGCAGCTCTATCAAGATCGAAACTCTGGAGACGACCTGGAGGACGATCGTCAACGGCATCGACGAGACGAAAGCTATCCAGGACAACGCCCGCAAGCAGCGGGTTGAGGACGCAAAACGTCTGGAGGCTATCAAGCAGGAGTTCAACCAGAGATACCATATGCCGAATAAAAGATGATCAAGTAACAGTCCAGGACTGTTGCCTATATAAATAATTCATTTATTTAAGGAGGGTTTATATTATGCCTATTAATTTATCAAAAGGACAGAAAGTCAGCCTTACAAAAGGAAATCCAGGACTCCGGAAGATCATGGTAGGTCTGGGATGGGATATCAACGCCTTTGATTCCGGCGCTGATTTCGACCTGGACGCTTCCGCGTTCCTTGCAGGAGCAGACGGAAGATGCCCTACAGAGAGAGAATTTATCTTTTACGGCAACCTGGAGCACTCCAGCGGCGCTGTAAAGCATATGGGAGATAACCTGACCGGCGAAGGCGACGGAGACGACGAGCAGATCGAAGTAGATTTAAGCAAGGTTCCCGCTAATATTGAAAAGATCGCGTTTACTGTAACGATCTATGATGCAGAGACAAGACATCAGAACTTCGGGCAGGTTTCCAACGCGTTCTGCCGTATCGTAGACGAGAGCACAGGCGCGGAGCTTGTACGCTTCGACCTTGGAGAAGACTTCTCCATCGAGACGGCCATCGTAGTAGGAGAGCTTTACAAACACAACGGCGAGTGGAAGTTCAACGCGATCGGAAGCGGATTCCAGGGCGGCCTTGCGGCTCTCTGCGGCCACTACGGCATTGATGCAGAATAAAGTGCAGAAAATTTTTGGAGGTGATCGTTCATGCCGGTAAATTTGAAAAAAGGACAGAAAGTCAGCCTTACAAAGGATAACCCTGGTTTATCAAAGGTCATCGTGGGCCTTGGATGGGATGTGAACCAGTTTGATACAGGCGGAGATTTCGATCTGGATACTTCAGCGTTCCTGCTGACAGATATGGGAAAAGTATCCAGGCAGGAGGATTTTATCTTCTATGGAAATCTCGCTCATCCGTCCGGCTGCGTAGTCCATCAGGGCGACAATCTTACGGGAGTAGGAGAAGGGGACGACGAGCAGATCAGGGTCAATCTTTCCCTTGTCCCGGACAATATCACCAAGATCGCTTTTGCAGTAACGATCTACGAAGCGGAAGAGAGAAGGCAGAACTTCGGACAGATCAACAATGCGTTTATCCGTATCGTAGACGAAGCAAACGGCCAGGAGATCCTCCGCTATGATCTGGGAGAAGACTTTTCCATTGAAACGGCCGCTATATTCGGCGAACTGTATAAGCACAACGGCGAATGGAAATTTAACGCCATCGGAAGCGGATATCAGGGAGGATTGGCTGCTATCTGCGCAAATTATGGCATCGACGTAGGCTAACACGTTAAGGGGGAGTGTAAAATGGCTATTAATCTTCAAAAGGGTCAGAAGGTCAGCCTGAAAAAGAGTTCATCCGCAGGGCTGGGAGAGATCCTTGTAAACTTAAACTGGAATTCCAAACCGGTGAACAAGGGATTTCTCGGAGGATTGTTCGGCGGAAACTCCGGTATCGATCTGGACCTGGGCTGCCTGTTTGAGTTAAAAGACGGAAGAAAGGGAACGGTCCAGGCGCTGGGCAACGCCTTTGGATCCCTGACGAACCCGCCGTACATCGCCCTTGACGGAGACGACCGTACCGGCGCTTCTGCCGCTGGGGAAAACTTAAGGATCAACGGCAACCAGATCGCCCAGATCAAACGGATCCTGGTATACACGTTTATTTATCAGGGAGTAGCCAACTGGCAGCAGGCGGACGCTCTCGTTACCATCAAGTATCCGGGAGCGGAAGATATCACAGTCAAGATGGATACCTTTAATTCCGCATATAAGATGTGCGGTCTTGCGCTTTTTGAAAATGTGAACGACGAGACCTTCAGCGTAGAAAAGATCATCCAGTTCTATCCGGGCCACCAGCAGCTGGATCAGGCGTTCCACTGGGGCCTTAAGTGGGTAGCTGGAAGAAAATAGGAGGAGATTTCAAATGTCTGTAAAGCTTCAAAAGGGACAGAAAGTAAGTCTGTCCAAGGATAACGCGGGATTATCCCGTATCATCGTCGGCCTTGGCTGGGACGAGGTTCAGCAGCAGTCGAGAGGATTCTTTGCTCCGAAGCCGCAGCCCATCGACTGCGATGCGTTCGCGCTGCTGCTTCAGAACGGAAAGCTTCTGGATACCAGGGATGTGGTTTACTTTGGCAACCTGACACATATGTCCGGCGCTGTAAAGCATATGGGAGATAACCTGACAGGAGCGGGGGACGGAGACGACGAGCAGATCATGATCGATCTGAACGCGGTTCCGGCGCAGTACGACAGGATCGTATTAGCGGTAAATATTTACCAGGCACATAAGAAAAATCAGCATTTTGGAATGATCCAGAATGCGTTCATCCGTCTTGTAGATGCGAGAAATAATAATGAGATGTGCATTTACAACCTGACTGAAAATTATTCCGGGCAGACTGCTATGCTGTTCGGCGAGGTATACCGCCACAACGGAGAATGGAAATTCAACGCGGTAGGGCAGGGTACGACGGATGGATCCATCGGCGATTTCGCCAAGAGATATATGTAGGATCCGATCAGGCGTATCGCGGGTGCGTTTTGCCGGATACTCCATGACAACAGGAGGGGCGCTTAAAACGTGTCCCTCCATTTTTCAGGTCTGAAATGATATCTGCTTCCAGGGAGGTGTAGGGATTGCACGGAGAGATTTCTTATCGGTATAACATAATAAAGATCCAGAACCTGGATACATTTTTTAATGTAAGAGGCGGCTTTCGTAACGGGGTAAGGGACGTTTATTTTATCCGTGCCCTTGGAGGAAAGGCGGATACAGGAGCCGATATTCTGAAAAACGACAGGAAGATGGATCAGGCCGCCGCTGCCGGACAGCTTTTTTACAGGAGGATCTCGCAGCTGCCGCGGATCACAGACCAGGCGGATATCGGATTTTATCAGAAAGCCTACGAGAACTGGAAAAAAAGCGGAAAGGCCGAGCTGAAGACAAAGCCTGCGGACCGGCTGTTTGGGGATGTTCTTTCGGCTGCTACGGAAAAGACTGCCGGCCAGTACCGGTCGGCTCATGAAAATACGACGGAGACCATGGTAAAAAATTATGTGATCAAGCTGTGGTTCTGGACGGATACGCTGTTAAAAGACGCGATCCCAGGGTGGTCGGAACATGCCAGCGTAAAGGTGGTCGGAGCAAACGTTATGACCCTTCAGGAATACCTGTTTTTTTACTTTCTGACTCTGCTTGGCTGCGACGTCCTTCTGCTCAATGAAAAAGAGGATGTGAAGGCGCCGGAGAGGATCCTGGCGCTGTCGGAACCGCTCCGGCTGGGAGCTTTTGGAGGCTGGGAGATTCCGGAATATACGCCTGTGAGGCCTGCGCCTCCTGCCAGGGAGAGAAAGGCGGACATAAAGAATGTTCCCCAGGCTCCGGCTGTTTTGGAGCGGTCCTCCATAAAGATCCCGGAGCGGGCGCCGCGGCAGAAACCTGTGGAACAGACTCCTCAGAGACCTGCCGGAAGGGAGAGAGAACGGTCTTTCGAAGAGCTGGCGCTCCTGGCGTCGTCCATCGTGCTGATCTACGTCCTGGATGCAGCCGGAGAGCCGGCTGCTACCGGTTCCGGGATCATGATCGGCGAGAAGGGATTTATCCTTACAAACTGCCATGTGGTCCAGGCTGGAACTCACTACGCAGTGCGGATCGAAGACGACGACCAGGTATATGCAACCGATGAGATCATAAAATATAACCCCAAACTGGATCTGGCGGTGATACGGATCCAGAGGCGACTGGCTCCGATCCCTATCTATGACGGAAGGAAAAAGCTGGTACGCGGACAGAAGGTGGTCGCTATCGGAAGCCCGCTGGGGCTCTTTAATTCTGTGTCAGACGGGATCATTTCCGGATTTCGGACGATCAACGACGTGAGCATGATACAGTTTACCGCGCCTATCTCCCATGGAAGTTCCGGAGGAGCGGTGCTGAATCTGTGCGGCGAGGTGATCGGCATCAGCACTGCGGGTATCGACAGCGGACAGAACCTGAACCTGGCCGTAGGCTTTGAGGATATCCGTGTGTTTGCAAAAGGATTTTATTAAGATGAAAGACAGAGAGCTTTTTTTCACGGATCTGGACAATACTCTGATCTATTCCCACCGCCATGACTTTGGCGTTCCCAGGATATGGGTAGAGGAATTGAACGGAAAAAAACAAAGCTTCATGACTGGCCGGTCCTATGCCTTTTTCCAGAGCCAGAGCTGGCTGGACGTGATTCCGGTCACTACCAGGACGCGAAGACAGTATGAAAGGCTGCAGCCGGCTTTCCGGCTGTTAGGATGGCGCGACGCCCTGGTCTGCAACGGGGCTTTCCTTCTCCATGACGGCAGGGAGGATCGGTCCTGGACAGAAGAGTCCTTAAAGCTGGCGGAAAAAGCCAGGCCGGCCTTCCTTAAACTGCTGGAATTTTCCAAAAGCACCATGGGAGAAGAGGCAGTGGCGGCAGAGGAGCCGTTTTTATTCTATATTAAAGCAGCGGAAAAGGCGGATAAGGTCTTTCAGATGCTGCGGGAGCAGGCGGATCTGTCCCAGGTTCAGATCCTGAGAGATTCCAGGAAGGTGTACTGTTTTCCAAAACCGTTGGATAAGGGGACGGCGGTCAGGAGATATATGAGCCGGAGCCGGAAAAAAAGCTGTATGGCGGCCGGGGACAGCGAATTTGACCTTCCGATGCTTGCGCGGGCAGATATCTGCTTTTATCCGCCTGGCCTTCAGGAGGGGATCGGGCGGCTGCGTGATCCAGAAGGATCGGCGGCTGACGGTCTTTTACAGATATTTGGAAATGAAAAGAAAATATGTGCGGGAGTGTTTGCAGATGAGATCTGCAATATATTAGAAAAAAGAAGCGAGGAAGAGGATCTTGATCGAGAATGTTGAGATGAAATACAGCGTCGGGGCTCTTTTATATTCTCCGGCATTAAATAACAAGATCGGCCGGACGATCCTTGGGGGAACTCTGGGGGATAAGTATTCGCTGGCTCTGTGCCTGGAAGATACGATCGCTCCGGATATGGTGGAGACTGCGGAAAAACAGGCGGGCGAGACTCTGCGACAGCTGTTTGAGGCCAGACAGGAAAGGGACGTTTACCTGCCGAAGCTTTTTATCCGGGTGAGAGAGCCGGAACAGATGCAGCGGGTGTGGAAGCGGATCCGGCCTTACCGGGAAATATTTACAGGATTTATTTTCCCCAAATATACCGTATCAAACGCGGCGGCCTATAATCAGGAGATGATCCGGATCAATGAAATGTCGGATCGGAAGATCTATATGATGCCGATCCTGGAAAGCAGGGATATCGTGGATTTCAGGACCAGGATGGGGATCCTGGGCAAGATCCGGGATCAGGTGGATGCTATGGAAGACCTGGTGCTGAACGTGCGGGTGGGCGGCAATGACTTTTCCAATGAATTTGCGGCCCGCAGGCATTATGACGAGACGATCTATGATATCCTGCCTATCGCTCAGCTTTTAGGAGATATCCTGACTGTATTTTCCAGGGATTACGTGGTATCCGGCCCGGTATGGGAGTTCTTCTCCAGCGACAATCACGAATGGAAGCGGGGGCTTATGCAGGAACTGAAACTGGACCGGCTGAACGGTTTCATCGGAAAGACTGTGATCCACCCCAAGCAGATCCCGGTGGTAAACGAGATGCTCAAAGTCACCAGCAAGGATTATGAGGACGCGAAGGCGATCTTAAACTGGGACAACAGCGGGATTCAGGTGGGAAAAAGTTTTGGCGGAGAAAGGATGAACGAGGTTCGGACGAATTATAACTGGGCGAAGAAGACCATGCTGCTGTCCGAGCTTTACGGGATCATATAAGATATGGG